>JAWXUR010000026.1:0-23886 GCA_044426265.1 Clostridia bacterium
AATCTTTACCTTCTTTATCGCTGGAAAGGTAAAGATTCGACTCTTAACCCTATTGCACTTTTGGCTCACCAAGACGTTGTGCCAGTTTCTGACGGCACTGAAGACGATTGGGTTCACCCTGCTTTTTCTGGTCACGATGATGGCGAATATATTTGGGGTCGTGGCGCAATCGACATGAAAAATCACCTTATCTGCGTTATGGAAGCTGTTGAAGCTCTTATTGAAGATGGGTTCGAGCCTGAGCGTGATGTTTATCTTTGCTTTGGCGATAATGAAGAAATCGTTGCTAACTCAAGCAATGGTGCTAAAGATTTGAAAAACACACTTAAAAGTCGTGGCATTGAGCTCGACTGCGTTCTTGACGAGGGCGGAGCTATGCTGCCAATCAATGTTAGTGGCGTTATTAACAATAAAACTCTCGCTGGTATCGGCGTTGCTGAAAAAGGTTATGCTGATATCGAGCTTGCTATTAAAGCTAAAGGCGGACACTCATCATCTCCACCAAATCACACTGCAATTGGTGAACTTTCAAAGGCAATCATTAAGCTTGAAAATCATCAATTTGATGCGAGTTTCAACGCTAACATGAAAATGCTGCTTGATTCAGTTGCTCGAAACACAACTTATCCTATTCGCTTAATCACTTGCAACATGGCAGCTCTTAGACCGCTTCTTCTTCAAGTTTGCAAGAAAATTCCAGCAGCTGCATGCATGGTTAGAACAACAACTGCCGTGACAATGTCTAGCGGCAGCCCAAGTGCAAATGTTTTGCCACAAAAGGCAGCGGCAACTGTTAATTTCAGATCAATGCCTGGCACAAGCACCGACAGCATTGTTGAGCATATCAAAAAAGTTTGCAAAAATCCTAATCTTGAAGTAACTGTGCTCAACTCAAAAGAGGCTTCAAGTTTTTCACCAACAGATTCAAGAGCGTTCAAGATTATTTCTGGAATCACTGCCTCGCTTGAAGATGGTGCTGTGGTTGCTCCTTATCTTGTTATGGGCGGAACTGACGCATATTTTTATGAAGATATTTGCAAAAATGTTTATCGCTTTGCTCCATTTAAATTTGAAGTTAGTCTTTTATCAACCATGCATGGCACAAACGAAAGAATTCCAGTTTCTTGCCTTGAAGATGCAGTTGTTTTCTTTAAAAACTATGTGCGTTTAGCTAGTGATAAATAAAAACCAATCATTTTAAAACAAACAATTTTCAGCGTACGTCGCTTCGCTTACCTGACGAACGCTGAATTTTTTTAATAATTCAAGAAAACTATCAAGGGGAATTTTACGTGTAATGGATTTTGAAAAAAGAGTATATGAAAAAGAATTCAAACTCAATGATACTGACGATAGCATTATTGAGTATATAAGAGAAAATAGAGAAAACATTTCAAAAGTTTCAATTCAAAAAATAGCAACTGACCTTTTTATTTCGCCTAATGCTATCATGAGGTTAGCTCGAAAAATCGGTTACAGCGGTTTTTCCGAATTAAAATATGCACTTCAAAGTGAAAATAGTCCGAGTGATTATAAAACTGTTGCCAGCCGAATTTTTGATAAGATTCCTCAAAATGTCGCTCGTACGCTTGATGTTAGTGACGAAGCGGTGTCGAGTGATATGGTTAAACTCATGGATAACGCTAATAGGATTTTGTTTGTGGGTGTGGGTGATTCGGTTTATTTTTGTGAGATGTTTGGCAGATATCTTAGATGCCTTGACAAAAAAGTTGAGTATTTTCATCAAATTCACGATAGCGAATATATAGCGCAGCAGTACACCGAGGGCGATTTAATCGTTGTTATCAGTGCTTCTGGCAAAACTGAGCGTTTGGTTACTCTTGCTCGAAAAGCTCAAAAACGTGGAGTTAAAACTGTTTGCATGACTCATTATGGTGCTAACCCACTGAGCAAAGTTTGCGATATGCAAGTTTGCTTTTGGGGCGAAAAACGCATTGTTAATAATTATAATGTTACAGATTACATTGGTCTAATGATGTGTATACGCTCAATTTGCGAGCAATTTTGGAAAGAATTTAGCAACTAATAAATTTTTGGATATATATTTTTACAATATAAATTATAATTTTAGAGGTAAATTTTATGGAGAAAATTAAGCAACTTTATTCAAAAGGAATCAGCACACTAAACTCATATCGAAATGACGGAACAGACCCAAGAAAAAATGATTTGTGGCGTGTTTTATTATTTGCTTCAAACTCTGGTGCTTCATATTCTTTAGGTGTTCTCATCGGCAAATGGAGCTATTTCACACAAAATGTTTTAGAGCTTGGCATTCTCATCGCTTTAGTTAGCATGGCAATGAGAGTTTTAGATGCTATCACTGACCCTATTATTGCTAGTGCATTTGATAACTTTAAACCAAAAGGAAAAGTTGGTAAATGCAGAATTTTCATGATCACTGGTGGTCTTTTCACAATCTTGCCAACAACTTTCGTTTTCTTTTATCCTATAGACTGGGTTAACGCCCACGAGATACCTTTTTGGGTGACTGTTATGCTGCTCGCTGGTGCTTATTCACTTTACACAATCGGTGCAACAGTTTTAAGCATTGCCACTGGCGCTGGACAAGTTATCATCACTCAAGATCAAGGGCAACGACCTCTTTACGCTTTAGGTGCAACTATTGTTGATTCAATTTTAGCTGTCTTTGTTTCAGTTGTTATCACTGGCGGTCTTATCGGAGATATGGCAGATCAGTACGTTTGGAAAATTGCATCAGGCATCTTAGCCGTTGTTTCAATCGTTCTTCTTTTCTTAGCTGCTAAGGCTATTGAAAACCGTGATAATGAAGCTTACTATGAGCTTAGCAATAACAAAAGCAAAACTAATATATTAGAGTTTTGGTATTTCTTCAAACGTAGCAAACCTATGAGAAGATTCCTTGTGGCTAACATTTCTGACTCAATTGCCGCTAGTGTTAGAGCAAGTTTTGCAATTTATTTGTTTGCAAACATTTTCATGAGATATCAATTAAACTCAATTTTTGAAATTGTAAATAGTGTTTTATTTGGTTTTCCAGTGCTTGTTATTGGTATGTATTTGGCATCAAAACGTGGGGCAACCATTGTTTATAAAAGAATTGCTATAACTCAAACTGTGATTTCATTAGCTGGTTTTTTCTATACACTTTTCTTCATGAAACCAGATGCCAGCACTGTTTACGAAGGCTTAACATTCAACATTGTTATGACAATGCTTCTCTTTGGTATTTACATAAGTTCGCTCGGTGTTTCATCTAACTTAGTTGGTGCAATGACTGCGGATATCACAGATTACGAATACTCTCAAACTGGTCAATATATTCCAGGTGTTATCGCTGCAACTCGTGGCTTTGTTACCAAAATCATCAAAACTGGTGTTTCACTCATCACAACTGGTATGATGTGGTTTTGCTTTAAAGACACAGAATATGTTGTTGAAAATAACACATATCAAAACGATAAGTTCTTTTACTGCATACTGCTTGCAATCTTCATCTTCCCTGCTGCTGGGCATATCTTAACTAACATTGCAATGATTGGCTATCCTCTCACAGAAGAAAAAATGCAAGAGGTTTCTCAAATTGTTGCCGGAGCTCGTGAACAAGCTAGTCAAGAAAAACAAGAACTTCTTGAAAGAGTTATAAAAAATGCACAAGCTGCAAAAGAAGAAAGCGAAGAAGTTGAATAAAACTTAATACAAATAAGATATAACACTTAAGAGCTGTGACAAATGTCATGGCTCTTTTTTGTGTACTTTTTAGCTTTTTAAAATAAAAATGTGTATAAATATCAAAAATTAAATATTTTTAAGTTTTTAATGTACAATAATATCAAAGACAATCAAAATAATCGAGTCTATTTTTTGGCTAGATTGGTAAAAATGAAAACTTAAAGGAGAATAAACCATGAAAATTATTATTGCTTCGGATTCTTTCAAAGGCTCACTTGATGCAATTGAAATAGGAAATATTGGCGAAAAAGTTGCTAAAAACATCTTTGGTCGCTGTGAAGTTGTTAAAATTCCAATGGCGGATGGCGGTGAGGGCACTGTTGATTCATTGATTGAAGCTATGAATGGCGAGATGATATATTGCGATGTTAACAACCCTCTTGGGGTTAAAATTCGTGCTGGCTATGGCGTTTTTGAAAGCACTGCGATTATGGAAATGGCGGCTGCATCTGGCATCACACTAGTCGATGACAGTGAGCGTGACATCATGATTCAAAATACCTATGGCACTGGGCAACTCGTGCTTGATGCGCTTGAAAATGGGTATAAAAACATCTACCTTGGCATTGGTGGCAGTGCGACTAATGATGGTGGCATTGGGTTTGCGAGCGCAATTGGAGTTAAATTTTTTTCTAAAAATGGAGAAGAAGTTCAAGCTGTACCGAAAAACTTTGAACAGATTTATGACATTGATATCAGCGGAATAAACGAGCTGATTTATGGGGCGAATATCCATGTTATGTGCGATGTGACTAACCCACTTTTGGGCGAACTTGGGGCGACAAATGTGTTTGGCAGACAAAAAGGTGCTGACGAAAATGCTCGCAAAATCTTGGAAAAAGGCATGGAGGATTATATTAATATTGCTGAAAAAGCGATGGATAAAGACGTGCGAAACGCTGCTGGTGCTGGCGCTGCTGGCGGACTTGGCGCTGGATTGATGCTTTTTGCAAATGCTAAAATGTGCTCGGGTGTGGACACTATTTTGGACATTCTCAAGTTTAAAGACAAGGTTTGCGATGCTGATTTAGTTATCACTGGTGAGGGCATGATGGATTATCAAAGCGCTTATGGCAAGGTCGCTTCTGGTGTGGGCAAGGTTTGCAAGCACTATGGCGTGCCATGCATTGCGATTGTTGGCTCGATGGGCGAAAAAGCTGAGAGCATGAGCGAAATGGGAATTAGGAGCATCTTCCCTATTGTCAACAAGATTATGCCGCTTGAGTTTGCCATTGAAAACGCTCATTCGCTTTATGAAAGTGCAGTAACTAGGGCATTAACTCTTGTTAAAATCGGCATGGAAATAGATGCAAAATCTTAATTTTTTCTTTTTGAAGTACAGTTAAAGGCGAACGCTGGTTGCGTCCGCCTTTAACACTTTTATTTAAACTGCTTATTTTTAAGGGCAGTTTGTTTTTTCTTGAGCCAAAAGTAAATTACGTAGAAAGTCTAAGACTTGGCTTGTTTTTACATGATATAAACTCATTTATTTAGTCATCTATACATCTATAATTTATTACACTTGAAATCATCAAACAGGTTACAAAAAATATAAAAAAACTTTTTATGTTTTGAAAATCATTGTATTTTCAGCGAAAATTTCTCAAAATACACTAATTTTCAATTCTCCATTCTCAACTCTCAATTTTCTGTGTATATTTTCACAATTTCAAAAAAATCCGTGAATTTATATCGCAAAACAAGTTTTACTTGAAATATTGGTTATACTAAAGACAAGAAATATGAAAAAATTCAAGGAGGCTATTATGAACTTATCAAAACTCACTAATGAAAACATGATTATTTTAAAAAGCGACTTAACAAACAAAGATGAAATCTTAACTAAGATGGTTGACGTGCTTTTTGAAAACGGAAAAATCTCATCTAAAGAGGATTTTCTCGCTGCGATTTATGATCGTGAATCTATCTCTGAAACTGGAATTGAGGGTGGTTTAGCTATTCCTCACGGCAAGGCTGATTGCGTTATTGAACCAGCTTTTGTTGTTATGACAACTCAAAACGTTGTTCCAGAATGGGGCAGTTTAGATCCAGATAACGAAGTTAGAAACATCATCATGCTTGCTATTCCTAAGGCGCAAGGCAATTCAACTCACCTTGATGTGCTCGCTGCTCTTATGGAAAAAATGTGCGATGAAGAGTTTACTTCTAAGATGTTTAACTCATCTTCACCAAAAGAGCTTTACGCAAGTTTAAGCGAGCAAAATGAAGAAACTGCACAAGAGATAAAACAAGAAATCGAATATACAAAAACTATCGTAGCTGTTACAGCTTGCCCAGCTGGCATTGCGCATACATATATGTCTGCAACTGCACTTGAAAAAGCTGGTGACGAACTCGGTGTTAAAGTTTATGTTGAAAAACAAGGTGCTAATGGTGTTGAAGATCGACACACAAATGAACGTTTGGCAAATGCTGATGCTGCAATTTTTGCGGTTGAAGTTGCTGTTAAAGAGCCTGAAAGATTTTCACATTTAGCAATAACTAAAGTGCCAGTGGCAGAGCCTATTCGAAATGGTAAAAAAGTTATTGAAGATGCTCTTAAGAAAGCTGAAACTCATGTCAAGGGCGAAGTTTCAAGCGTACAAGAAGATGAAAAAGCTGAAAGTTTTGCTCACATTGTGAAACAATCGGTGCTTACTGGCATATCTTACATGATTCCAATTATCGTGGCTGGTGGCTTGATTGGCGCGTTTGCTGTTATGGTTTCTAATGCTTTTGGACTTCAAGAACTTTATGCAACCGAGGGGTCTTGGCTATATTTATTTAGAACACTTAGCTCGAATTTGCTTGGCACTTTATTAGTTCCAGTTCTTGCCGCTTACATGGCTTATTCAATTGGCGATAAGACTGCTCTTGTTTCTGGTTTTGCAGCTGGTCTTGCTGCAAACATGATTTCAGGTGGTTTTTTAGTTGGTATGCTCGGCGGTTTGATTGCTGGTTTTGTGACAAAATATATGAAAAAATATATTCCTGCTAAAGGCACATTTTCAGGATTTATTAGCTTTTTGATTTATCCAGTGCTTAGCACACTCATTGTTTCAACACTGATTTTCACTGTTGTTGGGCAACCAGTGGCATGGCTCAACTCAGCAATGATTGATGCGCTCGGTGCTCTTGGCGGTACTAACGCTGCGCTTCTCGGTGCTTTCATTGGCATCATGGTTTCTTTTGACTTAGGTGGTCCAATTAACAAGGCTGCTTATGCATTTTGCATCGGTGCTATGGCTGAGGGAGTGCTTGCACCGTACGCAATTTTTGCAAGCGTGAAAATGGTTTCAGGCTTTGCAATTTCAATGGCTACTGCTGTTGGCAGAAAAAAATATAGCGAACAAGAAATCGAAACTGGCAAAACAACATGGCTTCTCGCTTTGGGCGGAATCACAGAGGGCGCTATCCCATTCATGATGGCTGACCCTGTTCGTGTTATCGTTGCTCTTTGCACTGGCTCAGCTGTCACTGGCGCAATTGTTGCTGTGGCTGGCGTTGGTCTTGATGTGCCTGGTGCTGGAATCTTTTCAATCTTTATGTTAAGCGATGTTGAGCCACTTTTCGGCGCAGCTGTTTGGGTTGGCGCTGCTGTTGTTGGTGCTATCATTTCGGCTATTTTACTTGTGGTATTCAGATCAAGAAAACTCAAAAAAGAGCAAATTAATGCTCAATAAGGAGATATTTATATGGCAAAAAATGTTCACGTTATCCCACATATGCACTGGGACAGAGAGTGGTATTTCACCACTGAGGAATCTCGTATTCTCTTAGTTAACAACATGGAAGAAATTCTCGAAAGACTTGAAACTGATGAGAATTATCCACACTATATGTTAGACGGACAAACTGCAATTTTGGAAGATTATTTTGCAGTTAAACCTGAAAACAAGGCTCGTGTTGATGCTCTTGTTAAAGCTGGAAAGCTCATCATTGGTCCTTGGTACACTCAAACTGATGAAATGGTTGTTGGTGGCGAGTCAATCGTTCGCAATCTGCTTTACGGCTTTAAAGACTGCAAAGAATTTGGTGAGCCAATGAAAATTGGCTACTTGCCTGACTCTTTTGGTCAAAGCGAAAAGATGCCACAAATTTTAAACGGCTTTGGAATAAACCGCTCAATCTTTTGGCGTGGCAGCAGCGAAAGACACGGAACTAATAAGCAAAACTTTTATTGGAAAGGTCTTGACGGCGCAAAGGTGCTTGTGCATCTTCTTCCTTTGGGGTACGCAATTGGTAAATACCTCCCTACTGACAAAACTGCTCTTGAAAAACGCATGAGCAAATATATGCCAGTGTTAGAGCATGGCGCTGTTAATGATGAAATTGCACTGCCTAATGGGCATGATCAAATGCCTATTCAGCAAGACATTTATGAAGTTATGGACACTCTTAAAGAGATTTACCCAGATAAAGATTTCTTTTTAAGCAGATTTGAAAACATCTTTGATGAATTAGAAAAGACTCCAAACCTAGACACTATTGAGGGCGAACTCTTAGATGGAAAATATATGAGAGTTCACCGCAGTATCTTTTCAACTCGTGCAGACTTAAAAGCTTATAACACAAGAATAGAAAACAAACTCACTAATATTTTAGAGCCACTAGCGAGCATTGCTCATAAACTTGGCTTTGATTACGAACACGGCTTAATCGAGCATATTTGGAAAGAGATCATGAAAAATCATGCTCACGATTCAATCGGTTGCTGCTGCAGTGACAAAGTTCACCAGCAAATTGAAAATAGATTTTTCTTAGCAGAAGATAAAACAGACGAGCTCATCAAGTTTTATAAGCGCAAAATCAGCGATGCAATCAGCTGTGAGCAAGCACTTGATAAACTCACTGTGTTTAACTTATTGCCGTACGCAAGAAAGAACTTGGTCGATGCTCAAATCATCACTAAGATAAAAAACTTTGACTTAGTTGATGAAACTGGTGCGAAATATGATTATAAAATCATCAAAAAACAAGTTGTTGATGCCGGCTTAATCGACCGTCAAATTGTTCACTATGGTGACTATGATCCGTTCGTTCGCTACTATATTAACTTTGTTGATGAGATTCCTGCTATGGGATATAAGACATTTTTGGTTAAAGAAAAAGCTGGAGAAATTCAAGTGAGCGAAAGCGAACAAGTACAAAGTGCTAAAAATGAATTTTTCCACATCAATGTTAATGCTGACGGCACTCTCAACATCAAAGACAAGCTTAGCGGTGCAATTTTTAATGAAGTGCTTAGCTTTGAAGATGGCAGTGATGATGGCGATGAATATGACTTCTCACCTCTTGAAGATGATTTTATCGTGTCATCAAAAGACCTCAAAGCTGAAACAACTATCGAAAACTTTGGACATCAAACTGTGATTTTTTCAAGGGTTAATATGTGCGTGCCTAAAGATTTAGACAGCAGAAAAGCTAAAAAATGCGACTGCGTTATGGTGGCTGAGCTGACTGTGACAATCAAAGATGGCTGCGATGTTCTTGACATTTCAGTCAACATTGAAAATCAAGCAAAAGATCATAGAGTTAGGCTTTTAGTGCCAAACAATCTTAAAATTAGCCACTCAATTTCTGATAATCAATTCGGCTCAATTAAGCGCCCAGTTATCGATGATGCTATGAAAGTTTGGCAAGAAGAAAAATGGGACGAAAGACCTGACAGCATTTATCCTATGCTTTCTTATGTTGGTGTTGATGCGAAAAATTCTTTGGCTGTACTCACAAACTCTGTGCGTGAATTTGAGTTAATCGGTGACGATTTTGGAGTTATTGCAATCACACTGTTTAGAAGTGTTGGAGTTCTCGGCAAAGAGAATCTTTTCCGCAGACCTGGCAGACCTTCTGGAATTAAGATGCAAACACCAGATTCTCAGCTCATTGGCAGCAATCATTTTGAGTTAGCATTAACAATGAACGATGATAACTTAGAGCTTAAAGCTAAAGAGTATTTAACTCCGTTTGTGTCATATAACAAAATGCCACACAATGCAATGAAACTTAATAGCAGCGGTTTCACTGTGCCTTATGAGTTTAGTATGCTTGAAGCTGAAAAAGGCTTTGTTTTAAGCGTACTGAAAAAAGCTGAAAATGATGATGCTTATATTTTAAGAGCATATCAAAGCACAAAAGGCAATTTAGAAACTTCACTCAATGGCATGAATATAACTAATGAAACTAATCTCAATGAGGAAATTATTTCGCCAGCAGAAAAAATAAATTTAGAAAAAAATATTGTTAAATCATATTTGATTAAATAAAAGGGAGATAAAAAGATGAAAACATTTGAATACACAATTAAAGACGAATTAGGCATACACGTTAGACCAGCTGGTCTTCTTGCTAAAGAGGGCAAAAAGTTTTCAAGCAAAATCACATTAACCGCTAAAGGCAAAACTGTTGAAATCACTAAACTCATGGCGCTCATGGGTTTAGGTGTTAAAACTGGCGAAACTGTTAAAATCGAAATCACTGGTGATGACGAAGATGCAGCTTATGATGCTATCAAACTTTTCTTTGACACAACACTTTAATTTGGGGTTTATCTTTTTATCGTACTGCTTTTAGCTTGATGAAACCTATTAGTTTTTTCGTTGACTTTTGGGTTTCGTCAGTGAGCGAAGCGGTGTACGTTAAAAGCAAAAAAATTGCTGATTAGGAGGAAAAATTATGATTAAATATCATGGGAGCGTTGCATCTAAGGGCGTTGCAATTGGCGTGATTAAAGAACTGCAACAAAAACAGCCTACAATTCGCCGTGAAAAAATTACGGATATTGAGGGTGAAAAAGCGAGATTTTTTAAGGCTCAAGCCACAACTATGGCTCAACTTGAGGGGCTTTATGAGCTTGCGATTAAAGAAGTTGGCGAGTCGAACGCTTTGATTTTTGAAATTCACCGCATGATGGTTGAAGACGATGATTATGTGGATTCGATTATCAACATTATCGAAACTCAACAAGTTGCTGCGCCTTATGCTGTTGCTGTGACTGGTGACAACTTTGCTCAAACTTTTTCAAGCATGGATGATGATTACATGAAAGAAAGAGCCGCTGATGTTAAGGATATTTCTGATAGGCTTATCCACTGCCTTTGCGGTAGCTTTTCAAACAATTTGATTTTTGATGAGCCTTGCATTGTGGTGGCTGATGATCTCACACCAAGCGAAACTGTTCAAATGGATAAATCGAAGATTTTAGCCTTTGTTACTCGTGGCGGTTCTGTTAATTCGCACACGGCAATTCTTGCTCGTACTATGTCAATTCCTGCTATTGTTGGGGTCGATGTACCTGTTGGCGTAAATTCTCAAATGGCGGTTGTTGATGGGTTTAAGGCTTGCTTTGTGCTTGAGCCTGATGAGCAAGTTATTGCTGCTGCTAAGCTTTCTTCTCTTAAAGAGGAAAAACGTAAGCGCCTGCTTGAAGAGTTTAAGGATAAAGAAACCGTTACAAAATCCGGTGCAAAAATTAATCTTTATGCAAATGTTGGCAGTGTTGGCGATATTGGTTTAGCGCTGCAAAATGATGCTGAGGGTATTGGACTTTTTAGAAGTGAATTTTTATATCTTGAGCAAAGCGATTATCCTAGTGAAGAACTGCAATTCGGAGTGTACAAACAAGCTGCTCAAATGATGGGCGGCAAAAAGGTTATCATTCGCACAATGGACATTGGAGCGGACAAAAAAATCGGCTATTTCAATCTTGAACATGAAGAAAATCCAGCTTTGGGTTATAGGGCGATTAGGATTTGTTTGACTCAAGAAGATATGTTTAAAACTCAACTTAGAGCCTTAATTCGTGCAAGTTTATATGGCAAAATTGCGATTATGGTACCTATGATTATCTCACTTTGGGAAATTGAGATGGCGAAAAAGCTTATTGAGGAAGTCAAGGCGGATTTAACTGCGCACGGCATTGAATTTGGCGAGTTTGATTTTGGCATTATGATTGAAACTCCAGCTGCCGCTTTAATGGCTGATGAATTTGCCAAACACGTTGACTTTTTCAGCATTGGCACAAACGATTTAACTCAATACACATTGGCAATTGACAGGCAAAACCAAAAACTCGAGCGATTTTATCAAGCTGACCACCCGGCCGTACTTAAGATGATTGAAATGGTGGCTAAGGCTGCAAATGACAATGGAATTTGGGCTGGAATTTGTGGCGAACTCGGAGCTAACGAAGATTTATGCGAAACTTTTGTTAGCTATGGCATTAAAGAGTTATCGGTTTCACCATCGAGCATACTTTCTTTAAGACAAAAAATTCGTGAATTAGATTAGGAGCGTTAAATGGAAAACTTTAAAATTAAACTCAACACTATTGCAAAAGTTCAAGCTTTTGTGACAGCTATCACTCCACTTGACAGCGATTTCGACTTGATTTGTGGTCGTTACATCGTCAACGCAAAGTCAATTATGGGCGTTTTTAGCCTTGACTTACAGCAAAATCTCGAGCTTAAGGTGTATGATTACACCGAAGACATTGGCGCTCGGATTGAGCCTTACTTAGTGTAAAAATCAAACACCCCATACATCTAATTTTTCTTAGATGTATGGGGTGTTTTTTTAAAACTCGAAGTTTATTGTTTGTGTTGCTTGGTTTTTGGTACTCGCTGCCCTTTTGGCAGCTGATATCATGAGCTTTATTCTGTTTTCTTGGTTGATTGCTGTTGCTCCAGGATCGTAATCTATTGCTACAATGTTAGCAGTTGGGTTGTTTTGCTTGATTTTTTTCATCATGCCTTTGCCTGCAACGTGGTTAGGTAAACAGCCAAAAGGTTGGGTGCAAACTATGTTTGGGACACCACTATGGATAAGTTCAATCATTTCGCCAGTGAGTAGCCAGCCTTCGCCCATTTTGTTGCCGTAACCAACATAGTCTTTAACTAATTGTTTTGTTTTATCAAAGCTTTGTGGCGGTCTAAATTGTGGGTGCTTTTTGATTGCATCTATCATGTCATTTTGCCAGCCTATGAGGTAATTTTCAAGCCAGCCAGCTAATAGGTGTTTCGCTTGACTACCGCCATAAAGTGTTGGGTCAACGTGGCGATTATCAACTTTGAAGATAACAAAGTCCATAAGCCCAGGTACAACAACTTCGACTCCTTCATTTTGGAGAAACTTTTCTAAATCATTGTTGCCAAGTGGGGCGTATTTAACATAAATTTCGCCTACTACTCCGACCTTGATTTTTTCGCTTGATTTATCAACTTTGATGCTTGCAAAGTCACTTATTATCACATCTAAGTTAGATTTAACTCTTTTATATGTGACGTTCGAGGCGGTTTCAAATTCTTTGCTTAATTTGCTAACCCATTTTTCAACGTGCGTGTCTGTGTCGCCTTTTGTGACTTCATATGGTCTTACTTGGTTTGACAATAATAGGAGCAAATCACCATAAACTATGCCGCAAATTAGTTTTTTAACGAGGCTTAATGAAAGTGAAAAACCTGGATTTTTCTCCATACCTGATAGGTTTAATGAGATAACTGGAATATCACCAAAGCCGCTTTTTTCTAACGCTTTTCTAAGTAAGAAAATGTAATTCGAAGCACGGCAGCCGCCACCTGTTTGAGTTATCATAAGAGCGGTTTTATCTAGGTCGTACTCACCACTTTTAAGTGCGTGAATTAGTTGACCTATAACTAAAAGTGCTGGATAGCAAGTGTCATTGTGGACACTTTTTAAGCCTTCGTTAACTATTTCTCTGCCAGTGGTTTCAAGTGGAACTACGTTATAGCCATGAAGTGCAAAAGCCATTTTGAACAGCTTGAAATGCATTGGAAGCATATTTGGAACTAGGATTGTGTAGCCTTCATTTTTCATTTGCTCGGTGAAAAGTAGACGACCGTCATTTGTATATTCTTTTTTAGCCATAACTTCTCCTTATTGTGCGTTTTTCATGTCGAGTGCAGCTAATAAACTGCGAAGTCTAATTCTAATTGCACTTAAATTGTTTATTTCATCGATTTTAAGTCCTGTATACATCTTACCGCCTTTTTCGAGGATATCTCGAACTTCGTCGGTGGTGATTGCATCAATTCCGCAGCCAAAAGAGATGATTTGAACTAGTTCAACATCTTTTTGTGTTGTCACAAACTTTGCTGCACTATATAATCTTGAGTGATATGTCCATTGATTTAAGACGTTAACTTTCACATCGTGACCAAGGTGAGCCACTGCGTCTTCGGTTAAAATTGCAATGCCAAAAGATGAAATCAGCTTGTCTAATCCATGGTTGATTTCTGGGTCAATGTGATAAGGTCTGCCAGCTAAAACGATTGATTTCATGTTGTTTTCTTTTGCAAATTTCAGCACTCTTTCACCCTCATTTCGAATTTCTATTTCCCATTTTTCGAGAGCTTCATAGCCTAAATTAACTGCTTTTTGAACTTCATCAAGTTTAAAATGAAACTCGCTTTCAAAATGCTCTTTTAATTTTTTTGCAAAGTGTTTTTTTCTATGCATAGCAAAATATGCGTTATCGTATTTCACAGTTTTAAGCACGTCCATATTTGCATCTAAAAGCTCTGGATAATATGCGACAACTGGGCAGTTATAATTGTTATCCGCCACTTTTTCATCAAGGCTGTATGGCATACATGGGTAAAATATTCGCTCAATGCCTTGCTCGATTAGGCTTGCTACGTGACCGTGCATGAGTTTTGCTGGGTAGCAAACAGTGTCTGAAGCTATGGTGTCTTGCCCTTTGCGATATAATGCTCTGCTTGACACTTCGCTGATGACAACTTCAAAGCCAAGCTGAGTTAAAATTGCGTGCCAAAATGGGAGATTTTCAAACATATTTAAACCAAAAGGCAAACCAATTTTACCGAGTCCACCATCTTTTGATTTTAGTGAAGTTAACTTATTGAGCTTAAACTCAAACATATTCGGTGCTTTAACCTCTTTGATTTTACCAAGTGGTTTTTCGCAGCGATTGCCTGAAATGAATTTTTTGCCGTCCATGAAAATGTTGATTGTGAGGTTGCATTTATTGCCGCAAAGTCCACAGTTAGCTGTTTTGCTTGAATGTTTGAAGTTAGTTAACTGTTGATTATTTATGATTGTTGAAGTTTGAAAGTTGGCATTTTTTGCGTACAAGGCTGCGCCAAACGCACCCATTAAGCCAGCAATTGAAGGGCGAATGACTTCCCTTTCAACTTCGTTTTCAAAGCTTTTGAGTATCGCATCATTTAAAAATGTTCCGCCTTGAACAACTATGTTTTCGCCTAAATCATCTTTTGACACGGCTCGAATTACTTTATAAATCGCATTTTTTGTTACGCTCATGCTAAGACCAGCGGAGATATCAGCGAGAGTTGCACCCTCTTTTTGTGCTTGCTTAACTGATGAATTCATGAACACAGTGCAGCGTGAGCCTAAATCGACTGGGTGCTTTGCATATAAACCCTCTTTGGCGAAAGTTTGAGCTGTATGCCCCATGGATTTGGCGAATGTTTCGATGAATGAGCCACAGCCTGATGAGCAAGCTTCGTTGAGAATAATGCTATCGATTGTGCCATTTTTTATTTTGAAACATTTGATGTCTTGACCGCCAATATCGAGAACAAAGTCAACTTTTTGATTGAAAAAACTTGCAGCTTTTAAATGTGCCATTGTTTCAACTAAGCCTAAATCTATGTTGAATGCATTTTTGATTAGCTCTTCACCATAACCAGTGACGGCACTGCCTGCAATTTGGATTTTATCGCCGCAAAGTGAATAAATCTTTTTCAACTGCTCAAGAACAATTTGAACTGGATTTCCTAAGTTTGAATTATAATAGCTATATAAAATGTTGTTGTTATCATCTAATAAGCATAATTTTGTTGTGGTTGAGCCGCAATCTATTCCGAGGTAGGCTTTGCCGCTGTAGTTTTTTATGTCTACGGTTTTCACTTCGTTTTTTGCGTGGCGAGTTTGAAACTTATTAAAATCTTGCTCATTTTCAAAAAGTGGATTTAATCTAAGGGTGGTTACTTTTTCTTTTTCTGCAGTTTGAAGTAGGTTTATCACTTGATTGAAAGTGAAGTTTTTCCCCTCTTCCTGAGCATAAATTGATGCACCGAGGCTTACTGCGTACAGCGACCATGATGGAAAAATCGCATCTTCTTCACTGAGTTTTAATGTGCTGGTGAAACGCTGTTTAAGACCTGTGAAAAAGTGGAGCGGTCCGCCTAAGAACATAACTTTACCTTCGATTTTTTTACCTTGTGCAAGTCCTGTTATTGTTTGGTCAACTACGGCTTGAAATATGCTTGCCGCTATATCTTCTTTTCTTGCGCCTTGATTGAGCAGTGGTTGAATGTCTGTTTTTGCGAAAACTCCGCAGCGTGAAGCTATTGTGTAGATACATTCATGTGACAGTGAAAGTTTATCTAGCTCCAATGGGTCAACGTTTAAAAGTGTTGCCATTTGGTCGATAAATGCGCCTGTTCCACCTGCACATGAGCCGTTCATTCTCTCTTCAAATCTGCCTGATTTATCAAAAAACAAAATCTTCGCATCTTCTCCGCCGAGTTCAACAACAACATCGATTTCCGGCATGGTTTTGCGCACTAATTCACTTGTTGCAAACACTTCTTGCACAAATGGAATATCTGCCGATTTTGCCACACCTAGACCAGCTGAACCAGCAATTGCGAGTGTGAAACTTTGATCGCCTATAACTTCGTGAGCCTCATTCATTAGCTCTAATGTTTTTTGTCTTACTTGTGAAAAATGTCGCTCATATCGATGAAAAAGTACTTTGCCGTCATCGACTACCACCATTTTCGCAGTGGTTGAGCCTATATCTATACCTATTGATAAACTCATATTTTACCTCTTTTCAAAAATCTTTGATTTTTCGGTTTTTAATTTTCTAATTTGAAATTAAAATTCAGTATAAATCAAAGATGTTACATAGTGGTGTATTTTTATAGATATAAATTATATGAAAAACTCAATTTTTCGTGTATTTTTTATACACAATATACATTTGTCGTTTAATTAACTTGGAATTTATCTTACTTTAAATAAATATTAATATTACAGTTAAAAGAAGCAAGAAAAGTTTTGCTCAATTTTTTTCAAAAAATTGCGGATTCCAAAGGCAGAGCCTTTGTGTACTGCCGAAAATGCAACAAACCTCCTCAACGTTTAAGTCAAGGAGGTTTGTTATTGTTATTGTTATTAAAGTTAATTATTTTGTTGTGATATATACAAAATTATTTGAGTCGCACATTACCATATCAGTTGTTGTTGCGTTGTATGAGCTTACAGCAAAAATGTATCTTGTATTAGATTTTAAGCCAGTTACTGTGTAACTATTAGTACTAGCATTATAAATATAATCTAATGGATACCACTCACTGCCGTCATAATAAAAAATTATGTAACCTGAGCAATCAACTGCGTTCCATGTCAACTTAACTGATGAGCTTGTTAATGATGAATATGAAACTGTTAGATCTTTTGGTGTTGTTAATTTTGAAAATACGGTTCTAACTTCAAAAGTGTCGCTCTGTGAACCCCATTGTGTTGGAGAAATTGTTTTAGAAAATGCAACAACTTTGAATTGATATGTCGTGTTTTCTTTAAGTCCAGTTACTTTTGCAGTTTTTGTTGTGCCTGAATATATTGATGCGCCAGTTTTCCAACCTGAACCATCGTTATAGTAAACTTTATAGCCAGTTGCACCTGTAACAGTATCCCAATTTACAGTTACTGATGTTGCTTCTCTTGCATAACTAGTGATTTCAGGTGCTTGCATTTTTGTCATAGCATAAACTACTTCGCTATATTCGCCCCAATATGTTGTTGTGTCTGTTTTATAAAAAGCACGAACTGCAAATTTATATACATAACCGTTGTGAAGCCCATTAATTGTCACGCTAGATTTTGAATCGCCATAATATGTGCCGTTATTTACGTAAGCTCCGCTGCTATTAATTAAATATACTCTATAACCTGAAACATCGTCGAGTGTTTCCCAGTTGAATGTCAATGAATTTTCACCTGCTGAAAATTCAGTTTTACTCGTAACATCGATAGCGTCTGTGTATGCCTTGATTTTGCTACTATAATCGCCCCAGTATGTTGTTGTGTCTGTTTTATAAAATGACCTAACAACGAAATCATAGTTAGTATCTGGTACAAAGCCACTCATTCTATAAGTTGTTGTGTCGTCACCATAAAGGGTTACAACTTTTTCATATACGCCATCAACAACAGCATAAACTCTATAGCCTGCAACGCCGTTTGTTTCTTCCCAGTTGATACGAATTGCATCAACTGTTGCTGTGAAACTTGATGAAACTTCAACATCTAAAGTATCTGTGTAAGCGTTGATTGCTTCACTATAATCGGACCAAACTGTTGGCTCGTCTGACTTATAAAATGCTTTAACTGCGAACTCGTAATCGGTTTGAAGTAAAAGGTCTGCAACTCTATAAGTTGTTGTGTCGCTGCCATAAAGAGTTACTAGTTTCACCCACTTGCCGTCAACGTTCATGTAAACACGATAGCCAGAAGCAAATCTTGTTTCTTCCCAGTTAACACGAATTGCATCATATGTTGCTGTGAAGTTTGACAAAACTTCGACTTCTAAAGGCTCAGTGCACGCACTAATAGCATCGCTATAAGATGTCCAAACTGTTGGTTCATCAGACTTAAAGAAGGCTTTAACAGCGAATTCATAATCTGTTTCAGGCAAAAGATCTTCAACTCTGTAAGTTATTGTATCTTCGCCATAAAGGGTTATGAGTTTCACCCATTCACCGTCAACATTAATGTAAACACGATAGCCAGAAGCACCTTCAAGACTGTTCCAGTTAACTCTGATTTGAGTTGCGGTGTTGGTGAAGTTTTCGAGTACGTCAACTTTTAATAATTCTTCACCATCATATATGATATTTGCATTTAATAAGTAATCATTATTTTGAGCAATATCGATTTTTTCAAAATCTTCTTTTGTTGAGCCATAATAAACTGTTTCTAAGCTTAAGCAAATGTAAAAAGCATATTCACCGATAACGCTAACAGATGCTGGAATAGTTATCTCGCTAAGCTTGCTACAATATAAAAATGCACCTCCACCAATGCTTGTGACACCTTGTGGAATTTCAAGTGAAGTTAATGATGAACATTCATAAAAAGCTCTCTCACCAATTAATTCAACTGTTTGAGGAATTGTTATGCTTTCAAGAGCATAGCAATAGCGAAAAGCGTCATCGCCTATTGAAGTGATTTCACCTAAAAATTCAAAAGTTTCAAGTTCCATTGCGTTATAAAAAGCTTCATTTGGAATTTCTGTTATGCCTGCTGGAAGTGTGATTGTTTTGAGTGCGTAGCAACCAGAAAATGAGCCAACACTGATTTGTGCTAAATCTTGAGGAAGAACGATTTCTTCGAGATATAACGATGAATCAAACGCATAATCACCGATGATTTTAACGTTTTCATCAACTGTGTAGCTAGTACCTGCTTTAGAAGTTGGATATTTGATTAATTCTTGTCCATCTTTTGAAAATAAAACACCATCAACGCTTGATAAAATTGTATTATTTTCATCAACTTCAATGCTCACCAAGTTTGCACAGCGTGCAAAAACTTCGCTGCCGATACTTGTTACTGTTGCTGGGATATACACGCTAGTTAATTTCTTGCAAAGCAAGAAAGCTTGGTCTGCGATTGCTGTAACAGTTACGCCATCAATTGTTTCTGGAATAACAAGTGATGTTACGTCGTCGCTAAGACCTGTGATTGTGCCTGTTTGAGCGTCAAATTCAATCATGCCACCCACAGCGCCGTCAATTTCGTACTCCTCGCTTGCTGCGAATGCCTGTACACTATAAAGCGTCAACATCACTGCAAGTGCCATGACTAACGCCATGAGTTTTGTTTTAGTTCTTTTCATTTGTGCCTCCTAATTTGCTTTAAAAAATATTTATTAAAACACATTTCAAAATCGTTTCTTGTTTTGTCGTACATTTTTTTGGCAAAGCCAAAAAAAGCATTCCCCCCAACAAGGTGTTTCGTTTGAAATTGTGTGTTAATCAAAACCATTTGCTTGTTTATATTCTTGTATGTTTACTAGCTCTATGGACTCAGCCATTTTGATTAATTCTTCTTCGGATATAATGCCCGCAATTGCAAACTCAAAGCCATCATGTCTAAATACTAAATAAATTAGTTCATCATCTCTTTCAACTATCAAAGCTTCCTTTTCAAAAACATATGTCTTTCTCAACTCAGCATCTTCCGTATTATAATTTGATTTACCACCGCCAAGTACTTTTTGATGAAATGTAATTGTATTTTTATATTCATCACGAAATAAAATTATAGTATCAAACATTCCACTATCAAACAAATCAATTTCATACCCCTGCGTAATATATGTTGGTATATAGGTTTCTTCTTCAATAAATTTTTCGATTACACTTGGCTCGCCGCTCCAGTCAATTTCGGAATATTCGCCATAGTCATTTACGAAAAAGCTGTAAAACATAGTTTCAAGACTGTCAATTTGAATGGTTGACGCACTTAAAATTACTAAGCTCGCAGTGAAAATTGCTGCTACTCGCTTTAATGTTTTTGAATTTTTGAAAGTTGATTGGCTGTTTTTGATGATTTTTTTCGTTTTTTTATCAAAGCTTTTTGAAAATTCGTGCTCAATTTCTTTTTCATTTGGCACATCTTCAAACTCACTTGATGCAGCTATAGTGAGCATTTTAAAAAAATCCGATTTATTCGCCATTTGCATCAAAACCTTTCTCAACTAATAACTCGATTAGTTTTTTCTTCCCTCTGACCAATCTTTGTTTAATGGTTGCAACTTTTTCATCTAGTGCGATCGCTACTTCTTTTGCACTGTAGCCTAAAACGAAATGATAGTATAATGAATCTTTATATGTGGATTTTAGCGAGTTTATTGCATCTAAAATCTCGTCATACTCGTGATTATCGCAAATTTTATCTAAAAATGAATCATCACTAATATCATACCGAGTATCGATATCAATTAATTCCTTTGCTTTTTTTCTTTTTGGTAACAGATTTAAAGCTCTGTTTTTCGTTGCCTTTAAAACATAATTTTTGAGATGAACTTCATCGCTTAAGTTTGCGATTGATTTCATGTTTTTGGCAATGCTTGCTAGGGTTTCTTGCACAACATCTTCTGAATCGTGCGTATTTTTTAAAACTGAATTTGCAACATAAAACATTTGGTTTTTATAGTTATGATATATATGCTCAAATTCTATTTTTAGGGTTTGATCTTCGATTAACGT
The DNA here is from genome assembly GCA_044426265.1 of Clostridia bacterium. Taxonomy (GTDB): domain Bacteria; phylum Bacillota; class Clostridia; order Oscillospirales; family Acutalibacteraceae; genus UBA6857. The sequence continues at coordinate 21,021 of JAWXUR010000026.1, forward strand.
TTGGTAAAAAGCTAACATCTATACTCCTTGTCTTTACACTTATATTACAAACTTTTTTTCATCATAGATTACAATATTTTTTACTTTTTTTCATTTTAACATTTTAGAAATAAAAAATCAATGTTTTTTTAAAAAAATTCATATGTAATTTATTACAACTATTTCTATTTAATAGGTTACAAAAAAATAAGTTTTATTTAATTTTAAAAAACTTAATTTTTCGAACTTCTTCTTTTATATCTTACTACTTTTTGATAGTAAAGTCAATACTATCATTCAATAGTAAGATATAATAATTTTAGAGGTGATTTTATGTATTTTAAACGTTTAAAAGATTTAAGAGATGATCATGATTTAATGCAAAAACAAGTTGCAGATATTTTGGGAATCGATCAACGAGTTTATAGCATTTATGAAACTGGAAAAAGGGAAATACCAACTCGATTTGTAATTAAATTGGCGCAGCATTATAAGGTTTCAACCGACTATATTTTGGGGTTAACTAATATTAGTAAATCTTATCCAAAAACTAAAGAAAAGTAAATCATAAATAAAAAAACAGTAACTCATTTTGACGTGAATGAGTTACTGTTTTTTTATTAATTCAATTTAGTTTTAAGCGAAAATACCTTCTATAGTGCTATAAATTGAAGTTTGTTTCACATTATCGAGGATATACTCCATTAAAAAGTCTGTTATTTCTGAAATTTCAATTGAAATCTCAATTGCATCAATGTCAAGCATCTTGCTCATGTCCATTGACACTTTATTCGAATATGTATTCACGGCGAAAGTTCTTGCTACATATTCAAAATCAATCTTGAGATTTGAAAGAATTTCATTAAGAGAATCAGAACTAAGCATGGTTTCAACTTCTGTAATTAAAGATTGAATGTCTGCAAGCGGAGTTTCAACAATTTCATCTATGGCTGCATAAATGTCGGTGAAAATCAATTGAACGAACTCGGTTGAGTTGGTTATAATTTCGGAAATTTGCTCGGCTGTGGCGTAGCCACTGTACCCCAACATTTCATAAATTGGAGCAAAAGCATTTATGTAACCATCGTTAGCTGATGTGTATAGATAAAGTTCAACATCAACAATTCCAGAGGCTATTGCGAAATCTTCAACAGTAATTTCCCACATATCGCCGCATAATAATGCGCCTAAAATTGGATACATCCCTTGAAGAGCTGCGCCAGTTGCCCGAGTGAAAACATCAACTTTGCTTGCTGTTGACTCGCCAGATTCAATGGCTGCCACTGCTTCATCAACGCCCCAATTTAAAGTTAAAGTGTCTGTTTGGGCATCGTAAATTGCTTCAGACTGCCAATCAGTACCAGCTAACTCGAGCGCTGCTATTGCTTCGCTGTACTGTGCATAACCACCTTGAGTGAGGACAGTTGCAAGTGCAATAGGCGTAATCGCTAAGCCTCCACCAACCACTGCTGCGTCGATGGTATAGTTATATTCAGTTTTAATTGAATGAAGCACTGGGACGTAAATTTGATCTGGAAATGCAATTGCACTAAATTGCTCATCAACCATTGGATAAAGCATTTGTACAATCATATTTATTATGCTGTCGCTGCATACAACAGTTTCAAGCAAGTCTTTTATAACAACTGCAAGAGAGTCCGTTACTGACTCAAGGCTAAAAGTTGTGTTTGCGAGCTCTTGAATATTTGCATTTTCTAAGGTTTCAAACTCGAAATTCGAAACTTCTTGAATTTCTTCCGTGTCATTAATACCAGCTGCCATAAAGCATGTTGAAATTGTCAACATAACTGCCAATAAGATACTGATGATTTTTTTAGTGAGCTTCTTTGTGCTTATTATTTTCACGTTATTACCTCTTTTTTTACTCCGCTAATTTTACTTATATTTTACTAGTTGATTATATACCAATTACACGCAAAAAGCAATAGCTTATTAGAATTAAATCAAAATAAGTGCCGAAAAAGCCCGCCACTTCATGTGACAGGCTTTTTTACTATTTAGTTTCATATCCCTCGTCAATGCTGATTAGATAATCATAATTCAAAGCGATAAAACCTTTTTCAACTACTGCGATATCTCCTAAGAAATTAGGGTACTGTTTTGCATTTTCAACTGTTTGTTTGAAATAATTCAAGATATTTGAGTCTTCATATTCTTCATATGTGCAGTTTTTCAAGCTTTCATCTAAATTAATAATGATAAACTCTTCACTTTCTAAAACTTTTAGCGCTTTAGCAGTTTGTTTAACAGTTTCTAAGTCATCTTCTTTATTAAGAACTAAAACTGGTGATAAGCAAATTGATTCGAAGTCTGATTCCTTACTGCTTTTTAAGACAAACTCAACTATTGGCAAGTTGAAATTCATTTTTAAAAGCTCTAAAATCTCGAGTTCTTTTTCTCCTAATTTTTCAATGTCAAACTTAACTTTGTTTTTGCAACAGCCTGACGAATCTGAGCCGCCGCAGCAACCAGATGAACTTTCACTATCGTGAGAACCGCCACCACAGCAACCGCCTGAGCAGCCGCCAGATGATTTTTTATCAAATTCGCTTAAGTCTAATACTCCATATTTATTTTGAATCTCTATTGTTGGATTGTATTTTTGCATTTGAATTTCCTCTTTCTGTTTTTAGTTAGGAATTGCTAACTCACTTTATTATACATACTAGCTCATCTAATGTCAAGGGTTTATATTTTAATTTTCATCATATCAAACAACGAAAAAAACATTTTCAAACTATTAATTTTCGTTAATTCCCAAAGTAAATTCCACAGTAGGAAGAACCTAGAATTTACTTTGGGAAAATGAGGAATTTAAACTGAGAAAAAATAAAAACAAGTGAAAAAACAGCTAAAAACAAGCAAA
>JAWXUR010000027.1:0-23554 GCA_044426265.1 Clostridia bacterium
CGTTGATTTTCAGTTAAGTAAAATAAAATCACAGCAAATCAATCATTATTGTGTGTTGCAAACTTTTTCCATATCATTGCACTTTTATTTCTATTGTGATATAATTGATAATATTGTGTTAAACTTAAAACCAACAAGGAGAACAAACTAATGAAAAAACCTACAAAAAATCAAATAATAGCATTAATCATAATCGCAATCGGTTTAATCGCAGCAATCGGCTTTTTAATAACTTCATTTTCAACCGAAGAAACAGACACCACAACAGAAACCACAATCGAAAAAACAACCGAAGTAGAAGTTACAGAAACTGAAACCGAAACAATCGAAGTGGCTCAAACTGAAATCAATTCAAGCACTCAAACATCAAATGCAATTCGCATTAACTGGAACGCAGCCGCTAACGCTGACGGCTACCGAGTATATATGTTAGTTGATGATGAGTTTGAAAAGCTTGCAACAATTCAAGACAGCGAAACTCTTACTTACAGAGTTAGCGAGCTTGACAGTGACACTGAATACACTTTCGCTGTTAAGGCTTTCACTCGTGACGAAAATGGCACAGCAGTTTTTGGCGAAATGAGCGAAACTTACACAGTTTCAACTGACAAAGTTGAAGAAACCACAACAGAGGTTACTACAACTACAGTACCAACCACAGTTGTTACAACTACAGCCGCAACGACCACAACTCAAAAAGCCACAACCACAACAGCAGCAACTACAACAACTCAAAAAGCAACTACAACAACAGCTGCAACAACTCATGTGACCTCAACCACAGCTGCTGCAACAACTACAACTAAAGCAACTACAACAACGGCAGCAACTACAACTACATCTGAATCAACAACAATTTCCGCTAGATTAGAATATTTAAGAGAAACTGGATGTACAATATGTGGTAGTACAAGTTGCCCATCACTTTATGCTGAAAAATGGGGTGTAGCTTGTGTCGATGCTACACTTTGCCCAGAATATGGAAGTTCTTTATATTGCAGTGTTTGCGGCAAACTTGAGGGTGACGGAACTAATGGAACTTGTAATATGTATTTAATTGATACAAATTGTACAAGATGTGGTGCAGCTGTAGAAGCTATGAAATGTCATACTTGCAGCTAACAATACAGATATAAAATCAAATTTTAATTAAAGTCTTGTAATTAATTTTACAGGACTTTTTTTATGCTCAAAATAAATTAGAAAGGAATGATTTAATGAAAAAAATCAAAATAATAAGCACTACTTTTATCGTTTTTCTTTTAATTTCCCTTACAGTGATTAGCGTTTCTGCTCTCGATTGGGAGGGTAGCTCAGCAGGCGGTGGAGGTAGCGGAACGACAGTGACAGCTGATAGCTTCGCAATACGTTCATTAACGGAATCTTCTGTTATTGGTTATCGTTTTTCAGTTGTTGATAGCAGCGGAAATACAGTATCAGATTTCTTTTCTATCGATATTTTCCGTACTACAACAAATATGTCATCAAATTTACAATTTACTACTAAGTATAACAAATCGCAATTAATAACCTTGCAAAATAGTGGTTTTTCAACAAGTATAAATACAAATTTGGCATTTTGCTATACTCAATCAGAATTTTCATTTTCAATGCCTGATCCAGATGAGATGGATACATGGGCAACAGATAAAACATATCTTGATCCAATATTAAAAGAACTAGGTTTCTCAAATGGTGTTGATGATTTATTATACGGCTACAAAGTTCTCGTTGAACCAATCTTCGACATTAAGATTAATGGCTCATATCATTCTCTAACACTAACTGAAATTGCCCTTGTTGGTAAATACTATTTAGGTAGCAGTAGTTATGGCGGTGATTATGATTCAGTCTTAGGTACATCTTGGGGTAGTATTTCAAACTACACAAACATGAACTGGGCAAACTATCTCTACACTTCTGACGGCATGGGACTTTGGACAAACGCAACGTACCTAAGCGATCGAGCCACATTCAACACGCTAATCAACAGCGGCTATGGTGTAGGCATCGTGTACGCAGTGGACACGCAAGAGGAATACACAGTTAAATATTACGCAAATGGCGGCAGCGGTGCACCAAGTTCACAGACGAAGTACGAAGATGTCACGCTAAAACTAAGCACAACAGTACCAACAAGAACAGGTTACACGTTCTTAGGTTGGGGAACTTAAAATAAGCAATAAAATTGTTGATTAAGTCAATGTATAACACCTTAGAATGACGGAAAAGTTCGGTGATTTTTTCGGTTAACCGAAAAAATTGTACATCAAAAACATCAAAAAAATTAACGGCAAATAATAATTAATAAACGATGAATAAATTAATAATTTATCAAAAAAATCATATTTTTTATAAAAGTGAGATTTTTACAGATAGATGAAAATATTTGGAAAATGTTCCTTTCTTGTTCCAAAACACGTAATTACCATAAATTTACAAATATATTATCAGAAATTTAAGCTTTTATAGTTCTAATAACACATTAAAATCAAATTATAATCAACTATGGTATGAAATACAACATTACTTAATAAAATGATGTACTATAGATAAACTTTTAACAAATCGGTTTTTTTCACTCAAAATCTATTTAAAATCAACCTCTATCCGTGTATAATATAGATATAGCACAGCCTCAAGTAAGCCTATAACTTGTTGGCGGCTAAAGAGATTTTATTTAGAAATGAGGAAAACTATATGAATGAATTTTCAAGCTTTACTAATGACCTGAAAACCGCAAAAACTTTTGTTAAATCCAACTCAAAAAAAGCACTTAGTGTTTTGTTAGCACTTGTTATGATGCTTTCAACTTGCAGCGCTGCTTTTGCTGTGATTGCATTGGCTGCAAACAGAACAGAGCCTGTTAACAGTGATGCAATTTCTCAACTTGTTGACTTGCTAGAAGACGATGCAACTGCTGGTCTTTTAGACAAATTCTCTGGCAATGTTGCTGGCATAACTTACACTCAAACAAAAAGTGGGTCAGATGGGTCTAAATCATCAAGTTTGGTGACTTTGACTTCTTACACCGACTATCTCCTATTCAATGAAATTGTTAAGTTGGTGCTCGAAGCAGCTGATTATTGTGTTTTCTATCGTGCTAATGGTGGCGAAATAGATCATAAATATGATGGCTATGCATCTGATCCAACTGGTGATCGCAAGCTGTACGGCGAAAACATGAGCTCAATTTTTGAGGAGCTCACAAGCCGTCTTTCTTCAGCTTTCACCAAATCAAGCACTTTTTACACTGATAACAAAATCGAAACCCTCGTTGATGTGATTTTTAACAGTTGGAGCGATCATGATAAGGTGTCAAAAAAGAATTATGACGACAGTACTTATGGACAAGCTTCCGTTGATTCTGGCGACTTACTCACTTTCACTTTAACAGTTTATTGCACAGATATCTTAGGCTGGATTGAGTTCAATGGCGGCGAAAATTACGCTGACATCAAACTTCAAACTGTGTACAATATGTATATGCATAAAGTTAGTGCAAGCGGTTCAAGCTGTGGCACAACTTATAGCGTTGCGGGCTACCTCTTCACTGCTGACACAGACATCATCGGCACTCCTGCGGTTTCTGTTGGTACAGCTGGCGCAAAACTTATAACCGCTGCTGATGCTTATAAAAATGCAATTCAAAAAGCATACGCTGATTACCCAACTTTTGAGTCAGTTTATGATTACTTCTCAAATGATTCAGTTGGCTGCACTGCGTACATTTCAGAGCTTACTACATATCGTAACGCTGTGAAAACTTTGATTGGTGACTCTGACTCTGATCAAGAAGACGAAAAAGCAATCCTTGCTGCAATGGTAGGCACTCAAAGCGAAGATTGTTTCGAAAACTTCAACGCAATGCTTACAATCCATAAGTTTGACACAGCTGCTAAAGATTGGGCAGATTTTGCTGCTGCTAACCCTAGCTATGGTGAGTTTGACTCTTTAGCTTTTGGCGATGGTGAAACTCTCAAAGCAGAGCACGAAACTTTCACAAATAACATTTACGCTATCATGACCAGCTCAACAACATCTCTTTTTGATTTCTTTGTTGTTGAATATAACCTTGATGCAAACTACTATGTTGAGTTTAGCGACAATGTTGATGCGTACAAAGCTAACGACATCAAAACTGCGCTTGACAACATTCTCGAACAATACGCTAGCGCTGACTTAACAACTCTTCCAGAAGAAGAAAAATCAGCTGTTTACACTTTAGTTGATGGGTACTTAGCAACTCTTAGCACCTATTCAGATAAAGTTATCGCTGCTGAAAACATCTTCAATAATGATTTAGATAAATACTATGACATAGAAGCAGAATTTGAATGTGAAATTAACTTAGCTGTTAATTTTTTCATCACTATGGGCACTGCAAACTATGCAAAATATTCAACAAGCGAATTGCTTGCTATCTTTGCTAAAACAGATGAAGATACAAGCAAATTTGATTCTTATTATGCTGACTTAGACATTTTAAAAGCAAAGCTTACCGAGTCTGCTGGTGAAGAAAAAGCAAACGAACTTCTCACACCTGTTTATGCGTACGCTGACGGCTTGCAAGCTGCGATTTATGACTACTTAGGCTCACGTTTTGAGGGTCAAGTTGCCTATGCTTTAGACATTTACACATCAATGGGCGTCGACTATGTTGATGCTAAAAACTACATGAACCTCAAATCTTCTGTTGGCGCTATCGACACAGCAATTTACATCACATTCAGCGATGGCGGCGGTGCTGATTATGCTGCGTACGTTAACGCTCAAACTCATGAAGATTATGCTTACCTTCTCTCAACTGTTATCCCGCAATATGAAGCAGTAGGGGAGTCACTCGGTTATAGCGTATATAACCAAACTGATGTCGAATATGAAGTTCGTGATTACTACGAGGGTATCGACACAGTTAAGGATGAAACAACTAACTATGAAGTTGATGATGAAACCTTAAACGAACTCATCACAACTCTTGATAAACTCTTGCAAGATGAAAGAATTCTCGCTCTCGTGACTGAACTCATTGGAGTTGATTTAACTCAAGGTCTTAGCGAACTTGTGAAGTCACTTCTTGAAGATATGCTCTTCACTGATGATATTATCAATATGATATTCGGTGTGCTTTATCCGCTTGTTTCAAATGAATTTGCAATTGATCTTCCAAGTTCAGTTAATCTCACAGACTCAATCACAATTTCTGTTAGTTATAACTACGATATGCCAGGCATCGCTTATTTAGGTGATATGGCGATCACACCAATGTATCTTTCAATGCTGCTTAAAGAATTTAGTGGCAACACTATTGATTATACAGCTGCTATCGCTCAACTTGAAGCAGCTGGTCACGATTGGCAATCAGCAGAAATTTATGATGCTGAAACTAAATCGTACACTATCAACTGGGGCGTTGATGAATTAATGGCTCAAATTGATGCTGGCACTTACACTGGCTCAATGACAAAAAGCGAAATCTTCGCTGATGCAATCGGCACATCTCTTCAAGGCTTATATCCACTTTTAGGCGCACTTCTTTGTGGCGATGCTTGGGATAGCATAGAAGATAGAGATATCGCAGATGCAAAATATGGCATTATTTCTGTTACTGTATACCTCGACTTAACAGCGTCTTCAAATGACGGCTACGTTAACGCACTCGGCGTGATTTATGATGCACTCGGTTACACCGACTATGCAACAACAACTCAAATCGCCTCACAAGTAACAGATGCAGTTGACTTTGCAAATATCTTCCTAGATGATATCTACGGCTTGCTCGATTACATTTTCAGCGCACCGGTTGAAAACATCTTAGATGCAATTCCAAATCTTGTTTATGCACTTGAATTTGACTTCATTCCACAAATTTTAGGAATGCTCAAAACAACAATCAGCTATACTGCTGTCGCTATGGGATACACCGCTCTTTCAGACACAATCGTAATCGACCTCGGGCCAACTGGTGGAATGCTCAACCTTGCTTCCCTCGGTCTTGACACCTCAGGCGGACTCGCAAGCATTTTAGACTTAGTCGGTTTTGAACTTGCTGGACTTGACACTGGTACACTCGGCACACTTGGCGAGCTTAAAGTTATCAATTCAAACTCAACAGCTTCATTTACTGGCTTAGATTCAGGCAAAGCCTATCACATTGAAGCAGACACTGAGGGCGTACTCTACTACCTCGTGACATTCATCATTAACTCAATTAAAGTTGGTGACTTCTATAATGTTATCGGTGCTTTTGTTGACGATACAAGCGCAATCGAAGACTTCATTGTAAACAACTTAGGTTTCAGCCAAACTTATGTTTCTTCTGGTGACGTTGTCGCTGCCCTTTGCGAACTTTTCGACCCTTACTTCTACGGTAACACCGAATATTTCTCACTTGGTGAACTTAAAAAAGATGTGATTATTTACACTGACGCAAGTGGCGCAGATCACGTTCTCCCAGATGGTTACGTGTTTGACAGCGAAACACAAACCTTCGTTGAAGTTGAAAACCCACTTTACACGCAGTACTGGACACAAGAAAAAGCAGAATATGTTACACAGTTCCTCCCAGAATATATCGAAGGTTTAGCAGCTATTTTTGGCTACGACATCGGCGCTATCATTGGCGGTTCAGTGTCAGATCTTCTTGCAACCTTGTACACAACCGAAAACCTCCAAGCAATTCTTGATTTAATCGCACCATATCTTGACATGGTTACCGAAGACGAAACAATCGCAATGATCGTTGAATCTATCGCTCCATTCATTGATGATGTTGACGTTCAAGCGATTATTAATCACATTGCGACATTTGAAATCGCTGCATTTGAAAATGGCGATCGTGACGCTTTCGTAGCGGAGCTTGTACGCCTGATTGCACCACTCACCCCTGTGCTTAAATTCTTCCTTGTTAGCGATGAGGGCATTTCAGTTTATGATGATGCAATCGCAGTTAACAGTTATGACGGCTACACAAGCGCCATTCTTCCAATTTTTGAAGCTATGGGCTGCACAGCTGACACCATGGTTAATGCAAGTGAGCTTGCTGCAATTGAAGATGAAAGCGAATTCATCATGGCGCTGCTCAACCCAATTCTCGGTTTAATCGACACAGTCGTTTCCGACGAATTAGTTTATAGCGTACTTCAAATTGCGCCGAACATTTTATATTTCATTGAACAAGGCGGCTTAAACATTGCGCTGGGCAACTTACTTCGCCCAGTTTACGCAGCACTTGACACCGTTCGTCCAATTTATGATGTTCAATTCACCATCGACATCAACCTCACCTCAATCATCGATTCACTTCTTGCCGACATCAAAATCGACGGCTTTGTGATTCCATCATTCACAAATTTGGTTAGTGCAATCATGACCTGCGGCGAAACTGAAAAGCGCACGTCAGTAAGCGAAGCGACGTACAACTACGTGGTGATTGACGAAGAAAAATATCCAGAATTATTAACAGTTGTGCTTTACGAAGTCATTGAGGGCGTGACCATCACCGAAAACATCACACCATACATCAACATCGTTATCGCACTCACCGACTTCCTCCCACAAAGTGAAACACTTCAAGAGATGAAAGAGTTGCTCACCGCATTCAGCGAGCTTGAATCGCCAGACCAAGTGCTTTTCGTCATCTATTATGTGATTTACGGCGTTGAAGTGGCAGTTGACAGCTTTGAAGATTGCCGTGACCTCGTTGGCAAGCAATTAGAAGCAGTTTTCGAGCTCATCGGCGGCTTCGAATCCGAAACCTACGTTGAAATCGCTGATGCAACAAACGATTTGCTCGATAAGCTCGAGCAACAACTCGAAGACCTCGGCGCAAGCGAAGGCTCGCTAAGTTTCTTCAAAAAAATCGTCACCGCAATCCGTGACTTCTTCGTCATGCTCGGTCAATTATTCCGAGTTTAACAAACCCTTGCGACCATGCAAATCAAACTGCATGGTCGCATTTTTCTGTCCGTTTGGTACAATTTTTGGCGGTTTCCGCCAAAAAGGTACGCCGAATAGGGAAGTTTGTTTGTTTTTGTGGAAAATGCAAAAATACAGTTGACTTTTTCTCAATTTTAAGTTAAAATTAAAGTTAAGAAAAAGTTAAGGAGAAAATTTATGTATTTATTTCAAAAACCAGCTGTAACTATTGGCGTAGTTATAGTGTTGTTGCTTGTCTTGATGGCAAGAAGAAGATATGAATTAAAAGCATGGCAAGTTGCTTTGTTCGTGCCAATTTATGTTGATTTAGGTCTTTTATCCGAAAAAATATTGTATTATTTTGATTATGGAACATGGGGCGGAGGTCATTTTTATGGAATAATAATTATTCTGCCAGTTTTTTCAATTTTAATATGTTTATTATTGAGAATGAATTATCTAAGAGCTATGGACTTAGGAGCAGCGATAGCAATATTTTTGTTAGCTTTTGGCAAAATTGCTTGCTTTACTTTGGGTTGCTGCGGAGGAAAAGCACTATTTGAAATGTCAAATGGTGAAACATTTTATTTCCCTAGTCGCAGTGCAGAGTTTACTTGTGCTTTGTTAATGGCAGCTTTATTTGTTTGGATGAATAATAAGAAAAAATATCACGGCATTATTTATGGATGTTTTTGTTTGGTTTATTCTGTTCAAAGAATTTTCTTTGAAGAAATGCGTATAGACATAGCACCAACAAAATTTAACTTACCAGTTGCAGAGTTTTGGTGTATATTTATATTCTTCATGGGTATTGCTTGGATAGTGGCTGCTTTGATATATAAGAAAAAATCAAAAAGATGGCAAGCATATTGCGATAGGATTGAAAGTGAAAAGCTTGAAGCTGTGGAACAAGCAAAACTTGAGAAAGCCAAGAAAAAACAAGCAAAACAAAAAACAAAATAATTCATTAAAGAGGTGTCAAAAAGGCATCTCTTTATTTTTTTAATTTATGCGAAAATATAACGCTATAAAATAAGTTTTTCATCAAATAAATACAAACGATAAAATTCCAGTAAAGAAAAATAAAACACCCCATTAAATTTCTAAAAAAGAAGAAATAACAGCAAATTTAAGCAACAAATAATAAAAAATGTACGGCAATTAACAATTAGTTGATTTTTTTTATTAAAAGTACACAATTATATATAATGATTTAGGTTATAATTCACAAAAGCGAAAAACTTTTGTTTTTTACTTAAAAATTAGTTGAAATATTCAACAAAAAGGAGTATAATCAAACCATGGCATAGGTATGCGGTTTCGCCTAAACGTATATCGTTGTTAAATTTATATTTTTAAAGAAAGAAATGAGGAAACAAAATGAATCAAAATGAAATTTTAGATCTCAAAGCTGGTTTGCAAGAAGATCTAAAAACAACCCAAACTTTTGTTAAAAATCATGCAAAAGTTTATTCAAAAAAAGCTCTTAGCGTTCTCCTCGCAGTTACAATGCTTTTAACTACTTGCTCTGTTGCATTTGGTTTAATGGCTTCTGCTGCAACAACATCTGTTATGGATTCACTCGTAACAGCTATCAAAACTCAAACAGTGTTAGATCTTATGGACGCTGGTGTTGCATCTGCAACCTATAGTGGTGTAACTTCAACAACAAGTACAGCTTCTAGTACTGGTAACACAACAGTAAGTAGAACAGTAACATTTACCCAATATACTGATTATGTTACATTTACAACACTTGTTGAGTTAGTTATGGAAGAAGCAGATTATCTCATCAGTAACAATGGTCAAGGTGGTTATTCAGATGGCATTGGTTCAGCAAGTTTCGATGGTGAAAATGCTTATTCAATTTACACTCAATTATGTTCTAATTTATCAACTGAAATGGGCGATGATTATTCAACATATAGTGTTGCAAATCTCATGAAAATTATTTTTTATAACTGGGCAGATTACAGCGGCATTTATGGCGAATTAGATGAAAAAGCATATGGCGATAAAGACTGGGGTCACGCAATGGGCGATTATGATGGTAACCAATATCTTTGGTTATATTATGATCTTAATGTCGTAACAACAGATGTTGCTGGTTGGCTTGAATATACATCTAATACAGCGCAAAATTACGCTAGCATGAATCTCGAATCTACTTATAGAGTAACAATGGCGATTTGCGAGTATTCAACTACAAGTTGTGGCAGCACTAGTTATTATCGTGCATGGACATTTGCTGAATCTTCTTACATTCCAACTTCACCAACAAGTGAAACTGCTGGATCAACAGCAACTACATTTATTGCAGCTGCAAACACATTAAAAACAGCAGGTGATGCTGCAATCGCAACTTATCCAAGTTTTACAGAAGTAGCAGATGCATACACAAGTGAAGTAGCAGGAGTTTCTAGTGCTTTAACTGACACTTATGATGCTTATATAGATGCTTATGCAGATTTAGTAGACGTTATAGGTGACTGGGATAATGACGTTGAAGATGAAGCAACTTTAATTTCAAGCTTATATAGTAGTATTGAATCTTATGAAAAATTCTTATCAAACTATGAAGAAGTAATTGCAAATTTAGATGATTTAGTTGATGCAGCAGAAACATTAGAAGAATTTGAAGCTACTAATACTACTTATGACATATTTGATGCTTGCGGTTTCGATCGTGACACAATAGAAGCTGATTATGCCGTGTATTGTAGTTATTATGAGCAGTTTGATTCTGAAAAAGTAGAATATTTCTATGATGGCACAAGCTATGCTTTAACAACTGAATATTACACAACATTCACAGATAATGTTGATGCATATGCTGCTCAAGATTATAATGACACTCTTAAAAATTTAACTGAAGTTTATGGTGCTGTTGAAGAAATCGATGTTGAATCAATGTCAGCAGACGAACTTTCAGCTGCTTACACTCTTTTCAACACAAATCTTGACCTTGGTACAAGTTATTCAGATCAAGTTGTTACAGCTGTTTTCACAGATGAAGAACTTGTAACTTATAATGAATATAAATACTTATTCCAAACAAACATCAACAGTGCTGTTGAGTTTTTCCTCACTTATAGTGGCGATATTTCAGATGTTGAAACAGCTGAACTCCTTGCAATTTTCACAACATCAACTTTTGACACTCAAAATGCAGCATTAACAAGCCTTTATAACTCAATCGTTGACACAACAAGTGAAGAATATGCAGAATCTATTTTAGGCGATGTAATGGACGATGCAACTAATCTTTATGATTATATTTTCACAGAGCTTGCAGATCGTTTAACTTCACAAGTTGGCGTTGCTTATTCAGCTTATCTCAAAGCAGCACAAGCAGATGGAACACTTATATTCTCTGTTGATCTTTATGTAACTCTTAAGAGCACAGTTGGTGAATTAGAAACTGACATCTATGATGTTATGCAAGATGATTCAACAACAGAAAAATATCTTTTAGAGGGTACTATTTCTCAATATGAAACCCTTATGACATATGCTGTTCCAGGTTATGAAGCATATGCTGAATGTTACGGCTTCTCTTCATATAAAACAGTTGATTATGGATACACAGATCGTGTAGTATATGATGATGATGTACTCAAAGAAGAATCTTACGAAGTAACAGATGATACTTTAACAGAAGTTATTGACACTGTTGATAGCTTGCTCGCTGATGAAGATGTTCTCGCTGTTGTAACTGACCTCTTAGGCGTGGAAACAGCAACATCATTATATGAAATAGTAATGCCACTTGTTGAAGATATGCTCTTCACAGATGATATTGTTAACATGATCGTTGAATTGCTTTATCCACTCATTCAAGGTGAATTTGATGACGTTTGGGCAACTCTTCCTCCTGATTATACCTACAGTGGTATATATCTTGAATTGACATATGAAAAAGAATTAATCGATATTCTTTATGATGGTGTAACTTTAAACACTGCTTATACATTTAATGAAGATGCTGGTCCATCAAGCTTTGCTGGTACAGCAACTCACACAGCTATTTATCCATCAAGCCTTGCTAAAGTTCTTGTTGCAGATTGCGGTTATAGCAGTTCAGATGAAATTGTAATCGCTCTCACAAATGCTGGTTTAGACTGGACAAGTGAATATATTTGTGACGAAGATGGTTCTCTTGACCTCAATTGGGGCGTTGATGAAGCTTGTGCAGCAATCGATGCAGCAATCGCTGATGGAACTTACGACGAATCAATTCACGGCACAAAATTAGACGTATTCACAACAACAATGGGTAATGCATTACAAGGTCTTTATCCAATTCTTGCAGCTCTTCTCTTAAATCAAACTTGGGACTTCTGGTCTGAAGATATGGCAAGCACTTCAGGCGAATACTCATATGGAATTACTTTCCAACTCAATATGACAATTGACCTCAACCTTGGTGCAACTGCAAATAATGGTTATATCAATGCTTTAGGTGCAATTTACGAAACTCTCGGTTATTATGATTATGCAGATCAAACAACAGTTGAATCAATTTCAAACGGCGTTGAAATGGTTGAAATGCTCTTCACTGATGTTTATGCAGCAGTTGAAAATTTACTTTCTTCTCCAATTGAAAACATCTTAAATGTAATTCCAGAAGTTATGTATGGTCTTATATTTGATATGATTCCATACATTTTAAGTCAACTTAAAACAACTATCTATTACAATGCTTATTGCAATATGACAGATTTAGGAACAACTTTATCACTTGCTAACAGTGTAGCTGGTCTTGACTTACCTAACTATCTTTATGCTCTTGGTGATGGCGTTGCAATCGATGTTGGCGAAATGTTCGACCTCTCAACAATGGGAATCGACACAACAAATGGTTTAGCAGGTCTTCTTAAATCAGTAGGTCTTGACATTTATGGTCTTGGTCTTGATGAAGGTGTTCTTGCGTCACTGGGCACAATTATTTATGTGGAAACAAACAGAACAGCAGCTCCAGATTATCAAGTTGCAACTTATGATGATGAAGGAGCTTTTGATGGCTATGATTACACAATCACTGGCGACACAATCAAAACAATCAAAGCAGACACAAATGGTGTTCTTTATTATCTCTTAGAAACAATCCTCGCATCAGTTAAAACTGGTGACTTCTATGAAGTTCTCGAAGTATTCATGGACGAAGATGCAGTTCAAGACGTTTCTGATATTATCAGCGGTATCTTAAGCCCAACATCTTCAGCAACAGATGTTATCGCATCAATTTGCGAACTCTTCTCATCAGAAAAATATGCTGAAGCAGAATATTTCGTTCTCGATGTTGTTACAAGAGATGACACATACATCGCATATAGTGAAGATGATGGTAAATATGTTTCAGTTACACTCGCAGATCTCGAAGAAGCTGGCGTAACAGACTACCTCACAGTACCATACGGTTACGACTTCGATGAAACAACAGGCGAAATAACAAACTCAAACGATTTACTCTATTCATCAGAATATTGGACAGAAGATCAAGCAGAATATCTCCTTGAAAATCTTCCAACATCTGTTGATTCAATCCTTTCTCTCTTAGGTATCGATATATCAGCAGTTCTCGGTGAAGAGATCAGCGTTCTTCTCGAAGATTTGCTCGCATCACTTTACACAACAGGCACAGTTGATTCAATCATTGACTTAGTTGACGGTTATATCGGCGAATACTTAACAGACGAAACAATCACAATGATCATTGACATCGTAGCTGACCTCGACTTAGTTAACATCGATGTTGCTGGTATCGTTGAACATCTCCAAAACTTAGAATACACAGCATTCGAAGACGGCGATCGTGACGGCTTTGTTGCTGCAATCGTAGATCTCGTTGAACCACTCGTTCCAGTTCTCAAATTATTCTTAGTTGATGATGCATCAATCACAGCATACACAACAACTGACGAAGATGGCACTGAAAGCAGCGCAATCGAAATCTATAGCTATAACGGCTATGAATCAGCAATCGTTCCAATCCTCGAAGCATTAGGTTGCGATTCAGAAGATATGGTTGATTACGATACATTCGCAGCTCTTGAAGATGCTGCAATGGTTGAAGCAATCTTGAATCCAATCCTTGGACTCTTAGATTCAGTTTTATCAGAAGAACTCTTCTATAAACTCTTCGAAATCGTTCCAAACATTCTCTATTTCGTTGAATCAAATGCTCTCAACACAGCAATCGAAAACCTCCTTCGCCCAGTTTATGCAGTTCTCGACACAATCCGTCCTATCTATAATCTCAAATTCTCACTCGATATTGACATTATGGATCTCGTAGACGGCTTAATCGCAGGCCTCGGCATTGAAGGTTATATCGACATCTCAGTTTCAGAGCTCCTCTCACAAGTTCTCGATTATGGTGTAACAGAAGAAAGAGAATCTGTAATTGAAGATACAACATACAATTACCTTGTAATTGATGAAATGTACTACTCAGAAATCTTCTCAACTGTTCTTTACGAAGTAGCAGACAGCGTAACAGCTCTCGAAAACATCGAACCATACGTTAACATTGTTATCGCTCTCACAGACTTCTTACCAGAAAGTGATGAAGTAACAGAACTCGTTGAACTCCTCGAAGCTTTCAACGGCTTAGAGTCAACAGAACAAGTTCTCTTCCTCGTTTATCACATGGTAACAGGTTTCGAAACTTTAACTGATGAAGCAGCAGCTTTAATCACAGAACCAATGCAAGAAGTTCTCGATTTAATCGGCGGTTTCACAGCAAATCAATATGCTGGTATAGCAGGCGCAACAAACGACTTAGTTACTGAACTCGGTGATAAACTCGAAGATTGGGGCTTTGTTGAAGATGGTGAAGAAACAGTAAGCTTCCTCACATCATTCATCACATGGATTCAAGAATTCTTCGCAATGCTTGCATCAGTGTTCGGTCTTTAATCCAACCTCATAAAACTCATTTCTTAAAATAAAAAGGCACGGGCTGTTAACTCAGTCCGTGCTTTTGCACGTCATGTAAACATTATTAACACAAACCACAAAAAAACCACATAATTTTATAGTAAAATTAAACCCACGAATATAAACTTGAATATGGACAAGTATAACTAATAAAAAACGCATTAAGGAATGAGATAATGAACAACAAAAACAACTTCGATTATGACGAATATCTAGCCAGAATAAAAAGCATCAACGACCCAAACGCTGACAGCTTCTCAATTTCAAATCAAAATCAATCCCCTCAAGGCGTACAGCAAAGCCAAACCCCAACAAAGCCAAAAAAAAGTGAGTTTGAGCAAATCCCAACCAAACAAATCCCAACCCAACAACAAAAACCAACCCAACAAAGACCAACCCAACAAAGATCAACCCAACAACAAAGACCAACCCAACAAAAAATCACAACCGAGCAACAAAGAGCAGCGCAGCGACGTACGCCTCAACAAACAAAAAAACCACAACACTTGCCAAAAAGATCAAACAAACCAAAATTAATCGCAACAATTGTGATGGCGATAATTATCGGTCTTTTTATAGCAGTGGCGCTAGTGAGAGTGTCAAATAAAGATCAAACAGCAACCACGGCTGTAACAGAAAATATTGAAACTGTTGAAGAAACCACAACAGAAACCACAACAGAAACAACAACCGAACTAACAACAGTGTTAACCCAAAATTATGGCTACGAAACCCTATTAGTAAACTTCGAAAACCCAATCCCAGATGATTATTACGTGGAACTTGTAGACTATCAAGACCAAGACGGCAACTGGTGGACAGTGGCAGAAGATCTCGTCGCACCTCTCGATACGCTAGTCGCAGCCGCTTCAAGCGAGGGCGTAGAACTCGTAATCAATTCCGCCTATCGTAGTTACGAATCACAAAACAAGCTCTTTGTAACCTCAGTTGAAGAATACGAAGATGAAGGATATAGCTATGATGAAGCGTACGACTTAACTGGTGGCTATGTCGCCGAACCTGGCACAAGCGAACACCAAACAGGCTTGTCAGTCGATTTCGGATATACTGGCGACACCTCATGGACAGAGTGCTACGCTTGGCTCGAAGCAAATTCATATTTATATGGTTTCATCGTGCGCTATCCATCAGGCAAAAGCGACATCACAAACATAACCTACGAAACATGGCATTATCGCTATGTAGGCATCGAAATTGCCACAGAAATGTTTGAACTAGATATGTGCTTAGAGGAATATTACGAGTATATGGGCTGGTAAAAAACTTAAAAATAATTTGCAAGTACGCTTTAACCACCTAAAGCATACTTGCTTTTTGTATAAAATGAATATATATATCAAAATAATGCATATAACCTTGTATAAGTGTATAAACTTGCAAAAATAACTTGACTTTTGTGCATAAAGTGGTATAATAATACAGTAAAATTGTATTCAATCATAGGAGGCATCATGATTAAAGTATTTATAGATGGAAGCGTGGGCACAACAGGCTTGAGAATCCACGAAAGATTAGAAAACCACCCAAATCTCGAGGTAGTGGCACTGCCAGAAGAGCTTAGAAAAGATTTAGACGCAAGAGTGAAAATCGCAAATGAAAGCGACCTTGTTTTCTTGTGCTTACCTGATGTTGCAGCAAAAGAAATTGCAGCAAAAATCAATAAAAACGTTAAAGTGTGCGACACTAGCACCGCCCACCGCACAAATGATGAGTGGACATACGGCTTTGCCGAAGTTGGCGGCAGACGTGAAGCACTCAAAACTTCAACTCGCACAGCTGTTCCAGGCTGTCACGCAAGCGGCTTCATCGCCCTCGTCACTCCACTTGTTGAAGCTGAAGTTATCGCAAAAAATGCTTTGCTTAGCGCAACTTCAATCACAGGTTATTCAGGCGGTGGCAAGTCAATGATCGCTGAATATGAAGATGAAGTGAAAGATGTGAAATATCGTGCACCTCGCACCTATGGCTTGGCTCTTTCACATAAACATTTGCCAGAAATGTGCAAAATCACAGGACTTGAAAATGCTCCAATTTTCGTGCCAGTCGTGTCGAATTATTATAGCGGAATGTATCTCACAATCCCACTTTTTAGCCAAAACTTGTCACAAAAAGTTGATGGCGAAGCAGTACATAAAATCTTAGATACCTATTATAAAAATGAAAAAGCTGTCTGCGTACAGCCGTTTGGAGAACTTCCAGATGATGGTTTTGCAGCCGCAAACGAAATGTCAATGAATGATGGAATGAAACTTCATGTGTACGCAAAAGATGATCAAATTTTGCTCACCGCAGTTTATGATAACTTAGGAAAAGGCGCATCAGGTGCAGCCGTTCAATGCATGAATGTTATGCTCGGTTTGGACGAATACACAGGCTTGGTGCTGTAATAAATAATTAAAGTAAAGCAAAGAGGAGAACCCAAATGGTAACAAAAATTAATGGCGGAGTTTGCACTCCACAAGGATATAAAGCGAGCGGTGTCCACTGTGGCATCAGAAAAAACAAGTCTAAACAAGACTTGGCGCTCATCAAAAGTGACGTTATGGCGAACGTTGCTGCCGTGTTCACACAAAACAAGGTCAAGGGCGCACCGCTCATCGTGAGCAAAGAAAACATGGCTGACGGCAAGGCTCAAGCCATCATTTGCAACAGCGGAAACGCTAACACTTGCGCACCAAATGGCATTGATGTTGCAAAAACAATCTGCGAACTCACCGCAAAATCATTAGACCTCAAAATGACTGACGTGCTTGTTAATTCAACCGGAGTTATCGGTCAAGAATTGCTCCTCGAGCCTTTCGAAAGAGGAATTCCAGAAGCGTGTGGATCTTTGTCGTACAGCGGCGGAACCGCCGCAGCGCAAGCTATAATGACAACCGACACCACTGAAAAAGAAGTGGCTTTTGAGTTCTCATGTGGTGGAAAAACTTGCAAAATCGGCGCAATAGGCAAGGGAAGCGGAATGATTCACCCTAACATGGCAACAATGCTTATTTTCATCACATCAGATGTTGCAATTAGCAGTTCTTTACTTCAAAAAGCACTTAGTGCAGATATAAAAGACACTTTCAACCAAATCAGTGTTGACGGCGACACTTCAACAAATGACACAGTTATCCTCATGGCAAATGGCATGGCTGGTAATACAGAAATAGTTGAAGAAGATGACGACTATGTAAGTTTTTGTGATGCACTTAATGCGATAACAACTTTCATGAGCCGTAAAATTGCTGGTGACGGAGAGGGTGCAACAAAACTGCTTGAATGTGTGGTTAGTGGTGCAAACTCTAAAGAAAACGCAAGAAAAATTAGTAAAAGCATAATTTGTTCAAGCCTTTTTAAAGCTGCAATGTTTGGTGCAGATGCAAACTGGGGAAGAGCACTTTGCGCAATTGGATACACACAAGGTGAATTTTCTATTGATAAAGTTTGCGTTAGCCTTAAAAGCAGTGCAGGACAAGTTGACGTTTGCGAAAATGCCGCTCACAAGATCTATAGCGAAGACGAGGCAGCAAAAATACTCGCCGAAGAAGAAATTCAAATTTTAGTTGACATGAACGATGGAGAGCATAGCGCCAAAGCATGGGGCTGCGACTTAACATACGATTACGTAAAAATCAACGGCGACTACAGAACCTAGGTCTAGTGCCTAGACACGCACGCCGGGTTGGTTTGTGCTATTTGGTTACGGCTACACCGAGCAGTGAAATAGTTATGGTGATTGGAGAATTAATCTGCAAAACAGACAGCGTTCGCTGACTGTTTTGTGGCTAAATCTCAGTAACGGTTAGTTAGTTTCGGCGAGCGTTTAATTTTGGCTTCGCCAAAATTATTGCGTGCAAGCACGCAATTGCTACGGCTACGCCGTAGCAAAACGCTCGCCGAAACGTCCCAAATCCTCAACCTCCCTCGAAACCACAAATTTGTAGGGAACGGTCAAGACCGTTCCACATTCGGTTGGTGCAAATTTGGTATGGTCAAGACCATACCCTACAAAAATCAATAATCTAAAATGGTATATAATCGACATTGTCGACAATAAATAATTGGAGAGAAAAAATAATGATAAAAAGCATACAGATGGCAAACATCTTAAGTGAAGCTCAACCATACATAATGAAATATAGAGGCAAAACCATAGTCGTGAAATATGGTGGCGCTGCAATGACAGACGAAAAACTCAAAGCAGCCGTAATGAACGATCTCATCACCTTAACACTTCTTGGTGTTAAAATCGTCTTAGTACACGGCGGCGGACCTGAAATTAACAAGCAGCTCAAAAAACTCGGTATCGAGCCAAAATTCATTGACGGCTTAAGAGTTACAGATGATGACACAATTGAAGTTGTACAACAAGTTCTCGCTGGCAAGGTTAATAAAGACTTAGTTGGACTTCTTAGAGGTCACGGAGTTGGACTTTGCGGCATGGACGGCTCAATGCTCGAATGCGTGAAAGAAAGTGGCAAAGTAGATCTCGGTCATGTTGGCGAAATTGTGAAAGTGAACACTTCATTAGTAGAGTACCTCTTGGAAAACAGCTTCATTCCAGTTATCGCAACAGTAGGTACAGACAAAAAAGCAAACGCTTATAATGTTAACGCAGACACAGCAGCAAGCAAAATTGCAATCGCACTTGGTGCAACAAAACTAATTTCAATGACAGACGTAGCTGGTGTTTTGAAAGATAAAGACGACGAGTCAACCCTCATCAGAGATATCGAAGTTTCGCAAGTTGAAGTTCTTGTTGAAAAAGGCATAATTGCTGGCGGAATGGTGCCAAAAATCGAATGTTGCATTGATTGCATTGAACACGGAGTTGAAGAAGTTGCAATCATTGACGGCAGAATGGAGCACTCAGTTATCATGGAAATTTTCTCAGATGCTGGTAGTGGAACACTTTTTTATAAAGGAATGTAATTTAGTGAATAGTTTTCAGTGAACAGTACAAAAAGCTGATAGACTTATTTAATGAATTGAGAATCAAAAATATTGGAGGCTAATATGGATACAAAACAATTAAAAATTGATGATAAAAATTATGTTGCTAACACCTACGGACGCTTTGATTTAGCGTTAGTTTCAGGCAGTGGCTGCACATTAACAGACAGCGAGGGCAAAACCTACCTCGATTTCACAAGCGGAATCGGTGTTAACAGCATCGGTTATTGCGATGAAAGTTGGGTGAGCGCTGTATCAACTCAAGCAAACACACTCGCACACACAAGTAATTTATATTACACTGAGCCATGCGTGAAACTCGCAAAAACTCTTTGTGAACGTACAAACATGAAAAAAGTTTTCTTTGCAAACAGCGGTGCCGAAGCAAATGAGGGCGCAATCAAAACAGTTAGAAAATATTCATTTGATAAATATGGCGAGGGCAGAACAAAAATCTTAACCTTAGTCAACAGCTTCCATGGGCGTACTATGGCAACATTAACCGCCACAGGTCAAGACACTTTTCACAACTATTTCTTCCCATTTCTCCCAGATTTTGATTATGCAATCGCAAACGATATGGCAAGCATCAAAGAAAAATGTGACGATAAAGTTTGCGCAATCATGATTGAAATGGTGCAAGGCGAGGGCGGAGTTATTCCACTTGATAAAGATTTCGTGAAAGAGTTAGCAGAGTTTTGCGCTGAAAAAGATATCTTATTAGTGGTTGATGAAGTTCAAACAGGCATGGGCAGAACTGGTTCACTTTTGGCTTATATGCAATTCGATATCACCCCAGACGTTGTCACAATGGCAAAAGGTTTAGGCGGTGGACTTCCAATTGGTGCAGTGATGTTTGGCGAAAAAACTGAAAACACAATGAGCGCAGGAATGCACGGCTCAACTTTCGGAGCAAATCCAATCGTATGCGCTGGCGCAAATGCAGTGCTTGAAAAACTCACAGATGAGTTCATCGAAAACGTAAAAACGAAATCAGAAAAGCTCGTTAGCGAACTTTTAAAGCTAGAAAAAGTAAAAAGCGTTGACGGCTTAGGCTTAATGCTCGGCATCGAACTCACAGACGGCATCGAAGCCAAAGACGTAGTCGCAAAAGCAATGCAAAAAGGTCTATTAGTCCTCACCGCAAAGCACAAAGTCAGACTTCTTCCTCCACTAATCGTGAGCGACGAACAAATCAGCGAAGCAATAAAAATCCTCAGCGAAATTTTAGCATAAAACAAAAGACTGCTTAAGTAAAATTAGGCAGTCTTAATTTTTTTGCGTTTTTTTTCGTACAGTTTTTTCGCTCTGCGAAAAAAAGTACGCCCACAACCAAACAAATGCATAAATTTAATAAATATCTTACATTTTTATTAAATATATTGAAATTGATTGTTTTATATTGTATAATAATATCAAATAATATAAAATGTGAGGTAAGTTTTATGAGCAAAATTAATGTAGTTTTATTTTCATCAGGGAACAGTGAGCGTTTAGGCATTTTAGATGCAGTGAGAACTAATTTGGAACTCAATGGCTTTAACTGCTCTTGTTGGAGAGATTTATTTTCAGATGCAAACGATTCATCAAACATTGCATTGCTGCCAATGCTTATCAAAAAAATACCTAGTTTTGATTATGCTATTTTGATTTGTGAAGGTGACGATGAAACAACAATCCATCGTGGCGATGAAAGCGAAGTGGTTCACTCAATGCGAGATAATGTTTTGTTTGAAATTGGGCTTTGCACAATGGCTTTGGGTTTATCAAAAGTTATTTTATTTTCTGAAGAAGACTTAAGACTTCCAGAAGATTTGATTGGTATACACGGAGAACTTGCCATTAAAAGAATAATTTATGATAGCAAAGAAGTGGGCAGTGTTGTTAAAAGCATTAATCTTTTAAGTGAATATATGCATAAAACTAATGGTCCACTTAGTGAGCTTATAACTTATATTAAAGACACGTCCATGGAGTTATCTCCAATGATAGTTGGTGCTGCAATTTCAACAGCGGTTGGCTATGTGAGAAACTTTATTTTCCAAATGTGCAAAAATGAGAGCGTACTTTTCACAACAAAAGGTGATAATGCAAAAGATTATATTTTCTCATTGGAAAAATTCAAAGTTCATATTGTTTTGCCGCATGTGATTAATGAAGATACGTTGAGCAAAATTGCTAAAAAAAAGAAAGAGCTATCTCGTGGTTTTATTCACGAAGAAAATGCTCGTGATGTGAATGTTGACTTCAAAATGCAAGATGACGTTCTTCACATTTACGATTATCCAACAACAATAAGTGCATCTTATGACACAGTTCAGCTCATATTAGATATTCAAGCTGATGATGTCTTAGATACAAAAGCCAAAGAGCGTTTCATGGCAAAAGAGCTTAAATTATATTGCATGGCAATTGATAAACTCTTGCATTCAGATTTTGTTGATCATTCTTTTGATTATATCAAAGATGAATCAGTGAGAGCGAAAATGATTGAAAATTTGAAATATGCTATTGAAAACTGCATTGAAATTAGTTGGCTTGATTAAAATTGAATGTATAAAAAGGCTTTCAAAAATAGTTTAACTGTTTTTGAAAGCCTAATTTTTTTAGTACATTTTTTCGCTTTGCGAAAAAAAGAAGACGCCCACCCAATCAACCAAAAACCTCAACACCAACACGCAAACCCAAACAAAACCCCTCACAAAATTTATCCTTAGTGTTTTCGTCAGCAAGCGCATCAAATTTAGTTGTAAGATTTTCAAAAATTACTTTTTCTTCATCACTAAGACTGCTAGAAAAGTTGTTGCTTATCTCTAAAATACTTGCATTTTTCAAACGCATATCAAAAGATAAATTGCGATCGTTTTCCCAAGGTGTGATTTTTCCATAGTATAAATCTTGTAAAACACTGTTATTTTTAGCCATTTTTATTACCTCTTTCTAAGTTAAAAAATATTTTTTTATTAATTTTAGTTAACTCTATAATTTAATTAATTAATTTTATAGTTTAATCATATACTATTTTATTTATTTTGTCAATACTTTTTGATTAATTATATAGTTAATTATTACACTTAAATTTGATTTATTTGATTAATGAGTGTATAATTAAGTTAAATTAGATTGAATTGAGGTAGTTGTATGGGTACAATGACTAAAAAAATAGAAATAATGTTGATTGAACTAGGTCTTGAGAAAAAAGAACTGGCGAATAGATTGGGCATAAGTCCAGCGAATCTTTCAGGAAAACTAAGAAGAGATAATTTCAGCGAAAACGAACTGCAAAAAATCGCCGAGGTGTGCGGAGCACAGTACAAAGGAATGTTTGTGCTAGAAGATGGCAAAAAAGAGATATAATTTAATAACAAAATCAAGCTGCGTAGGGACAACCCTTGCGGTTGTCCGAGAGTGAAAATTTTCAGACAACCGCAAGGGTTGTTTCTCATAGTTGGGAATTTAATTAATGTACAACAATGTTTCGCTTGTGGTATACAGTGTAGGGCAAGGGCTCTGCCCCATACATGGGAACTTAAGGATTTTTAAAAATTATTTGTTAGCGTAGGGGCGACCTTTGGTCGCCAGAAAATTACATCAAACCTACTGACGACCAAAGGTCGCCCCCAATGCAAGCAACTTAAGGAAAAAACATGTAAAATTTTACTCAATTTTTTTAAAAAATTGCGGTTTCTTAAGGCAGAGCCTTAAGTCGTTCGCCGCAGCGAACGAAATCTCCTAT
>JAWXUR010000028.1:0-23325 GCA_044426265.1 Clostridia bacterium
GTACTGATGATAACTGCTTCATATTCTTTAGCTGGCTCAATTTCAACTAAGACATTACCAGCACTATCTGTGAGTTTAACTGTGCCGGTTTGAGTTGAAGAAGTTTCAACTAAGATGCTGCCTTGAGTTGAATCGCTTTCAAAGTTTTGCATAGTCATGCTATCGCTTTCAGTAGCAACATATGTGCCGCCAGTGATAACACCATAATCTTGATAATCAAGAGCAGTGTCAGTGGTTACAGTGGTTGAAGAAATGAGAATTTGACCGCCTGAAATGTAGATGTCACCGTTTGAGTCAAGTCCGTCACCCTCATCATTAGTGTCCATGATAATAACGCCATCTTCGATGTTGATGTATAACTCACTATCACCAAGAGAACTATCACTAATTGCAGCGTTAATGCCGTCGTCATTGCAATACATATTAATGTAACCACCTAAGATGTTAATGCGTTGACCCTCAATGCCTTCAAAACAAGTGATAATTTCAATGTAACCGCCAGCAATTGAAGTTTCAAGATTTGCGTGAATTGCATCATCTCCAGATTCAATTTCAAACGTACCGCCACCGATATAAGTCACGCTATCTGAGTGAATAGCATCATCGAGTGAGTCAATGTAAAATGTTCCATCTAAAATGAAAATATTGGTGTCACATTTAATTGCTTTGCCATAAACATCATCAGTTTCACTATCTTCAAAACCTGAGAATATATCGAAAATTGACATTCCACCAGGTCCGCTAGAGCTGCTAGAACTGCTTGATGCAGTGTAATTAGCAATTCCGCCACCAGATGTGATATAATACGTACCACCATCAATTGATAAGTCGTCATTAGCTTCAAGTCCATGCATATCACTTGTTACTGTGTACGTGCCGCTAGTGAAGCGTAAATCATCTTTTGAAGTGATACCATTGCAAGTTGATGTGATAGTAAGGCTACCTAACCCATTGAGAGTTAAATCGGCTTTTGAAAAAATTGCTGCATCAACATTAGTCGCATCTTCATCTGTTGAAGTTGTTTCAATTATTGTTGAATTAAGCGTGTTTTCAGTACCATAAATAGTGGTGATAAACACCTTGTCAGCTTCACTAACATAAATGCAAGCCGAGCTAGAGTTTGTTATGCTAACACCGTTTAAGATAAGCTGAACCTTGTCAGTGTCTGCTGTTTCAACAATGATTTGTCCATTTGAAAGGCTACCGCTAATGATATATTCACCCTCAGTGGTGATTGTTATGGTTGAACCTGAAATAACAACAGAGCTTTCAGTGCTTGTGCTACCGCTGTCACTTAAGGTGATATAATAACACTCAGTTTCATCATAATAGGTTTCATAATCACGATCAGAAAAGATGTCAGATGAATAAAATGTTTGTGTACCTGTGTCAATTAATTTAGCTTCAATAGTTTCAGAAGCAGAAAGTTCAGCCATTGTGGTGGTCTCAGTTGTTGTTTCAGTTGTTGTTTCTTCAGTAGTTTCCCGTGCTGTTGTCATAATGTTTTGCGTTGTGGTTTCAGTTGTTGTGGTAACTTCTTCAGTTGTTGTAGTTTCAGCGCTGCTAGAGCAAGCACTAAACAAGAAAGCACAAACCAAAACAAGAGCTATAATTTTAGTTTTCATTTAACTCAACTCCTAATTGTGCCAACTCGTTAAAGTTTTAAACGAGTTGGCTATACTAAAATTCATTTTATAATTCTAAACCAGCATTGCTTTGTTTAGAAACTGTTATTTCAAGATTGCCATTTCTGCATCTAATTTGGTCAATAAATTCTTTTTCTTTATGTTCGTCAATCAAATCAATTTCATAGCGAAGTTTAAAAAGACTGCCCATGTTAGTTGTTTTAACATTGATTAGTTCAGTATTTTTTGTGTACTTTTTGAAAAGGTCATCAAAAACTCGAGTGTAGTTTAAATCTTCTGGCATTGTGATTGTAAAAATTCTTTGAGTTGCTTTTTTCTCGCCGAAGTTAGTGAGAGCAACTATAATATTAAATGCGATAATCATGATAGCGAACACGTAAGCGATAGCGATGTATCCCATACCGATTGCTAAACCTGAGCCAACCGCTGTGAAAATCGCACCGATTTCCTTTGCAGTTCCTGGAGCGGAGCGAAAGCGTACAAGACTAAACGCACCAGCAACAGCAACACCAGTGCCAACATTGCCGTTAACCATCATGATAACCATTGCAACGCCAGCTGGCAAGATTGCAAGAGTTGTCACAAAACTACGAGTGTATTTTGATTTAAAAGTGTAAGATAAAGCGATGATAACACCAACGATTAAAGCCGAAGCGATGCATAAAATGAAATCAGACACCGAAATTACTGTGGTTGAAGTGGAATCGAATATACCTGTGAAAAGTGAATCAAGCGACATTGTTTGTACCTCCGTGCATTTTAGCAATAATAAAATTTTTATAGGCTGTGCCATATTTAGAAAATGAAGTCTTATAGATGTGATTTTTAGCGAAAAAGTCAAGTAACCATTTTGGAAGACCAACTGAGGTTTTAACTTCCATCAAGATTATGCCATCATCAACAACTTTGCTGCCGTACCGCCCCAAAGTTAAATCAACATCATAATCACGAGCGAGAATGTTTTGGTCGAATGTCATTCTAAAATCAGAATCTATTAAACCAAAAAAAGCTTCTCTTTCATAAGATAGATAAACTCGTGGTGCTAAGTCATGGTAAAACTCTTTGAAATAATCAAGCTCATGTGTGATTTGAGTGTCGTCACTGAGGGCTTTGTTTTGCATAAGATATGCTAAAGCTTGATCATGCGGTGCAACAATTCTTCTTTTATAAACGATGCCTTTATACTTTTTCTTTAGCTCAATGAAAACGTTTGAGTCATGATTTACAGTTGCATAACCTCTAACTCTTAATTTTTCTTTGTAACATGGTTTTTCAATTGAGCGGCGAATCAGCAAAAAGTCACTTGTGTCAAAATATAAATTGCTTATTAAGTTTTTACCATATTTATCAAGCTGCATATGATTTTTCATGAGTTTTTTTAATTTTTCATATTGCTCATATGTGAGCATGTATTTGATCTCATGTCTTTTAAATATTTTTTGAACTGACATAAAAAATACCTCCTTAAAATTTGTTTTGCCAAGTACTAATATAGTGTATGGATTAACATTAAACTATACCTTAAAAATTACATAAATTTAACGTAATTTCATCAAAATATTTTTGAAAAATGTGTGAAAATATCACAACTTCCTCACAAGAATAATGTATGTAAAACCCTGTAAATACTAATAAACACTGGCTTTTTAACGCCTTTATTATCATAACACATCTTAGCTATGATTGTAAAGAGGAAATCTTAAGTAAACCTTAAAATTTTACATAAATTTGATGTTTTTATTTTCGATTTTAAGCTTAAAATATCACATCTATATCACATAAATATTCTTTTTCGAGTTTAAAAATCAAAACCTTAATTTTAAGTGTATAACTTAGAAAAAATGGGGAATAATTCAATCGAAAATAAGATTGATGATTTTTATGTCGAATTTATAATAAAATTGTCAAATCATAAAATAGCTATTAAATTATTATACTTTCATTCAATTAGTCAATACTATTTTAGAGGTGAGTGTATGTTAATTTTAATGCTTAGAGGTTTAATTATTTATGTTGTGGTTATTGCAAGTGTGAGATTGATGGGAAAAAGGCAAATAGGGGAGCTTCAACCAAGCGAACTTGTGATAACTATTTTGCTTTCCGAAGTTGCATCAATGCCACTTCAAGATAGCGAAGTTCCACTACTGCATTCGTTAGTTTGCATCTTTTTGCTCGTTGCCCTTGAAGTTGTTTCATCAATTCTTAGCATGAAATCACGAACTTTTCGCACTGTTATGCAAGGAAATTCAGTTTTAATTATCACAGACGGAAAAGTTCAGCAAAAAAACATGAGAAAAATTCGCTATAGTGTCGACGATTTAATGGAAGCGCTAAGACTTAAAGATGTTTTTGATATTGGTCAAGTTCAACACGCCTTTGTTGAAACCAATGGAGCGATAAGCGTTATTTTAAAACCAGAGTTTAGAACGGTAACAATAACAGACACAAAAATCAAAGAAAAGCCAGACGGACTTCCTTGCCTTGTGATTAGTGATGGTAAACTTATTGAGCAAGATTTAAATCTTTGTTTGATGAAAAAGACTGACATTGAAAAAATTTTAAGCAAACAAAAGCTGACAGCTGATCAAGTTTTAATCATGACTTGCGACAAAGTTGGAAATATTAATATTATAGAAAAGGAAGAAGACAATGCTTAAAAGATTGATTTTATCTGTTATACTATTAATAATGTGTTTTGGTGTTGGAGTTGGCAGCTATGTTTACGTGGAAAAATCAGCACAAGATTTAGCTGAAGATTTTCAAGAAGTTTATGATCTTATGCAGGCGCAGCAGTACGAGCAAGCAATTGAAAATCTAAGCGACGCACAAGGAAAATGGGATAATGTCGAATTATGGTATAACATATTTTTAGATTATAGTTTGTTTGAGCAATTAGAAATAAATATTGCTCTGCTTGAAGATTTAATTGAAATTCAAAGTTACGAATATGCTAACACAAAGCTCTTGGAAATTATACAAACCTTAAATTCTATCATACATGAACAAAAAATAAGCTTCGGAAATGTATTAGTTGTATATTGATTTTATAAAAAAATAGTGGTATAATGTTTATAAGCAAAACAACATATTTTGCTATGTGTTGTTTGCTAAAACAAGAAAAGAGGTGAGGACATGCAAGAGTATATGTTCTTATTTTGGCTAGGCGTTTGTGCATTTTTCGTTGTGTTTGAAATCATGACAGTTCAAATCGTGGCACTTTGGTTTGCCGTTGGTGCAATTGCAGCAACATTTGTGAGCTTAACAAATGCAGGTTTAATCACACAATTATCAGTGTTTTTATTCGTTTCAATTCTAGCCTTAGCCGTATGTAAACCAATTGTTAAAAAATATGTCCACTCAAAAGTTGTTCCCACAAATGCGGATATGTGCGTTGGTCAAGAAGCTTTGGTTATTGAGCAAATCAGCAACATCGAGCAAACTGGTCAAGTCAAACTTAAAGGTCAAGTGTGGACAGCAAGAGCCGCTAACGAAGAAGTTATACCTAAAGATGAAATCGTTATTATCGATAAAATCGAAGGTGTAAAACTAATAGTACATCAAAAATAAAAATTAAAAAAAGCAAGGAGAAATATCATGACAGCAGTTATCATTACATTAGTACTCGTATTTTTTGTGTTAGCAGCAGTTTCAGCTAACATCAAAATCGTACCACAATCAAAAGCTTATATCGTTGAGCGTTTAGGTGTTTATAGCACCACATGGCAAACAGGTCTTCACGTTAAAATTCCTTTCATTGAAAGAATTTCAAAAATCGTGTCACTTAAAGAGCAAGTTGTTGACTTTGAGCCACAACCAGTTATCACAAAAGATAACGTAACAATGCAAGTTGACACAGTTATCTTCTTCCAAATCACAGACCCAAAACTCTATACATATGGAGTTGAAAGACCAATTTCAGCAATTGAAAACTTATCAGCAACAACTCTTAGAAACATCATGGGTGACATGGAGCTTGATAGCACACTCACATCAAGAGATATCATCAACACAAAAATTCGTGTAATTCTCGATGAAGCAACTGATCCATGGGGCATTAAAGTTAACAGAGTTGAGCTCAAAAATATTGTTCCTCCTCGTGCAATTCAAGATGCGATGGAAAAACAAATGAAAGCAGAGCGTGAGCGCCGTGAAGCTATTCTTCGTGCTGAGGGCGATAAAGAAAGTAACATCTTAGTTGCTCAAGGTCAAAGAGAAGCAAAAATCCTTTCAGCTCAAGCAGATAAAGAAGCAGCAATCCTTCACGCAGAAGCAATCAAGGAAAAGAAAATCCGTGAAGCAGAAGGTGAGGCACAAGCTATTGTAGCAATTCAAAAAGCTGAGGCAGAAAGTATCCGCCTTATCAACGATGCAGCACCAGATAAAGGTTACCTCGTTATGCGCAGCCTTGATGCATTTGAAAAAGTTGCAGATGGCAAATCAACAAAAATCATCATTCCATCAGAACTTCAATCAGTTGCAGGTCTTGCAACAAGCGTGAAAGAGTTCATGATTGATAACTAAAAACCAAGCGAGTGCACTTGAAAAAGCAGCACTCGCTTTTTTTCTGCTTTTTGGGCGGTACAATTTTTGTCGGTTTACCGCCAAAAAGGAAACGAATAAGCTGAAAAATCAAATCACAATTTTACTTGGTTAAATTTAAGTAAAAATCAAAAACCATCTTGTTAATATAAAACAAACGTGGTATAATATAGTTAGCCAAGCCAAAATAATCTGAACCAGTTTTTTATTAACTTTTTGCGCCACCTAGCTTCGTTAATCCACTTCGTAAGGCGTGAGCATTACTTCAGTGTATTGCCTAGCTATGCAGCGCAAAAAGATAATAAAAAATCTTCGACCTAAAATTAACAAAATTTTATTTTAGGCAAGGCAGACGACGACAGCAAACGGGCGTTTTCCTAGGAGGATAACGAAGCATAAGGTGAAATTTTGTTAATTTTAGGCTGGTTCGGATTGTTTTGGTTTGGCTATATTAGTTAAATAAGGGGTACTTAGCAATGGATAAATTCAATATAATTTCACATCGTGGCGCAAATAGATATAGACCACAAAACACAATTCCAGCTTTTGAAAAGTCAATTGAAATCGGTGTTGATGGCTTTGAAACTGATGTACATCTCACAAAAGATGGTCAAATCGTGCTTTGCCATAATCACGAAATTGATGAAACTTCAAACGGAAAAGGTGAAATTTCAAAACTCACACTCGAGCAATTAAAACGCTATGATTTTGGTAGCTATTTCAGCGAAAAATATGCTCAAACAAAGATTCCAACTTTAGAAGAATTTTTAACCATTTCAAAAGCGGCTGGAATTCAAGTGTTAAACATTGAAATCAAAAGCCAAAAAGAAAGAAACTCTGAGATAGTTAAACAAACAATTGAAACAGTTAAAAGCTTCGATATGTATGATCAACTTTTAATTTCGAGCTTTGATACAGATGTTTTAATTGAAGCTAAAAAATATGATCAAAACTGTAAAACTGGCTTTTTAATTTCACCAACTCAAAACTTTTCAACTGTTCTTAAAAAATCAGTTGTTGAAACCGCTGTGAAACAACTTGGTGCTGATGCAATTCACCCATTTTCACGTTTTATCAATAAAGCCTTAGTTGAGCAAGCTCATGAGCAATGTTTAATAGTTAACACATGGACAGTTAACACAAGCTCAAACTTCAGCAAAATGATTCAATGCGGTGTTGATGGCTTAATCACAGACTATCCAGATGTGGCTCATGGAATGCTTTCAAAGTTTTTCTAAGTGCAATTACAATCAAAACTTAAAAACAATAATATAAAACTCACTCTAATGATAAAAAAAGAGTGAGTTTTTGATTTTTTTGCTCAAAAACTTCGAAAAAAATGCAAATTATCGTAAAAACCAAAAATAAAAATAAATTTATTTAAAAATTTATCAAAAAACTGTTGGCAGATTTCACTTTTTGAGTTATAATAGGTATAATTATAATTATGCGTTGTGAGCTTTCACATTTTTTTGAAGTAAAGCGAAACTGTTTTCGAAACATTTGTAAATATTTTTATCAATGAGAATGGTTTTGTTATCTCGTAACTTTTTTTTGCGGTTAACCGCAAAAATTGTACAACAAAAAAATTCAAGTTCACGATGAAAAAATAAAACAACAGGAGGTCACTCATGGCTACTAAATACTCTGTATCCCTTGCTAAAATTTTAAAGTATCAACAACTTGAAACCTTGTATATGCCAAAAGACCCTAACGACATTTTAATTTACACCCCAGATGTTAACAGACCAGGCATCATTTTTTCTGGCTACGAAAGCTTTTTCGATAGCGGAAGAATTAACTTTTTAGGAATCACAGAAATTGAATATATAAATTCACATAGTGATGATATTAGACGCCAAAGAATTGAAACTTTTATGTCGAAATCTCCAGCGGCTGTCATTATCACAAGGGGGCTTGAATGTCCTGCAGAAATTCTTGAGTTTGCTCCAAAATATGAAGTTCCAGTGCTTTACACTGCTGAATCAACTTCACGCTCAATGGCGTCAGTTATTGCATATTTAAACGTTGAACTCGCTAAGCGTATCACTCGCCACGGCGTTTTCGTTGAAGTTTATGGTGAAGGTATGTTAATCCTTGGCGATAGTGGTGTTGGTAAGAGCGAAACAGCGGTTGAGCTTATCAAACGTGGTCACAGACTTGTGGCAGATGATGCGGTTGAAATCAAAAAAACTGGCACAAAAACCATCGTTGGTGCAGCGCCAGATAACATTCGCCACTTCATCGAACTCAGAGGTATCGGCATTGTTAACGCAAGAAGAATCTTCGGTATGGGTTCAGTTAAAACATCAGAAAAAATAGACATGGTTGTCGAGCTTGAGCAATGGGATAGCGATAAGGTTTATGATAGACTCGGCATTGAAAGCGAGTTTAAAGAAATCCTCGGCGTTAAAGTGCCATACACTGTTGTGCCAGTAAAACCTGGTCGTAACCTTGCAATCATCATTGAAGTTGCAGCGATGAATAATCGTCAAAAGAAGATGGGTTATAACGCAGCAAGAGAGCTCATGCATAACTTAGGCATGGTTGAAGATGTGAGCGCACAAGATGAAGAAGTTGAAATGTGGGGCGCATTTTAATTTAGACTGTCTTATATGGTACAGTTTTTTGGCTTCGCCAAAAAGGTACGAAAAAAAGGTGAAATCTCAAAAACAAAAACATTCACGTAACAGCAATCAGCTTAAAACGTGTAATATTGATTAAAAATATAAAGGAGCATTTTAATATGTATAGAATAGGTGTAGATCTTGGCGGTACAAATATCGCTACAGGAGTTATTGATAGTGAGAATAAAATTATCGGTTTAGGCAAGCTTAAAACAAACTCACCAAGACCAGCAAGAGAAATTTTTGACGATATTATCAAAACTGTTTACATGGCAATTGAAGATGCTGGAATCACAATCGAAGAAGTTGAATCAATCGGTATGGGAACTCCAGGTTCTGTTGATAAAAAAAGAGGCATGGTTTTATATAGCAATAACATCAGATTTAAAGATGTTGAAGCTGTTAAAATGCTTAAAGAAGAATTTGCAAATATCGAGGTTCGCATTGAAAACGATGCAAACTGTGCAGCACTTGCAGAAGCTATTGTTGGCTGTGGCAAAGGCAAATCAAGCCTTATCGCTGTAACTCTTGGCACTGGCGTTGGCGGTGGCATTGTTTTGGATCAAAAACTTGTTACTGGCTTTAATGACATCGGTGCAGAGCTTGGTCACACTTCAATCAACTTTGAAGGAACGATGTGCAACTGCGGCAGACGTGGCTGCTGGGAAGCTTATGCATCAGCATCAGCACTTATTGCTCAAACAAAAGAAGCAATGCTTGAAAACAAAGATAGCAAAATGTGGGAGCTTTGCGGTGGCGACATCGAAAAAACAAACGGAAGAACTTCATTTGATGCAATGCGCTTAGGCGATGAAGCAGGCAAAAAAGTTGTTGATACATATATCGGCTACATCGCAGTTGGTTGCGTAAACATCATCAACACTTTCCAACCAGAAGTTATCTGTCTTGGCGGCGGTATTTGTAACGAAGGCGAAACCCTTCTCGCACCACTTCGTGAACTCGCACACGCATCAAGCTACGGCAATGAAGCAAGCGTGCCAAAAACTGAATTTCATCGTGCAATCTTAGGAAACGATGCTGGAATTATCGGTGCAGCGCTTATTAATTATTAATTTTAACTTTTAGTTTTCTTTGTTTTGGTTAGATTGTAGTGCAGGTAAAAGCTCACTGCGTTCGCTAATGAAAAATTAATGGTCGCATTCGCTGCGGATTATATAATTTTTGCCCCGCAAAAAAGTTAAAAATCAAAAAAATCTTTGATTTTTCCCATAATTTTTCATTTTTCACTATTCATTATTCATTGTGAGCGAAGCGAACTCTAGCCATCAAAACAAACAAAAATATCAGTAACCAATTTATAAAATAAACAAATCTACTTTCGGAGGTGCAATTTTGAAAAAAATCACCCAACTTTTAGATAAACAAGGTATATCCTACCTAGAAAACGAGCCAATGAAAAAACACACCACGTTTAAAACTGGTGGTAATGCAAAAATTTTCATTGAACCAACTAGCGAAAATCAGCTTAAAACTATCCTCGAAATTTGCTCACAAAATGATGCTAAAACCTTTGTTTTTGGCAATGGTAGCAATCTTTTAGTCAGCGATGATGGAATAGATGCAGTTGTTATTCATATTGGCAAACAAATGAGCGAAATTGAGCTTTTAGATGATTTCACAATCAAAGTTGAAGCTGGCGCATCACTTGTTTCACTTTGCAAATTTGCCCTTGATGAAAATTTAAGCGGCATGGAATTTGCTTATGGTATTCCAGCGAGCGTGGGCGGTGCAGCTTTCATGAATGCTGGTGCTTATGGCGAGCAAATGCAAGACGTTGTGTTCATGTGCAATCACGTTGACAGCCACGGCAAATCAGGTTCATTTTTAGCAGATGAATTGCAATATGATTATCGCAAAAGTGCATATAACAATACCGATTTAATTGTAACTAGCGTTATAGTTAAATTAAAACGAGGTGATTCAGCCTCAATAGAAGCAAAAATGAGAGAGCTTATCTTTAAAAGAAAAGACAAGCAGCCACTTGAATATCCAAGTGCTGGCAGTGTCTTTAAACGCCCAGAAGGTCATTTTGCTGGTGCTTTAATCGAGCAAAGCGGCTTGAAAGGCAAAAGTGTTGGCGGAGCAATGGTCAGCGAAAAACACGCTGGTTTCATCATTAACTTTGATAACGCAACAACAACAGATGTGCTTGATTTAATCGAGATTTGCAAAAAGGAAGTCAAAGAAAAATTTGACGTGAACTTAGAAACTGAAATCAAAATGGTTTAAGTTTATAAGCTTGAAATAAAACGGAAAGGTAGTGCCATAGCGTAAGACAGCTTTTAGCTTGTTTTAGCGGCATAAATGATGCGTAATAATGGAATTTGTGATTATAACAGGAATGTCAGGAGCTGGAAAATCTAGCGTAGTTGGTGCTATGGAAGATATCGGATTTTTCTGCGTGGATAATTTGCCAGTTGAATTGATAGGTGCTTTTGCGCAGATTTCAAAAAATTCGCAAGAGCATAAAAAAATAGCTATCGTGATTGACATTCGTGCTGGTAGCTCATTTTCAGGCTTTATAAATTCGATCAAAAAACTTTCTGAATTTCAAATTGATTATAAACTAATGTTTATCGATGCCACAGATGAAACCCTAGTGACAAGATATCAAGTCACAAGAAGAAAGCATCCTTTAGCCCTTACTAATAATGATTTAACCTCTGATTTAGTGGCAAAAGAAAGGCTACTTTTAACCCCAGCAAGAGATATTGCAGATTTTATTATTGAAACCACATCACTTTGTGTTAACGATTGTAAGTCAAGAGTTAGAGATTTATTTTGTAAAAACCTTGAAAAACAAATGCATCTTCATTTCATGTCTTTCGGATTTAAACATGGACTTCCAATTGATGCAGATTATGTTTTTGATGTACGTTTTTTAGAAAACCCTTTTTATCAGCCAGAGTTAAAAACTTTAACAGGGCTTGATAAACAAGTTAGAGATTTTGTGATGAGTTTTGAACAATCAAAACAGCTTGAAACTCATTTTAAAAATTTATTAGATTTAGTCATTCCAGGTTGTATCGATGAAGCAAGAAGCCAATTAGTTGTTGCTATCGGTTGCACTGGAGGGCATCACCGCTCAGTGACCTTTGTCGCAAATTTATGCGATTATTTTTCTCAAAAAGGTTATTGTGTAAGCGTGAGCCATAGAGATATTTTAAAGTGAAATAAGGAGTTAGTATGTCATTTTCCCACCAAGTAAAACAAGAACTGACAAGCACCGAGTTGACTTCAAATTGTTGCATTCATGCTTTAGCTTATGGAATGCTTCTTTTTGGGCGAAGCTTTTCTTCTTATGATATTTCACTTTTAACAAAGTATGAAACAGTAGCAAATGAATATTTAAAGGTTTGTGAGAAAGATTGCGGCATAAAGCCAACGTTAACTATAACAAAATCGAATAAATATATCCTATCATTTGATACTTTAACAATAAGAAAAAAAGTTTTGCAAGAATATTCATGCACAGGAAAAGAAGCAATAGCAAGAATAAACTTAGGCAACTTATTAAATGAAACCATCTGTGAAGATGAAAACCTCAGCTGTTGTAACGCATCATTTTTAAGAGGAGTTTTTCTTTCGTGCGGTACTGTATGTGACCCCGACAAAAGCTATCATCTTGAGTTTGTTGTACCATTTAAAAAGCTCGGTGAAGATTTACTGCGTATGCTAGAAGATTACGAGCTTAAAGCAAAACACATTTTAAGACGTGGAGTGCACGTTATCTATATTAAAGATAGCTCAAGCATTGAAGATTTGCTCACTATTATGGGCGCAACAGGCAGTGCAATGGAAATAATGAGCGTTAAAATGTATAAAGATTATCGAAACCTAATCAATCGCCAAACTAACTTTGATGCGGCAAACATTGTCAAAACTGCCAATGCGTCTTACGATCAAGTTATGGCAATTGAAAATATAAAAGAAAATGGCTTGTTTGTAACACTTTCGCAAGAGCTCAAACAACTTGCGATGCTTCGAGTGGAGCATACTGATGCAAGTTTAAGAGAAATCGGTGAAATGATGTCGCCACCACTTTCTCGTTCGGCTGTGAATAATAGACTAAACAAGTTTATCACCATGTCGAAAAAAATCAATGACGAAAAAATGATGAAAACTCAAGCAGTTTGCATTAGTTCGGAGGAAGAATAATTGAGCCAACCAAGTAAAAAATTTAAAATTCCAGAGTTAGAACTCGATAAGCAAAAAGAATTCAATAATCAAGTTAAAACCATCTTGGACACAAGATTTTCTATAAGCAATCCCAAGGCGTACGTTCACACTTACGGCTGCATGGGTAACGTTGCTGATGGCGAAGTTATCAAAGGTATGCTGTGCAAAATGGGTTACGAAATCACTGAAACCCTTCTCGAAGCGGACTTAGTGCTTTATAACACCTGCGCAATTCGTGAACACGCAGAAGATAGAGTTTTCGGCAATGTTGGGGAGCTCAAGAAGTACAAAAAACAAAAACCTGAGCTTATTATCGCACTTTGTGGCTGCATGATGCAACAACAAAGAGTGGCTCAAAAACTTCATAAAAGCTATCCTTTTGTGGATTTAGTTTTCGGTACTCACGTAGTTTACAAACTCCCAGAGTTTATCTATCGTGTTTTGTCATATGGCAAAAGAGTTTACGACATCACAGAATCTGAGGGCAACATCGTTGAGGGTTTACCTCTTAGACGTGACCGCAGTTTCAAAGCTAGTGTGCCTATCGTTTATGGTTGCAACAATTTTTGCACTTATTGCATTGTGCCTTACGTTAAAGGCAGAGAAAGAAGCAGAGATTTTGATGTTGTTGTAAACGAAGTTAAAGACTTAATCGCTGATGGCTATAAGGAAATAACTCTTTTAGGGCAAAATGTCAATTCGTACAATAAAAGCTTAGATGAGAGCAAGAGATTTCCAGCACTGCTGAAAACTTTAAGCGAACTTGAGGGCGATTTTATAATTAGATTTATGACTTCACACCCAAGGGACTGCACAAAAGAGTTAATCGAAGTTATGGCAGGCAGTGAAAAAATCGCAAAGCATTTGCATCTTCCTTTCCAATCAGGAAACAACGAAGTGCTTAAAATAATGAATAGACACTATAATATAGAAAAATATCTCGAGTTAATCGAGTACGCTTATGAGTTAATGCCAGAAATTTCAATCACAAGCGATATTATAGTTGGCTTCCCAGGTGAAACGTACGAACAATTTAAAGACACACTCAAAGTCGTTGAAAAAGTTCGATACTCAACACTTTTCACTTTCATCTTTTCAGCAAGAGAGGGAACTAAGGCATTTGATATGCCAGATCCAATTTCAAGAAAAGAAAAAGGTGCATGGTTTAAAGAGTTAACAGACCTGCAAGAAAAAATTGCAGGCGAAAAAAATTCGCAAAGCAAAGATAAAATTTTCCGTGTTTTAGTTGATTCAAAATCAGAGGACACTGGCAAATTAACTGGAAGAACCGAAGGCAGCATCAACATTGCTTTTGATGGTGATGAAAGCTTAATCGGCACATTCGTAAACGTGAAAGCCACTAACCCACGCACATGGGTAATTGAGGGCGAACTTTGCGACTAAAATCATATAAATCATCTTTAATTAGATGTTTATAAATAAAAAAATATA
This sequence comes from Clostridia bacterium, assembly GCA_044426265.1. GTDB lineage: Bacteria > Bacillota > Clostridia > Oscillospirales > Acutalibacteraceae > UBA6857. The sequence goes on from JAWXUR010000028.1 coordinate 14,465, forward strand.
GAATACAGAGGTATACACAATGGATTTAATCAAACTCACAAGAGAACTCGGCAAAGCAATTCAACAAGACGAACGCTACCTTGCTTTTGATAAAGTAAGAGCAGCAAACGAAGCAGATGAAGGTCTTAACGAACTTATGGCTAAAATCCAACTCGTTCAAATGAACTATCAACAAGAAGCTAGCCAAGAAGCTCCAGATGCAGAAAAAATGGCAGCTTATGAAGCAGAATTTAACGAAGCTTACACAACTTTCATGACAAATGAAAACATGGTAGCTTACGAAGCTGCAAGAAAAGACATTGATGACATGATGAATTACATTATGCAAATCTTAGGTCTTTGCGTTAACGGCGAAAATGCTGACACTTGTGAACCAGCTCCAGAAGCTCACGAATGTTCAGAATCTGATTGCGCAAGCTGCGGCGGCGGTTGCCACTAATCTTAAAAATTTAGCATAAATAACTTCTAGGAGGAATGTAAAAATGGCACAGCTTTCACCAATGATTCAACAATATTTGGATATAAAAAAAGAATATGATGACACTCTGGTGTTTTTTCGCCTAGGAGATTTTTATGAGATGTTTTTTAATGATGCAATAACTGCATCAAAAGCATTAGAGCTCACTTTGACTTCAAGAAATTGCGGTCAAGGTGAAAAAGCTCCAATGTGCGGTGTACCTTATCACAGCGCTGATAATTACATTGCAAGACTTGTTAAAATGGGTTATAAAGTTGCCATTTGTGAGCAGCTTCAAGACCCAAGCGAAACAAAAGGAATTGTTGAGCGTGGTGTAACAAGGATAGTAACAAAGGGAAGCATAATAGAAAATCATATGCTAGATGAATCAAGAAACAATTATCTCACAAGCGTGTTTTACGATGAAAACGGCGCTGGTGTGTGTTTCACAGACGTTTCAACTGGCACAATGAATTTAACCCACTTTGCAGCTAACGATAAAATCGAAAACAACATTATAAACGAACTCGGCTTATTTAGTCCAAGTGAAGTTATAATCAACTCAAAATGTGTTGACAGCAAATCAATTGCTAGTTTCATCACAGATAAAATCAATGCAACTTGCGAAACTGGGACAGATGAATATTTTAACTTTAATGATTGCTTAAACGTATGCAACGAGCATTTTGGTCAAGATGAATTGATTTCACAAGGCTTAACTGTTTGCGCTCACGCAATAATTGCCGCTGGTGTGGTGTTAAAGTACCTCAAAAAAACTCAGCAAAACAGTGTCAGCAACATTAGACACATAAACTTTTATTCTCAAGATCAATTCATGAAAATTGATTACAGCACAAAAAGAAACCTCGAAATTATTGAAACAATGAGAAATGGCGAGAAAAAAGGCTCAATCCTTTGGGTTCTTGACAAAACAAAAACCTCAATGGGCAAACGTCTTATTCGCTCATGGCTCGAAAAACCACTTTTAAACATCGTGCAAATAACAAAGCGCCAAAGTGCGGTTAGTGAATTGTACGCAAATAATATGAATTTAACAGATCTTAGATCTGCATTAAATAAAGTTTTCGACATTGAAAGACTTATCACTCGTGTTGTCTTTGAATCAGCGAATTGTAAAGACCTCAATGCGATTAAACAAACTATTGAAACCTTGCCAGAAATCAAATCGATTTTAACTGATAGTCAGTGCGCAATGCTCAAGGCTCAGTTTAACGCACTTGATAATCTTGAAGATGTTTTCAAGCTCATCGATGGAGCAATCAAAGCCGAAGCACCTTTTAGCGTGCGTGAAGGCGAGATGATCAATGACGGCTATAACAACGAACTTGACGAGCTTCGCAGCATTCAAAAAAATGCTAAGCAATATCTTGCAAAAATCGAGCAAGACGAGCGTGAAAAAACAGGCATACCAAAGCTGAAAATCGGTTATAACAAGGTTTTTGGCTATTATATAGAAATCACAAACGCTTTCAAACATCTTGCTCCGCAGGAGTACATAAGAAAGCAAACCCTTTCAAATTGCGAGCGCTATATCACTCAAGAATTGAAAGACTTAGAAAGCAAAGTTTTGGGTGCACAAGAAAGAATTTATAAACTCGAATTTGCGATTTTCTCTCAAATAAGAAAGAAAGTTGGCGAACAGTTTAACCGTATTCAACTCACAGCAAATGCACTTGCAACAATTGACGTGCTCGCATCTTTTGCAGATGTTGCGCTGAATAATGGCTATAATTGCCCAGTTATCACTGATGACACTCAACTTAAAATTGTTGATGGTCGTCACCCAGTTGTTGAGCTCGTTTTAAAAGATTCGATTTATGTACCAAATGATACAGACTTAAACTGTGAAGATAAGCGCTGCTGCATCATCACTGGGCCAAACATGGCAGGTAAGTCAACATATATGCGCCAAGTTGCGGTTATTTCGCTAATGGCTCAAATTGGCTCATTCGTGCCAGCGAAAAGTGCAACTTTAGGCATTGTTGATGCGATTTACACTCGTGTTGGTGCATCAGACGATTTAGCAACTGGTCAATCAACTTTCATGGTTGAAATGAACGAAGTTGCAACGATTTTGTCTAGTGCAAGCAAAAAAAGCCTTGTGATTTTAGATGAAGTTGGTCGTGGCACTTCAACATTTGATGGCATGAGCATTGCTCAAGCAGTGCTTGAATATTTAGCAAATAAGAAAAAAGTTGGTGCAAAAACTCTTTTTTCAACTCATTATCACGAACTCACCGAGCTTGAAGGCAAGATTGACGGTATTAAAAACTATAATATTTCGGTTAGAAAAACGCCTGATAGCATCGTATTTTTAAGAAAAATCATCGCTGGTGCAGCTAGTGGCAGCTATGGTATCGACGTTGCAAACCTCGCAGGAGTGCCAAAATCTGTTGTTAATCGAGCAAGAGTTATTTTAAAAGACATCGAAACTCATCAAGCGGATTACACTCATTTTTCACCAAGCAGCGAAGAAAATCTCGATGAAAATGCCGTTTTTGTTGACACTCAAGCAAGTTTTCAAGCAATGGCAAACGAGGAAGTTATTCAAAAACTCATCAGCATCGATGTCAACACTCTAACCCCACTCGAGGCTTTGACAACTCTTCACGAGCTCATCAGCAAGGCGAAAAACTCAAATTAATTCAACTTTTTTGTTGTACATCGCTTCGCTTACCAAGTACCCCCAAAACGCAAAACTAAACAATTAATTTGCATACTATAATAAAGGAGGTCACAGTCATGGCAAAAATTAATGTTTTACCAAAGCACATTGCGCAGTTAATCGCAGCTGGTGAAGTTGTTGAGCGCCCAGCATCAGTTATAAAAGAATTAGTCGAAAACTCAATTGATGCAAAAGCAAGCACCATAACTGTTGAAATCCAAAATGGTGGCATTCGATATATTAGAATCACCGACAACGGAATCGGAATTGATAAACAAGATGTACCAAATGCTTTTAAAAATCATGCAACGAGCAAAATCAGCGTTGCAAATGATTTAGATGCGATTTTCACCCTTGGATTTAGAGGTGAGGCGCTCGCATCAATTGCCGCAGTTTCCAAAGTTGAAATGCTCACAAAAACTGGGGACGAAGCACTCGGCACACGCTTTGAATGCCAAGCTGGTGAAGAAATTTCATGCGAAGATGCTGGTTGCCCTAATGGGACAACTATAGTTATCCGTGATTTATTTTATAACACACCGGCAAGAATGAAGTTTTTAAAAAGAGATGTTTCCGAGGCAAATGCAGTTGCTGATGTAATCGATAAACTCGCACTTTCTCACCCTGAAATTTCTTTTAGATTTATAAGAGAGGGCAAGCAAACCCTTCTCACCGCAGGAGATAGCAAAACTATTTCTGCGATACACAGTGTTTTTTCAAGCGAGTTTGCCAAAGACCTACTCGAAGTTGATTATAAATTCAACGGCATCACTGTCACTGGTTTCATAAGCAAACCAATGAACTGCCGAGCTTCAAGGTCAATGCAATATTTTTATTTAAATAACCGCTTTATTAAATCGCAATCATGCACAATGTCAATGGAAAACGCATATAAAAACATGACGATGGTTGGCAAGTTTCCAATTTGCGTTTTAAACATCGAAGTTTCCCCTGACACTGTCGATATTAACGTACACCCAGCCAAAACCCAAGTTAGATTCAGTGATGAAAAAAGGGTCACCACCGCAGTGTACTACGCAGTTAAAACTGCTCTTGATAAACTCGACACACCAATTCAAGTCGATTTATCAAAAATTCAAAAACTAACAGAAAAGCCACAAGTTCAAGCAGTACAATATCAAATGAGCTCGGCTAATGCACCAATTCACACCCCAAAAACAAGCTTCAAATCAGATCCAAAACCTGACTTTTGGAATAATATGAGCGCTAACACTTTTAGTAATCAATTAAGACAAAGCTCCAAAACAAGCCTTGACATTGAGCCAAGTGATGATGAAATTGACTTGATTCAATCAAAACCTAGCACCTTTGAAAAAGTTCAGCCACAGCAAATTGAAATTCAAGAGCAAATCACTGAGGAAGATGATTTCTTTGTTGACTTGATTTCGCAAAAAGCTGATGAACCAGTTTCAGCAGTAATTGAGGAAGAGTCAAACGTTGATGAAAATAGGGAAGTGATTTTGCAAGAACCAGAGTTTGAGCAAATTGTGCCAGCGGTGATTATAACCGAAGAAACAGATGAGCCAAGCTTAAGGCTTGTTGGTGAAGCGTTCAAGACTTTTGTTATGTTTGAATATGGCAATAAGTTATTATTAATAGATAAGCACGCAGCCCACGAAAGAATAATTTTCAATCGATTAAAAGAGCAAGCAACAGATCAAACTCCATCGCAAATGCTCTTAATTCCAATCACAATGCAGCTATCTAAAAACGAGTATAATACAATAGTTGAAAACATCAATATTTTTGAAAAGGCTGGTTATGGCATTGAAGATTTTGGTGACGGCACAATCATAATTAGACAAATTCCAACAATGCTCACAAATGACGATGCACAAAGTAACGTCAGCGAAATCGCCTTATATTTAACTCAAAATCGCACAGTTATCGAAAACGAAAAGATAGATCACATATATCACACCAGCGCTTGCAAAGCGGCAATAAAAGCTGGAAACAACAACTCAGATGAAGAGCTTTTATATTTAGCTAAACAAGTTATCAGCGATGATGAAGTGAGATACTGCCCACATGGCAGACCAGTTTTAATAGAGCTGACGAAATACGAACTTGAAAAATGGTTCGGTAGAATCCAATAATTAGGAGAATTTGATGATTAAACAAAAAGTTATCGTAGTTGTAGGGCCTACAGCTTCTGGCAAAACTTCTTTTGCAATTGAGCTTGCTAAAGAGCTTGATGGTGAAATTGTTTCAGCTGACTCCATGCAAATATATGAAAAAATGCAAATCGCAACCGCAAAACCAACAAAGGACGAACTAAGTCAAGTGAAGCATCACATGATAGGCTTTGCTAAACTTGAAGATGAGTTTAGCGTGGCGAAATATAAGCAAATGGCAACGGCTCATATTGAAGATATTTTGCAAAGAGGTAAAACTCCAATCGTTGTTGGTGGCACTGGTCTTTATGTTGATACACTCGTCAAAAACACCGAGTTTTTCGAGTACGAGCAAAGTCAGATAAGGCAAAATCTTGAAAAAAGATTAGAGCTCGAGGGCATCGAAAGACTTTTTGAACAGCTTCAAAAAGTCGATGTACAAACAGCTGAAAAACTTCATTTGAACGACACTAAAAGAATAATTAGAGCACTTGAAGTTTATTACACAACAGGAAAAACGATCACAAATCAGCGTGAAAATTCACATCTCAATGAATCTAAATATGATTTTTGCATCTTCGGTTTAAATGCTGAAAATCGACAATATTTATATGATAGAATTAATCTTAGAGTTGATTTAATGCTTGAAGAAGGCTTGATTGACGAGGCAAAAGAGTTTTTCGCTCAAGATAAACTCGGAACTTTGAAACAAGCAATAGGATATAAAGAACTAAAGCCATATTTTGATGGAGAGTTAAGCCTTGAAATAGCAATTGAAAACTTAAAAATGCAAACCAGACGCTATGCAAAAAGGCAGCTTACATGGTTTAGAAAAAACGAATCAATCCACTGGCTTTTAATAGACGAGCACTCAAAAGATGAGCTATTAGAGTTAGCTTTGAAAATAATTTAAGAACGAAGGTGACTAGTTGAGAAAGGTAAAGGGCAAAAAAAGCAAATTTTCAAATGATTTTATTGCGATAGCAGCAATGATTGGCTTCATTTTCATCATCCTTTCTTGCTACGCTATCGATTGGTTTTATAGCAGTTACGTGGGCGAACTCGTGTTGGAAGTTGCCTATAATGTTGATGTTGAAGTTGTTGTTGAAACTCAAGGCTATGTTATTCGAGATGAATATCAACAAGAAGATGGCGCTGCAGTTTCAATTATTAACACTTCTGATTCCGCATTTTATTATCCCATCATCAGCGATGGCACAAGCATAAATAATGGCGGCACGATTGCCTATACCTTTTCAAGTGAGGAGCAAGCAGAGCTTTATTATGAAAGCTTATTAATTCAAGAGCAAATTGATTATTTGAGTGATATGCCAACGAGTTATGACGTTGAATATCTTAATGTTGATTCAACCATCAGCAAAATTAACGAGGAAGTTTCGGCGTACATTGAAATGATTAACTCTAATGATTTAACCGACATTTCTTTTCAAGGCAGCAGTGTTAATTCGCAAATTGTAACAAAAAAAGTTATTATGGGCGAATCATATGATTATGCTAGTGAAATAGCGAGTTTAGAAGCACAGCTGTACAGTCTTGAAAGCCAAATCAATATTCTTGATGAAATTCAAGCACCTTACTCAGGTTACTTTGTAAGCACAGTTGATGGCTATGAAGGCTTAGTCGATTTTGACACAGTTGAAGATATCGACTTAGATGCCGCCGCTGTAACAGAGCTTATAAACTCAACTCCAACTGAGCTTGATAATGCTTTAGGCAAAATCATAGCCCAACATATATGGTATTTAGCTTGTACTTTAAACACCAATGATGTTTTAACTTCGAGCGTAAGTTTCACAGTTGGCTCAACTGTGTATGTTGATTTCACTGATGAATATATTTTTGAATTACCTATGGAAGTTGTAAGCGTATCTTCAACTGACGGCAACGGAAACATTGCGGTTTTGCTTAAATGCACATATATGAACCAAGACTTAGCCAATTTAAGAATTGAAAACATAAGCTTTTCAATCAATACTTATGAAGGCTTGAAAATTAATAAAGATGCAGTTTTCATCAATGAAGATGGTGTGGCTGGCGTGTACGTTCTTTTGAACAGCACTGTTAATTACACACCAATCGTTATTGAAAAAACTGAAGATGATTATGTCATTGCATCAGCATATTATGTTGACGAAGATGAAGATGGCTATGCTGACGATAGGCAGCTGACTGCTTATGATCAAATTATTGTACAAGGGAGAAATCTGGAAGATGGAAAATTTATCGATTGATGCTAAAAAAAGTGCCATTGATTATAACTTATCACTAATTCGAGAAAAAATTAATGAGGCCGAATTAAAAGCAAATAAAGAAGAAAATTCGGTTAAACTCATGGCTGTAACTAAAACTGTTGAGCCAATTTTTATCAATCATGCAATTGAGTGCGGGATAGATTTAATTGGTGAAAATAAAGTTCAAGAATTTTTGGGCAAAAAAGACTACTTAAATCTTGAAAAGTGCACATCACACATCATAGGGCATTTGCAAACGAATAAAGTTAAACAAATACTACCTCATGTTGATATGATTCAATCGTTAGATAGCATTAAACTTGCAAAAGAAATATCCAAGCAAAGCGAGAAAATCGGCTTAAAAACGAAGTGCTTGATTGAAGTTAATGTTGCAAATGAAGAAAGTAAAACAGGAATGAATTTTGAAAATGCTTTAGAGTTTGTGCATGAAATTTCTGAAATTCCTCATCTTGAGGTGCAAGGATTGATGAGTATTCCACCAATATGTGAAAATTTTTCACAATTAGATAAATATTTTTCAAAAATCCATAAGTTATTTATTGACATTCAAGGCAAAAACATAGATAATATTAAAATGGACATTTTATCTATGGGAATGTCATCTGATTACGAACAAGCGATTATTAATGGCTCTAACCTAGTTAGAGTTGGCTCATTGATTTTCGGCGGACGAATATATTAAATAATTAAAATACAGGAGGTTCAACATGAACTTAAACGGCAACTTCTTAAAAAATAAAATTTTAAGTTTTAGCAAAAAAGGCAAGGAAAATTTAGAGGAAGACGATTTTGATTTTGAAGATAAACTCGATGACGATGAATTTTTTGAAGATTTTTTTGAACAAAACAAAAAATCAGAAAATAAAGAAGAAGAAACAATCCCACAGCCAGTGAAAAAATCTCAACCAGTGCAAAATTATGAAGCTCAATTAAACGCTTCAGCAGAGCAAATAAAAAAACCAACTACACCAGCAAAAGAAAATAACAATTATGATTCATATAAATATGATTTTGGTAAAACTCAAAACTTTAATTCTGAGCCTGCACAAATTAAACCTCAAAAAATTGAAACACAATTTCAAATGCCAAAACCAGTTAAAAAGCAAGCTCCAATTCAATCAAATTATAATCCAAGCGCACTTTTTGCAGATGTAGAGGAAGCAAAAGTTTATGCTATTGTGCTTAAATCTGCTGATGATGTTCGCTCAGTTGTTGATTGCATGATGGAAAAACAAATCATTGCAATTTATATTGATATGACAAAACTTAGTAAGCTTGATGAAAGACGTGCACTCGATTTCATCGACGGA
>JAWXUR010000029.1:0-23137 GCA_044426265.1 Clostridia bacterium
GAGATTTCGTTCGCTGCGGCGAACGACTTAAGGCTCTGCCTTAAGAAACCGCAATTTTTTAAAAAAATTGAGTAAAATTTTACATGTTTTTTCCTTAAGTTGCTTGCATTGAGGTCGACCCTACGAGATGAAAAAAATGATTGTCAATTAAAAACATCCCTAATCAACACGCATGCGAGCTAGTCGTTTCCTTCTTGCGGTTAACCGCAAGAATTGTACAACAAACGACAAAAGCAATCGCTTTTTGAGAAATTATCTCATCTAACGATTGCTTTTAAATTATTTAAATTACTTGTTTTTTAGCCGCCGAGGTAAGCCTTTTTAACTTCATCACTTTGTGCAAGCTCTTTACCAGTACCAGTAAGAGTAATCTTGCCTGTTTCAACAACATAAGCTCTGTGCGCAACTGAAAGCGCCATTTGAGCATTTTGCTCAACGAGAAGAATTGTTGTGCCAGCCTCATTAAGCTCTTTGATGATGTCAAAGATTTGCTCAACTAAGATTGGAGCAAGACCCATTGAAGGCTCATCAAGCATCAAAAGTTTTGGGTGACTCATGAGAGCACGACCCATTGCGAGCATTTGTTGCTCACCACCTGAAAGTGTGCCAGCGATTTGCTTGCGTCTTTCTTTAAGGCGAGGGAAACGCTCATAAACATCAGCGATGTCTTTTGCAATGCCTGAGTTTGGTTGAGTGTAAGCACCCATTTCGAGGTTTTCTTCAACTGTCATTTGAAGGAAGATTCTTCTTCCCTCTGGCACTTGAGCAAGACCAAGATTAACAAGTTTATGAGGTGCGATGCCCACGATTGTTTTATCGAAAAATTCAATTGAACCAGTTCTGCTCTTTAAAAGACCAGAAACTGTTTTAAGAATTGTGCTTTTACCAGCGCCATTAGCACCGATAAGAGTTACGATTTCGCCCTCGTGAACTTCAAAAGAAACACCTTTAATTGCATGGATACTACCATAAAATACGTTTATATCATTAACTTTTAACATCTTATTCGTCCTCCTCTTTCTTTGTACCTAAGTACGCTTCGATAACAGCAGGATTTGATTGAATTTCTTCAGGTGTACCTTTGGCAATAATCCTACCAAAGTTGAGTACACAAATACCCTCACATACACCCATAACAAGGTTCATATCGTGCTCGATGAGCATAATTGCGATTTGGAACTCGTCACGGATTTTACGGATAGTATTCATAAGATCAGCTGTTTCTGATGGGTTCATACCAGCAGCTGGCTCATCAAGAAGCAGGAGTTTTGGATTTGTTGCAAGCGCACGAATGATTTCCAAACGTCTTTGAGCGCCATATGGAAGAGAACCAGCCTCATCATGTTTGAGGTGACCCATATCGAAAATTGCGAGAAGCTCGTCAACTTTTTTATCCATCTCTTTTTCTTTTTTCCAATATTTTGGAAGTCTAAATATACCAGTACCAACACCATATTTGATTTGGTTATGAAGACCAATTTTGAGGTTATCTTCAACTGAAAGTTTATCGAAAAGACGAATGTTTTGGAAAGTTCTTGCGATACCACTTTTATTCACTTGAACAGTGCTCATGCCGTTTGTATCTTTGCCATCAAGCAAGATTGTGCCGCTTGTTGGTTGATATACCTTTGTTAAGAGGTTGAAAACTGTTGTTTTACCAGCGCCATTAGGTCCGATTAAACCGCAAATTTCTGTTTTACCGATTGCGATATCAAATTCATCAACAGCCTTAAGACCACCGAATTGAATACCCAAACGCTCTGCAACTAAGACAGGCTCTTTGTCAACATCACGCTCTGGCACTATTGATTTACTTGGAAGGGGAACCATTTTCACTTTATCCATTAGTTTTGTCCTCCTTCTTTTGTACTTTTTGATTTTTTACCAAGGATTTTTCCTTTAAGTCCGCTAAATAAACTAGCAATTTTTGGATTGTTTCTAATAAGCATAACAAGAATGAGAACTATTGCGTAAACAAGCATTCTGTAATCGCTGAAAGAACGAAGAAGTTCTGGAAGAACTGTTAAAAGAGCCGCAGCGATGATTGAACCCCAAATGTTGCCCATGCCGCCCAGTACAACAAAAACAAGAATTAAAATTGAAGTGTCAAAATTAAATTTTGATGGGTACAAACTTGAATAGTTAAGACCATAAAGCACGCCGCCCATACCAGCGAGAGCTGCTGAGATAACGAAAGCCATGAGTCTATATTTCATTGTGTTGATACCAACTGATTCTGCTGCGATGTAGTTATCACGAACAGACATGATAGCACGACCAGTACGGCTATTAACAACATTATAAACCACAAATAAGGTGATTAAAATGAGGATAACACCAAGACCAAATGATGCCATTTTTGTCATACCTGTTGCACCCATTGCAGCTTTGAGAATTGTTACACCTGTTTCTTCGTCTAATCCGAGCTCTTTTGCGCTTGTGAAACTAAAGTGCAAGCCGTTAAGATCATAGCCTACATAAAGGTTGTTGAGCAAGTCTTTGATGATTTCACCAAAAGCCAAAGTAACAATCGCAAGATAGTCACCACGGAGCTTGAGAACTGGAATACCAACAAGTAAACCAAAAATCAAAGCCATAAACGCACCAGCGATAACTGCTAAAGCGATAACTGCGACACTTGGAAGTTCAGCAGCAGCAAAAAGTGTGCTCGCTACGATACCAGTGAAAGCACCAACGCTCATGAAACCAGCATGACCAAGACTAAGCTCGCCTGAAATACCAACTGTTAAGTTGAGTGAAACAGCCATGATGATATAAGTACAAATTGGAACTAACTGACCTTGAAGTGAGTTAGAAATGCTGCCACCTGAAATCATAAGTTGAATAACGATATAAGCAATGATAACAGTTGCATAAGATAAGAGTGAGTTTTTAGTAAAGTAATTCCATGTTTTGAATGTATTAATTATTTTTTTCATTTTTCCCACCTTACACTTTCTCTCGAACTTGTTTGCCTAAAAGACCAGCAGGTTTAACAAGTAACACGAGAATTAAAACAGCAAAAACGATTGCATTTGAAAGACTTGTTGAGATATAAGCCTTTGCTAAAATCTCGATAACACCTAAGATAAGACCACCGAGCATAGCGCCAGGAATTGAACCGATGCCGCCGAAAACAGCAGCTGTGAAAGCTTTGATACCAGGCATTGAGCCTGTTGTTGGGCTAAGCGAAGGATAAGATGAGCAAAGAAGAACACCAGCGATTGCAGCAAGAGCAGAACCGATTGCAAAAGTTACGCTGATAGTTTTATTGACACTAATACCCATGAGTTGAGCAGCTGGCTTATCTTCAGAAACAGCACGCATTGCCTTACCAATTTTAGTAGCTTTTGTGAACCATGTTAAAGCAATCATGATAACAACGCAAGCGCCAACTGTTGCAATAGCTTCACTTGAAATTGAAAGTTGACCATCGAAAAAACTTATGCTTCCGAAAGAAACAACTGATGAGAACATTTTTGTGTTTGCACCCCAAATGAGTTGAGCTGAGTTTTGAAGGAAATAACTAACACCGATAGCAGTGATTAAAACTGCGAGTGATGGTGCGCCTCTAAGTGGTTTGTAAGCCAAGTTTTCGATTGTTACACCGAGAATTGTACAAACAACGACTGCTAAGAGTATACCAACTATTGATGGAAGACCCATATTATTTGTTGCGATAAAACACATGTAACCGCCAACCATGATAACGTCACCGTGAGCGAAGTTAAGCATTTTAGCGATACCATAAACCATTGTGTAACCAAGTGCGATAATAGCATAAACACTACCAAGACTGAGCCCACTAATTAAGTACGATAGAAAAGACACTGTAACACCCCTTTTAAATTTTTTCTAATTATCCTGTGTATAAACCTTGCTTATAACACAAATATTGTCAACTAAATAATTAATTACGCAATTGACAGTATTTGAGCTGTAAACACTGTAAATACTTGCTTTTGAAGTTAATAAATAATTTTATTATCTAATTAAACGTAAAGAAGCTATCAGTTAAGATAGCTTCTTTGCCACTTTAATGTCTAATAATTAAAAACATTTAATTATAATAATTATTCTACACCAACATAAACGCCATCTTCGATTACGATAGCCATTGGGTCTTTAGAAACTTCGCCGTCTGCTGACCAAGTCATGCCTAAACCTGTAAGACCATCGAATGAAGTTGCAACGATTGCTTCTTTAAAGAGCTCGTTGAGTTCTTCATAAGGCATATCTGATGTTGCGCCTGATTCTTGGATTAATTGATATAAAATGTAAACTGAATCGTAGCCATCAGCTGCGAATTGGTTTGGAGTTTCGCCATATGTATCTTCATATGTAGTTACGAAGCTAACTGTTGCATCATCTGTAGCATCAGCTGCAAATGGAGTGAGGAGATAAACGCCTTCAGCAAGAGCTGCGTCGAAACCATCAACTGCGAGGATACCGTCCATGCCGTCAACACCAAAGAAGATTGGTGAATAGTCAACTGCAGCAGCTTGTGTGAAGATTTGAGCACCTTCGTTATAATAGATAGGAAGGAATACTACGTCAGCTTCTGAAGCTTCAGCTTGGCTAAGTTGAACGCTGAAGTCTGTTTTAGTATCTTCTGTGAAAGTACCAACATAAATGATTTCAAGACCGAGTGCTTCAGCTTGAGCTTCGAATGTTTCGTAGATACCTACTGAGTAGTCGATATCGTTTTGATAAATAACAGCAACTGTTGTGCCGAGACCTTCACTAACAATGTAGTCAGCAGCAGCTGTACCTTGGTTAGGGTCAGAGAAACAAACTTGGAATACGTTGTCGTTACCTTCTGTTACTGATGCTGAAGAAGCTGATGGTGTTAATTGGAACATGCCATCTGCATATGTTTCAGCTGCAACTGAAATACAAGCACCTGAAGTGATTGTACCTAAAAGAGCTTGAATCCCTTGGTCTTTAAGAGTATTGTAAGCGTTAACTGCAGTTTCAGGATCGCCTAAATCATCTTCAACTAAGAGTGTGAATTGAATGTCGCCGCCTAATGCGTTGATTTCGTCAACTGCGATTTGTGCGCCTCTAGCTGCTGATTCACCGTAAATAGCATAGTCACCAGTTGTTGGACCGATAACGCCTACTGTGAATGCATCTGCTGATACTTCTGTGTCTGCTACTGTTGTTTCTTCTTCATCTGTTGAGCTTGAGCAAGCTGCAAGTGAGAAGAGCATAACGAGAACGAGTGCGAGTGCAAGAATTTTTTTCATTGTGATTACTCCTTTAAAAAATATATTTATACAAAAAGTGAAATTTTAGCTTTCCACTTTTAAGTATCAAAATGAACTATTAAATTTTTTTATGTACGCTTTTTAGTACGCTAAAAAGCCTATGAATTTTAAAGTGAAAATATGCCTTAAAACGTTTTACTACTTTAAAGTAGTTAGTATTTCTTTTATAAATATAAGTGTAAACTTTTATTGTAAAAATGTCAATATACATTTTCAATATGATTTTAAGTAAATTTAAGCAATTATAGTTGCAATTTAACAAAAACAAGGGATTTATTGCTAAAATCAGCTAAAAATCAGCAAAAAAATACCAATAAATCCTTTTATTAACAATTAGTTAGTTTTTTACGCAAGCTTTCGATATTGTTTTTTTAATTCTAAAAGTGCAAAAAGTGAGTAGCTTTTTGGCGTACTCACTTCGTTGTTCTTGTTAATTTTATTTTTTAGGAAAGATGATAATTATGCTAGTACCCACATCAATTAAACTATGCAGCTCAATTTTTGCATCGTGAAGAGCGGCGACGTGTTTAACAATGCTCATTCCTAAGCCTGTGCCGCCAGTTGACCTTGAGCGGCTTTTATCAACACGATAAAATCTTTCGAAAACTCTGTCTTGATCGCAAAGTGGAATGCCGATTCCTGTGTCTTTAACAGTTAATGTTGTGAAAAGTTCACTATCTTCAACAATCACCTTCACAAGACCTTGCGGCTTATTATAATTGATAGCGTTATCGCAAAGATTGAAAATGCATTCATGAATTAAGCGAGTGATGCCACAAATAACCGAGCTTTCGCCCTTAACTATTAAGTCAATTTCACGTTTTTTCGTTTTAACAGCCAACTCATTTTGAACTTGCAATGCAATGTCGTACACGTCAACGCTTTCGCTTTTGACGAAATTGCTTTGCTCATCAAGAAACGAAAGATTGATGATGTCTTGAATTAAAGCGGACATACGTTTGCTTTCTTCATATATGTAAGTGCTAAACTCTTGAAGTTTTTCCCCTTGTACCATGCCAACACTCATTAATTCGGCATAGCCAGAAATTGTTTGAAGTGGGGTTTTAAGCTCGTGAGAAACGTTTGAGGAAAATTCAACTCTCATCTTTTGAGCCGCACGTCTTTCTGTCACGTCTAAGAAAATTAAAATGCTGCCATTGATGCTTGAGTTTGAAACTGCAACACGATAAATCTTGCCGTTAGTTGAAAAATCCACTTGAAATTGAGGTGTCGTTTTGATTTTTTCAATAATGTCAAGAAAAACTGCATCACGATTAACGTTTAACAAATATTTTCCAATGCACTCATCTTTTTGCTTAGCAAACATCTTGAGAGCAGCATCATTCAAGCTTAAAACAGTTCCCTCTTTGCTTATCACAACAATACTTTCGTGAATGTTGCCCATGATGTCTGCGAGTTCATGCTTTTTTTTGCTTATGTCACGAAGATGCTCTTCTATTTTGTGGTTTTGCTTATCGATTTTGAGAAGCAGTGGCGTAATTTCTTCAAAAACTGGGTTGTCGATTGGATTTTTAACGTCAATTTGGTTAATTGCTTCCATTGTCTTTCTTGTGATTGCCCAAGATGCGCCAATGCAAGTGCAAACCACAATAATCGCAATTAAAATCGCCACTTTCATAAAGCTTAATTCAGGGAAGAATGTATTTGCCACATAAACCACACTGCCGCAAAGGGCGAGCATGATTAAGCTTACATTTAAAAGCTGATAAAAGATTTTACTCTTCATGACTTATTCTCCGAAATTGTTTCTTTAATCGCATAACCAACACCACGAATTGTGCGAATTTGCTCGCCAACACCACCAAGTTTTTGGCGAAGTGTACGCACATGAACATCAACTGTTCTGGTTTCGCCGTCAAAATCATAGCCCCAAATGGTGCTTAAAATGTTGTCACGAGTGAAAACTCTTTCTGGATATTCCATGAGCATATAAAGCAGGTTAAATTCTTTTTTAGTCAGCTCCACTCTTTCGCCACGAGCAAAAACACGGTGTTTATCTGGATCAATTTCAATTTCACCAACAACAATGTTTTGTTTTGCTTCGCTAACAGCCGTACGTCTTAAAAGAGCCTTGATTCGAGCGACGAGTTCCATCATGCCAAAAGGTTTTGTTATGTAGTCATCTGCACCAATGTCTAAGCCGTACACCTTGTCAAACTCACTGTTTTTTGCAGTTGCGAGCATGATTGGAAGATGTTTGGTGGCAGAATTTTTACGTAACTTTTTGAGAATTGAGATTCCATCTTCATCTGGGAGCATGATGTCCAAGATGAACATATCAGGAATTTGTGTTTCAAGTGCCTTAAACAAATCTTTTGAACACTCGAAGCCTTTCGCTGGTATATTCACACTTTCGAGAGTGTAAAGGATTAAATCACGGATTCCATTATCGTCTTCTACATAAAAAATCATTTTTTGAACTCCTTATTTGTTTTAGATATTAATTGTTCACTAGTAAGCAACTTAAGAAAAAGTCAAGTAAAGCTTTACTCAATTTTTCTCGAAAAATTGCGGTTTCTTAAGGCAGAGCCTTAAGGCGCTCGCTGCAGCGAGCGAAATTCCCCATCGTCAAAAACCGCAGGAAGATAGCAAAAGTGTCCAGTGGACATTTTTGCGTAAGAAACCCTCGGCGGGGGTTTCTTGATTTTGCCAAAGGCAAAACAAAGCAATTTAACCATAACGAAAAAAACTATAAATAAACGCTTAAGTTGCTTGCGTTGGGTAGAACCCAAGCCCTACACTATTATAAAGCGAACGAAGTGAGCCTAAACCGCTGGGTGTATACCAGTAACCGAAAAAATAACCCAGCCAGCAATATTTGTTGCGTGGTCGCCGATTCGCTCGAAATATTTTGCGATCATTAATAGACCGATTGCTTCTTCTTCGTCAACGCCATCACGAAGAAATTGAATGATGTCTTTTTTTGATTTTGAAAAAAGGTTGTCCAGCTCATCATCATAGGCGATAACTTCGTTTGCAATGTCTAAATCTTTTGACACAAATGCATCAACGCTGGTGTTAACCATTTTAATTGTGGCAACTGCCATGTTTTTAATTCTTCTTTTTGAATCGTCCATTTTGATGTTGCCTTTTGCAACTATTCTTGCGATTTCTTCGGCTTGCTTGCCTATTCTTTCCATGTCTGTGATGAGTTTGAGTGCTGAAGAAATTTGTCTTAAATCGTTTGCTACTGGTTGTTGTTGAAGCAGCATTTTGATGCAAAGTCTTTCAATGTCACGTTCGCTTTGGTCAATTTGAGCGCAAAACTCAACAACTGTGTTTTTATCAATTTTCACATCGTTGATAAGTGCATCTGTTACGCTTGCAATCGAAGTTGAGCAAAGGCTGCCCATTGCAATAAGTTCTTGATTTAACTGCTCTAATTGTCTATCAAATTTAACTCTCATAATTATTAACCAAACCTTCCTGTAATATAATCTTCTGTCTTTTTGTTTTTAGGCATTGAGAAAAGAGTGCTTGTTTTGTCATATTCGATAACTTCACCGAGGAGGAAAAACGCTGTGTTATCTGAAATTCTAACTGCTTGTTGCATATTGTGAGTTACGATAACGATTGAATATTTTTCTTTGAGCTCGGCTGTTAATTCTTCGATTTTGCTTGTTGAAATTGGATCTAGTGCTGAAGTTGGTTCGTCCATCAAAAGCACTTCTGGGTGAACTGCTAAAGCTCTTGCGATGCAAAGTCTTTGTTGCTGTCCGCCTGAAAGACCGAGGGCACTTTTTTTGAGTCTGTCTTTAACTTCGTCCCAAAGGGCTGCTTGTTTTAGGCTTTCTTCAACCAATTGCTCAAGTTGAGCCTTGCCGTGTGTACCGTGAAGTTTTGGGCCGTAAGCAACATTATCAAAAATGCTCATTGGAAATGGGTTTGGTTTTTGAAACACCATGCCAATGCGTTTTCTAAGCACTGTTACATCAAGATTTTTTTCATAAATATCTTGATCGTGGAATTTGATTTCACCCTCAATGCGTACATCTGGAATTAAATCATTCATGCGATTAAGTGTTTTCAAAAATGTTGATTTACCGCAGCCTGATGGGCCTATAAGTGCGGTAACTTTATTTTTTGGAATATCTAAATTTATTTTTTTAAGAGCTTGAAATTCACCATAATATAGGTCAACATCTTTAGCTGTGATTATTGATTGATTATTCATTTTGTAACCATTTTTATTTTCGCTGAGCAAACCTAAAATTAATTAAATTCGCCAGTAAAATTCACCTTTCTTGTTCTTAACTTATTTATCCTTACGTTTTTTAAGTAATCTTTGGGTCATCTTTGTGAACATATTAATCACAAGCACAATAAACATTAGCACCGCAGCGATTCCGAAACCAGCATCGAAGTTGCCACGCTCGTTTACGTACAAATAAAGAGCAACCGATAAAGTACCGCCAGCTTTTGAGTACGCTTCGAAAATGTTTGTTACAACGCCAGCTGTAAGACCAGCTGTGTATAAAAGTGCTGCACTTTCGCCAACGATACGACCGATTGAAAGAATGCAGCCAGTCACGATGCCGTCAAGTGAGTTTGGAAGTATGATAGTACGAATGCTGTGCCATTTTGTTGAGCCTAAACCGATTGCACCCTCACGATAAGATTGAGGAACAGTGCGCAAACTTTCTTGAGTTGTGCGAACTATTGTTGGAAGTATCATAACAACAAGAGTTAAGCAGCCAGAAGTTAAGCTCATGCCAAAGCCGAGGAGCTCTCTGAAAAAGAGCATACCCACAAGACCATAAATGATTGATGGAATTGCAGCGAGGGTTTCAACAGCTGTTTCAACTGTGCTAACTAATCTTTTGCTTGTCGCATATTCATTGAGGTACACGGCTGCGCCGATTCCGAGCGGCAACACTATAACGAGTGTAAGTAAGATAACATAAAACGTGTTAAGAATGTTTGGTAAAATACCAAAGGTATCATAAATGAAGCTTTCACTTGTGGTTAAAAATTCCCATGAGATAACTGGAATACCTTTATAAAAAATATATCCGATGATTCCAATGAGCATAAGCACTGTGAAAGAACTTGATAAGTAGACGATAGCTTTTAATATTACGTTGGTAATTTTTCTTTTAAGGCTCATTATTTTTTCACTCCTTTTTTCAATAACCTATTCATTATTGCGTTGATGAATAAGATGAAGAAGTATAAAACAAGGGCAATTGAAAAGAGTGCTTCTCTGTGAAGTCCTGATGCGTAACCCATATCTTTTGCAATTGAAGTTGTCAGAAGTGACACACTTTCAAAAAGAGCTGGAAGATTTGCAACATTACCTGCAACCATGGCAACAGCCATAGCTTCACCGATAGCACGACCGATACCAAGTACGATTCCAGCAGCAACACCACTTCTTGCAGCTGGTAAACTAACTTTGAAGAAAGTTTCCATCTTTGTTGCGCCAAGTGCGAGAGAGGCGGCTTCATAGCTTTCGTCAACTGCATTGAGCGCAGTTTCACTTACTGAAATTATAGACGGTAAAATCATAACTGTCAAGACCAAAATTACAGCGAGCAATCCAGAGCCCTTAGGTTGGTCGAATAAATCAGCAATAAGTGGCACTAAAAGCATAGCACCGATAAGACCATAAACAACGCTTGGAATGCCAGCGAGAAGTTCAACCGCTGGGCGTACAAAGCCCGAAACACGCTTTGAAGCAACCTTGCTCAAAAACACAGCGGTAAGCACGCCAATAGGCACACCTAAAATTGCAGCACCAAAAGTTGCACAAATTGAGCATAAAATAAGCGCCATAATGCCATATTCATCGAGGTTTGGTGCCCATGACAGTCCAGTGATAAATTCCCAAACACCAATTTCAAGCATGGCTGGAAGTCCAGAGTAAAACATATAAACAGTGATTAAAGCAACAAAGCCAATCGAAACTGCACCACAGGCAAAAAATGTGAAGTTCATCACTTTTTCGGTGAGCATTTTCATTCTCAAATGAGGATTGTGATTGACAAGTCGCTTATCAATTTTAACTTCGGTTTTATTTTTCATTAAGAAACTCCTTTCGAGTTTGGTTTGTAGAAGATTTTTATTGATTATTTATTTTTATTTTAAAATTGTTATTAAAAAGGATTTAATATCACGTTGCGAAGCAACATTTCATTATGCGAAGCATAATTTCATTACAAAGTAAATTCACTATGCGAAGCATAATTTCATTGTGAGCAAAGCGAACAGATAACCCTCGCCCTTAGACGAGGATTATCTGCTGTGATTTTAATTGTTAATTATGCAAGAGGGATTGCACTTGCAGCTTCGATGAGAGTTTGAGCTGTTTCGTCTGTTGTTGCCCATTCAATGAAAGCTTGAGCGAGTTCGCTTGTGCCGTCTGTAAGGGTTGCAAAAACGAAGTTACGTTGAATTAGATAGCTGCCATCGAGAACTGTTTCGCTTGTTGCTGCAATGCCGTCAATTGTGAGAGCTACAACTGCATCTGAAACACTTGCGAGTGAAACATAACCGATTGCACCAGCATTTGATTGTACGCTTGCGAGCACGCCGCCTGTTGATGATTGTTCTTCGTCATAATCACAGATGTCAGAAACATCAACGATTGATTCAAAACCATCTCTTGTGCCTGATGCTGAGTCACGACCGATGAAGATGATTTCAACGTCATCACCACCGAGCTCAGACCAGTTTGTGATTTCGCCAGTTGCGATTTTTGCAAGGTCTTCAAGTGAGATGTCTGTGATTGTGTTTGCAGTGTTAACAACAACTGCGATTCCGTCAAGAGCGAAAACTGTTTGATCAAGAGTTTCAAGTTCTTCTTCTTTTAAGTCACGGCTTGAAAGTCCAATGTCGAGTGAAGAATCAGCAGCACCTGAGATGCCTGTGCTTGAACCAGTTGGTGAATAAGTGATTGTTACATCTGGGTTGTTGATCATGAATTGTTCCATGAGAGCTGAGATAACTGCTTCAACTGAAGTTGAGCCGCCGAGTGTGAGTGTGCCTGAAAGAGTTGTTTCGCTGCTTTGCTCAGCAGCTGTTGTTGTTTCTTCGTCTGTTGAAGTGCAAGCAGCGAAAACGCCGAGGCATAAAACGAGAACGAGTGCGATTGCTAAAATCTTTTTCATAAATAAAATCTTCTTTCTAAAATTAATCTTTGTTTGTATTCAAAAAGCTAAATCCGTTTTTTTAAATTTGCTCTTTGCTTACTACATTTACCATGATAAGACTCGAATGTAAAATCACAAACGCAAGCTATGTTAAGTTTGCGTAAAAACATTTAACTTAGCATGGGTTTATTAAATAATATTTATGCAAAGACTAACCATAGAAAATCGTATACTATTATAATATATAAAAAAGCATGAAAAAATGCAAAAAAGTCCAATAAAAAATCATCTCGTGGGGGTGTACAATTTTTGGCTTTGCCAAAAAGGTACGCCTGTGCGCTGAACCTTGTTATGTAATTCATTTGATTGTCTGTTTAAAATTTTGGCTTGGCTATAGGAACGGAGAAATCCGTCCCTTTTAATTAAATGAAAAAGCTTAAACTTCATCTATATCATCTTGAGCTGATAAGTTTTCGCATTCTCTTGGCACTAAGTCTTCACAGTCAATTGCGTTTATTACATCATCGTTTGAGCTTGGGTGTGTTTTCCAGCTTTTCACCATTTTTTCAACCATAGGTGTGTTTCTAATACGTCTTTTTTTAATATATACTTCTTTGCGCATTTTTGTTTACTCCTTCGAAATTTAAAATTGATAAATTATTGTTGAAATTCCTCCAACATTATATCTTAACCACTTTTCGAGTAAATATCAATCGCATTTCCCTTAAACTATCCAAAAAAAATTAAGTTTTTGTGAATAAATGGCTCGATAATCATAGTTGTCGAAGTTTAAAATTTGATTTATAAAGAATTTATCATTTTTTATTACTTTATTAACTAAAAATTCAACATTTCCATTTGACTTTGTAGTACAATCAACTCATAAGATAAGTAATATTCATATTAACGCACAATTGGATATATTTTTAAGGAGAAAACATCATGGATTTAAGATGGTTCGGTACAGCATCGTTATCAATCAAAGAGGGTGAAAGAAGTCTTTTAATCGATCCTTTTTTCAATAGAAACCCACTTTTATATCAACCACAAATGAAAGACTTTGCAAGTCACGATTCAATTTTAGTAACTCATGGGCATTTTGACCATATTCAAGATATCGAATTTATCTATAAAGAAAATCCTAACATGACAATTTATGGCACACAAATCGTTAAAACAACGCTTATGAAACACGGAATCAAAGAAGAATCATTTGTTGTTGTTAAACCAGGTGACACAATCACTGTTAATGGCTTTGAAATTGATATTTATCAAGGTAGACACGTTGATTTTGGTCTTGGAATGGTTGTTGATGCTGCACTTAAACCTCAAACATATGCACACGTACCACGTCTTGCAAAATTCTTAGTAAGCTTAGTTACATATCCAGAAAATGACGAAATTATCGATTTTCACATCAAAGGCGAAACAGATGATATCTTTGTTATCGGCAGCCTTGGAGTTGACGCTGACACAAAATATCCTGAAAAAGTTTCTAACCTTGTTCTTCCATATCAAGGCAACAAAAACATCTTGGATTTAGCAAAAGAGATTATTCCAATGTTTAATCCAGACACAGTTATTATCGATCACTGTGATGATGCTTTCCCTCCTCAATCTGCAAACATCAACACAGACCCACTCATTAACGTTATGACTGAACTTCGCCCTGAAATGAATATCTTCAGACCAAACGTAAACGCAATTTATCACTTAGGCAAGCTTGAGGGAATGGCTGACACTTATAAGTTTGCAATGTGGGAAAATGCCGCTTTATTAAGAGCATAATTTAACTAACTTCAGAAAAGACCTCTTTTCTTATTTTATTTGTTGTTTTAAAAAGGAGAATGCATCACTGTTTTTTCATTTCAGTGGTGTGTTTTTCTGCCCAAAAGTGTTTTTATTTACTATACTACTTTACATAACAATAATTTTTAAATGCTCAAGTTTGATATCTTGAGCATTTTTCTATAATAAGTTAAACAACATCTCACAAATTAATATCACTAATCTTCGATTTTATCCCCTATTATTTTTTTAAAGGTCTTGCAATGTTGTTTTTAGTATGATATAATCATTGTAACATTGTTTTAAAAATAACCGTCCATTGACGAAATTTATTATTTAAAACTACTATAAGAGGGAGGAAACTGTAAGTTAAAATCTGCAGTTAAATTAATCATGAAAAAATATCAAGTTGGTTTTACTAGCACAACTTTTAGAAAAGAAAGACGTATTTCAAAGATTGTTGAAATCGCTGTTGCAGCTGATGCAAAATATATCGAATGGGGTGGAGATATCCACGTTAAAACTGTTGAAGAAGCTATGAAAGCTAAAAAACTTTCAGATGAAAAAGGCTTAATTATCAGCTCATATGCATCTTATTATGTTATCGGCAGCGGTGACAAAGAGCAATGGGAAAGAATTTGCAAAATTTGTCAAGCACTCGGTGCAAAATCTGTTAGAGTTTGGCTCGGTAAACTCGGCACTGGCAGTGACAAGTTCACCGATGAAATGTATGCTAAATTAGTTGAAGATGGCAAGGCTATTTGTGACGTGGCAAAACAATACGACTTAATCGTTTCACCTGAATGCCATAGAAACACATATAACGACACAACTGACACCTTCCTCAAAGCTGCTAAAGATATCGACAGAGATAACTTCAAAACTTATTTCCAATCTGTATATTTAGATTTAGAATATGATTTTGATAGACTCGAAAGAACTATCGATTATATTGAAAACATTCACATCTCTTATTCTGAACAATCAAGAGAGCAACTTTTCAAAAAGCATGATAAAGCTTTCATTGATAAACTCATGGCTAAAGTTATCGAGCTTGATTTTGATGGTATTGTACTTCTTGAATACACTTATTTAGTGGCTTCAACTAAATTCATGACAAAAGACATCGCAAGACTTAAAAATTATTAATCAATAGCATTTATAATATATAGTTTGTGCTATCTTCGGACATGGCAAGCAACTCAAGAAAAATCATGTAAAGCTTTACTCGATTTTTCTCGAAAAATTGCGGGTTCTTAAGGCAGAGCCTTAAGTCGTTCGCCGCAGCGAACGAAACACCCCATCGTCAAAAAACCGCAGGAAGATAGCAAAAGTGTCCAGTGGACATTTTTGCAGTAGCTTATAAATCTTAAAACTTTACATAATTATCGAGAGATTTTTGTTTAAATCAAGGCGGAGGATTGAGCAATACTTTCGTATTGCGATTGACGACAACGCAGAGTTAGACAAAAATATCCGATGAGTATGTGGAGTTTTAGGATTTAAAAGCTACTTGGAAACCCTCGGCGGGGGTTTCTTGATTTTGCTGAAAGCAAAACAAAGCAATTTAGCCATTATGAAAAAACTATAAATAAACGCTTAAGTTGCTTGCATTGAAGCCATGTCCTTACAATATGCATCAGCTTTCAAACATTAATGATAAAAAAATGATGAATTTACAAATTTCGTCAGTAAGCGCAGCGATGTACGCACAAAGGCAAAACATTTTTGGTTGACTTTAATTTTTAAGCCGACTAAAACACTTTAAATAAAAGGAGAATTTTTAAAATGAAAATCGCACTCATGTCAAACAGTAAGGTACAATATGATATTGTATACACTCCAAAAGTTTTGGATAAACTCTCAACTTATGGCGAACTTAGCGAGAGAATCACTAAGAAAAATATCGCAGCTAACAAAGAATTTTTGAAAGACTGTGAAATCGTTTTTTCAACTTGGGGTATGCTCAAATTAAGCGAAGAGGAGATCAAAGAATATCTTCCAAACTTGAAAGTTCTCTTTTATTCTGCTGGTACAGTTCAATATTTCGCAAAACCATTTTTGAATTGCGGAGTTAAAGTTTTCAGTGCATTTGCTGCAAACGCAGTGCCAGTTGCTGAATTTACTGCTGCTCAAATCATGCTTGCAACTAAGGGCTATTTCCAAAGTGCAAAAAGATATAAACGCTTAACACTCTTATCACTTAAGGGCGCACACTCAAGCCCTGGTAACTTTGAATCAAAAATTGGTCTTGTTGGTTTTGGTGCAATTGGTCGCTCAGTTGCTGAAAAACTCATGAACTCTGAACTCGAAGTTTACGCTTACGACCCATTCATCAGCCAAGAAGTTGCTGATAAATATAACGTTAAACTCGAAAGCTTAGAATATATCTTCGCTAACTGCGATGTTATTAGTAACCACCTTGCAAACAAAAAAGAACTTAACAACATTTTCAATGCTGATTTATTTAAGCTCATGAAAAAGCACACAACTTTCATCAACACAGGCCGTGGCGCTCAAGTTGACGAACACGCTCTTGCAAGAACTCTCTTAGCTCACCCATCAATGACAGCTGTTATTGACGTTCTCAAACTCGAATTCTTGCCTTACGTAAATCCGCTTTACTTCTGCCCTAACGCAATCATCACTCCACACATTGCAGGCAGCACAGGCAACGAACCACAAAGAATGGCTCATTACATGATGGCTGAACTTGAAGCTTATCTTGCAGACGAACCAACTAAATATGAAGTTACTGACGCAATGCTCGCAACCATGGCTTAAGTTTTCATACGAAGGTACATAAGTTAAAATTTAACAATCGCACCTTTTGATTTAACAATTTAAAAATCAGAAGGTGTTTTTTGTTTTTTTGTACGTCGCTTCGCTTACTCTGGCGAGATTTTTGATTTTGCTATTTATTGTCAATGTTTGGCATCGCCCATTTACGATTATGTAAATTTTTCTCAAGGCTGGAAACTTAGGGATTTTTAAAAATTATTTGGTCGCTAGAAAATCACATCAAACCTACTGGCGACCAAAGGTCGCCCCTACAATTTTTCTATTGTAGGGACATGGCTTGCCATGTCCGCAAGTTTCATCATACCCTCGGACAACCGCAAGGGTTATCCCTCATGCAAGCAACTTAAGGAAAAATAGATTGATAATTAAAAAATCGAGGTAAAAAACAAAAAAACCAAAAGAAAAACATCAAGCCAAAAATCCAGTACCAGGCCCAAAGAAAGCTACCGCAGTGCGAGAGGATTTTCAAGGACACTTCCTTGAATGCTTTTTTTGTTTTTCTTTTTTTCCAGAAAAAAAGAAAATGCCATTTTTTTGGTTACTTTTTTTGGGCAAGCAAAAAAACGTAACGCCCCTGCGGCAGCAGAAACTGCACTAACCGCATCAACAAAACAAAAAAACAAAGCGAAATTTATCCACAACAACAAACGCAAGAACGGCAGAAAATTCAACCAACACGCAAACGCAAAAACGATAACACAAAACCCAAACCATTACATAATCAATGAAATTGCAAAAATGGGAAACAAGGAGGAGTAGAACCCCTCCCCTACGGTTACAAAAATATTTATCAACATATATAGCAAGACTAAAAAAATAAATTTTATTAAATAAAACGCTTAAGTTGCTTGCATTGGGGTTGTCCCTACGTGTGAAAATCTTTTGGTTTTTGCGTGTTGGCAAGATTGCTTTGTTTTGCCTTTGGCAAAATCAAGGAACCCCTTAATAGGGTTCCTTACGGAAAAATGTCCACTGGACACTTTTCCTATCCTCCTGATTTTTTTGACGATTAGGAGTGTTTCGCTCGCTGCGGCGAGCGCCTTAAGGCTCTGCCTTAAGAAACCGCAATTTTTTCAAAAAATTGAGTAAAACTTTGATTGTTTTTTCTCAATTTAATTTTAGTATTAAAAAAATTTAAGGAGAAATGAAAATGGAACTCAAACACATTATCATCGCACTCGCTGCAATCGTTGGAATTTTACTATTAATCACTGTAATCCAAGTTGTAGTTAAACTCTCACAAAAAAATGCCCCAAGCAAGGCAAAGAAAGACAAAAACCCTGACGTTTACCAAACTGGTGAGCAAAATCAAGCTTTCTCAAACGTTTATTTGCACTATATGGGTAAACCACTTTGCAATGACGATGAAATCACAGAAGAATACCTCTATAACGCAATCAACGGCATTTGTAACTACATGGATCACAGATTTGACTGTTCTGACTTTAGAGCTCAACTCATGTTTAGAATCTATGCTGATTGCAAAGACAAATTAACTCCAGCTATGAAAGCAAGAATCGAAAAAACAATGCTCGGTTTCAAATATTTCATGGACGAACCTGGTGACGATAGTATGTGCTATTGGAGTGAAAACCACCAAGTTCTTTTCGCAGTTAGTGAATATCTTGCTGGTCAAGAGTGGCCAGATGAAATTTTCACAAACAGTGGCATGACTGGTAAAGAGCACATGGCAAAAGCTCAAAACCGCCTTGAAAATTGGATGCAACAACGCTTTAACTTCGGTTTCTCAGAGTTTTTAAGCAACGCATATATCGCAGAAGACCTCGCACCAATGGCTAACTTTATTCAATTTTGCAAAGATGATGCATTAAGAACTAAGATGGAAATGGTTATGGATATCTTATGGTTTGATATCGCTGTACATACAACTGATAACCGCTTCACTGCTGCTAGTAGCCGTATGTATGCTGGCAACAAGTCGACTAACTATTCAGGCAACAGCATTCTCACAAGCATGAATGCACTTTGGGGCAAAGACAACCTCGAACTTGCACAAAATGATGAAACTTATTCACCTGAAAAACTCTTATACCTCATCGAATCAGGCAAAAAACCATTCAACCACATCGCACTCAACTTCATCACTTTAATCGAAAGTGGTGCTTACGTTCTTCCTCCAGTTATCAAAGACATTGCTCTCATGAAAACTGAAACAGTTTCAAAAATGAGTTCAGGTCTTAGCGTACAAGACATGGTTGATAACGATTTAATTGGTCAAGAACCTCATCAAATCATGGCTCAACTCGGTGCTGAAACTTTCACTCAACCAGAAGTTATCAACAACACTATCAAATACGTTGTAGATAAAAAAATGGGTGCTAACAGCTTCATTTCATACTTCAAATTCTTTGATCTTTTCATCTTGCCAAAGGGCGTTATCAAGTTTGCAATGAAACATCTTCACATGATGACTCACGGCATCGCACTCGGCCGTGGTAATGTTTATTCTTATAAAAATAAAGACTTCGTTCTCACAACAACAATGGCTAGTGACGTTGACGAATGCGGCACACAAGATCACATTTGGAATGCTAACATCGCAGAAAACTTAAATCTTTACACCACTCACCCATCTCGTGATGATGGCAAATATAAATCATCTCCTGGTTACTGGATTGGTAACGGCAGACGACCAATGAGTGTTCAAGATCAAAGCGTTAACATGACAATTTATAAGATTCCAAAAAGAATTAGACCTGGCGAATTTAAGCTTTCAAAAGTTTCTCATGCTTACATGCCAAAATGTTTCTATGATGAATTTGAGCACAATGGCAACATGGTTTTAGCAAGACGTGACAACGTTTTTGTTGCTCTCATTTCAAATGGTGAGCTTAAATATAGACCATTTAATGAAGCTTGTGCCTTCCCTATCTTCAAGGGTGTTGAGTTCACTGGTGAGCTTGCGAAGTACGCCTTGACAAGCGATTTCGACCTCGTTCGTGAAGAAGGCGAATATCACGCTTACATCACCGAGCTTTCATGTGCAGACAAAGAAACTTTCGAAGAGTTCAAAGCTAGAATCGCTCAAAATGCGGTTAAATTCGACGGTAACAGCGCAACTTACACAACTGGCGGCAAAACTCTTTACACTGATTACAGCGGCAACTTCACCACCAATGGTGAAGATATCAACATGAACTATTCAAGATATGACAATGATTTTTGTAAATCTGAAAGAAGTGATAAAGAGCTTGTTATTGAAAAAGATGGCAAGAAACTCACACTCAACATGGAAAAAGCTTCAAGAGTTATCGCAGGCTAATTCTTCTTGAATAGAATTACAAATTTTAAAAAAATCAAACCAGCAAAAAGCAGACTTAAATTAGTGCTTTTTGCTGGTATTTTTTTTGAATTATGATATTTTTTTGTTAAAAAGCTTTGACTTTTAAGTTAGATTTATGTTATAATTATATCCAAGAAAAAGTAAATTTTAAGAAAGCAGGTGGATTTAATGTCAGATTTTTTCGCTAACATTACGGAACTTATTCAAACGTATTTTTATTTTACTTTTAGTTGGCTAAAAATGTTATTCTAATCAAAAAAATTAAAAAGGGAGAAATTAAATTATGGGTTCAACAATGAGATATGTTTTAGCAGTTTTCATGGGTATTATGACACTCATCACTTCTGCATTTAGCGTGTTAACTCCAGCAAGTGCTTACGATTATTCTTTCGTAGATGAAATCGACTGGTGGACAGCCGAAGAGGCTGGGTACTACATGGACGAGTCTAACTCAATGATGTCAGACGAGAGCATGGAAATTATCACAGCAAAATATTTAACAACAGAAACAACTCCTGAAGAAGATGAGTTTGCTTATCTTCTCGACTTCACAGCTGGCGCAACAGCTGAAAGTTCAGGATATACTTACACAGTAACTGAGGGATATGCAGAAGAAACTGCTGCTGGTTACTATGTTGCTCAAAGCGCTGTTATCGCATCAAACAACACAAAAGTTCTTCAAGCAATGCTTGATGATGTTTACGCAGCAGGCGGCGGAACAGTTTATGTTAGCGGTGGAGCTTACAAAATTGCTTCTATTAAAGTTTATAGCAACACAACACTTAGAATTGCAGAGGGTTCAAGCTTAGTTAACGTAACTTACGATGAAAAAGTTTACTTAACAAATCTTGGCACAGATGAAAATGGCGTTGCTGTTTCAAACTTCGGCTCAATCTTAATTCAAATCACAAACTCTGAAAACGTAACTATCGAAGGCCCTGGCTCAATCGATGGTAACGGCCGCACATATTGCGATGATGCAATGGGTGTTGGCGGATCACTTTTACCAGAAGATATGACGACATTTAGCATGCAATCTTACGTTGTTTCGTTTAGACAATACATTTGCTACGCAAAGTCAAGCAGCGGTAGAGGTTACACAATTAGAACAAACAACGTTGACGGCTTAACAATTAGAAACTTACTCTCAGAAGAATCAGGCAACTGGAACATGAGAATACATCAGTCAACTGACGTTTTAGTTGAAAATGTTATTATCAACAATAACGTACACGTTGAAAACGGCGACGGCATCAACTTTGTTGGTTGTGACGGCGTTACAATGACACATTGTTTCGTTGCAGCTGCTGATGATGGCATCTGCCTCAAAACTTCATCACTTGCATCTTATTCAGGCGATGACGGCTGTACAGACCACTATATCTCAGATTGCGAAGTAACATCTCTTGCTTCTTGCTTTAAAATCGGCACACCAACTTCAGGCGCTGTTGACAACATCAACGTTTGGGATTGTAACTTCTTTAGAGCAGACATCATGGGCGGTTACGCAGGAATATCACTCGAAAGTGCTGACGGCACTGTTATGACAAACGTTAATATCAGCGACATCAACATGGACGGCATCTTATCACCAGTTCTTATTTGGCTCGGTAACAGACTTGATCATGGTGTTGACGAAATCGGTAGCATCAGCGGTGTAACAATTGAAAACATCTATGCAAAAGACGTTGACGTAGCTTCAGCTATCGTTGGCTGTACTGACCTTGACGACATCACCACTATTAACTATGTTGAAGATGTAACCTTGCGTAATTTCTATGTAACATACAGAGAAGGCGTAACAGAAGATCTCAGCTTACCAGGTATCATGGAAGTTCTTCTTGCTCAAACATCATCAACTGTTTATCCAGAAATCAGCCGTGTTCTTTATCTGGGCATGGGTAACTACGAAGAAAGTTTGATGTATGATATGCCAGTTTATGGTCTTTATTGCAGATACGTTGACGGCTTAACAGTTGAAAACTTCAACGTTAAACCTCGTGAAGATACTGTTTTACCACTTGACAACGTTCAAAGTGTGTTTGATAGATTCTCTGTAAACAACGTTAGCTGGACTTGATGATAGCCTTAAGCGTACAAAAAAATAAAGAATAAACTTTAGGGGGAATTTAATATGAGCAAAAAAATAATTTCACTTGCCTTAGTAATAGCAATGATGTTCACATTTGCTATGCCAGCATTTGCAGCAACTCCAACAGGAACTCAGCTCACTGAAGATATGAGCCTTTCAGATTTCACAAGCACACAACAAGCAAAGCTCACAAGTTTAGTTAAAGCTGACGCTGTGTTTTTCTCAGTTATCAAATACGGTCATGACCGCAGCGTATATTACGATCCAATCTTCACTTCAATTTCTTATAATGGTGACGGAACTTACGATATCGCAGTTAGATCAGGCTTTACAATTAGATTTTATTACACAGTTAAAATCTACATGGCAGATGACGGCGAAACAATTTCTGACATGACTTATATCGATAACTATGGCGAAGAATGGGATCAAACAGATGGCATGGAAGCTGATGACGATTACAAGTTATATGACAGCCTTGTGGAAGGTTTAATCGCTTATGCAGTTGAATATTTAACATCAATCATTTCAGACTTTTTCACTGATTTATTTTAACTGATAAAACATAATTTAACAAGCG
The DNA here is from genome assembly GCA_044426265.1 of Clostridia bacterium. Classification (GTDB taxonomy): domain Bacteria; phylum Bacillota; class Clostridia; order Oscillospirales; family Acutalibacteraceae; genus UBA6857. Next base: position 22,949 of record JAWXUR010000029.1, read on the forward strand.
AGCGTGTCAAATTGATACGCTCGCTTATTTTTTGATAAGATAAAGGCTATCGCATTTAATGCGATAGCCTCAGCCTGTATAAAAAGCCATTCTCGAAAAAATTCTAGAATGGCTTTTAGCTATTTTATTAAAATCGGCATAAAAATAATCAAAAACGTAAAACAGCAAGCAATTCCTCCACTTGTGAAT
>JAWXUR010000030.1:0-22764 GCA_044426265.1 Clostridia bacterium
GGGGCGTTACGTTTTTTTGCTTGCCCAAAAAAAGTAACCAAAAAAATGGCATTTTCTTTTTTTTCTGGAAAAAAAGAAAAACAAAAAAAGCATTCAAGGAAGTGTCCTTGAAAATCCTCTTGAAGTCTGTGGCTTTTTTGGGGTTTGGTACTGGATTTTTGGTTTGTTGTTTTTCTTTTTGTTTTTTGGTTTTGTGTTATCGTTTTTGCGTTTGCGTGTTGGTTGATTTTTCTGCCGTTCTTGGTTTTGTGGTTGTGGGGAATTTTCGTTTTGTGTTTTGTGTTATTGATTTTATGTTGCGAAGCAACATTTCATTATGCGAAGCATAATTTCACTGTGAGCGATAGCGAACTCTTTCCATCACCTCGACTTTTAATTATTAATCTATTTTCTCTTAAGTTGCTTGCTTTGGGGTCGCAGCCTTTTTTGGCGCAAACGCCAAAAAATTGTACCGCAAAACAAGACTAATAAAGCTAAAATAAAAATATACATTAATATAGAAAATAAATTCAAAGTTTTAATTGAAACTTAAGTTAGAATATGCTATAATATAGGTTAAATATGGGCTCATATGCCTAAATTTTGGCAAAGTGTGCTCATTGTCATTAAAAAGACTAATCAAATTTAAAATAAACCGAAAATTACGGAGGCATAATTAATGCAAGATAAAACAAATAGACCTAGCGAAACGAACAATCGTGAAAATAACAACGAGTTAATCATCGGCAGAAATGCGTTGCTCGAAGCGCTTAAATCAGAGCGTGCGATCGATACTGTTTTGGTTGCTCGTGGTGAAAGAAACGGCTCGATTTCTCGCATTCTTTCTCAGTGTAAAGAAAGACAAATTGTGGTTAAAGAAGTCGATAAAAGAAAGCTCGATTTCATGTGTGGTCAAGGCAATCACCAAGGTGTTGCGGCCTATGTTAGCGCTCATGAATATTCAAGCGTTGATGAGATTTTAGCTTACGCAAAAGAGCGTGGCGAAGATCCATTTATCATCGTTTGCGATGAACTCGAAGACCCACATAACCTCGGCGCTATCATCAGAACTGCTGAAACAACTGGAGTTCATGGCGTTATCATTCCAAAAAGAAGAACTGCATCTCTCACCTGGGCGGTTGGTAAATCGTCAGCTGGTGCGCTTGAATATGTGAAAGTTGCAAGGGTAACAAACCTCTCTTCAACCATCGAAGAACTTCGTGACAAGGGCTCATGGGTGTATACTGCGGATATGGACGGTCAAAACTGGTGTGAAGTGGATTACGCAGGCGGCGTGGTTCTCGTTATCGGTTCAGAAGGTCATGGAGTTAGCAGACTCATCAAAGAAAAAAGTGATTTCAGAGTGTCACTTCCAATGCAAGGTCACATCACTTCTCTTAATGCTTCAGTTGCGGCAGGAATTTTGATGTATGAAGTTGCAAGACAAAGAAACGGAATTAAAGCGAAATAATTTTTTTTGGCGGTACATTTTTTGGCGGTTTCCCGCCAAAAAAGATGCGAGCTTATCCAATAGCAAAGGTGCTTAGCTTTAGTGCACAGTAACTAATCAACTAAACACTAAGACAGAAAGGGGAATATTTATGTCCGATATGAAAAACGATCCATTTGATTTATATGATGAAAGTTTCGTGAAAAAAAGCGGTAATGAAGAAAAAATTGAAGAAGAGGTTGTTCAAGAAGAAACAGTTGTTGAAACTGCGAGAGAAACATTTGCAGACTCTTTTGTTAAAATTGAAGAAACTGAGTTAGAAATAGACTTCGCTAAGCTTGAAAAAATTGCCGAGCTCAATGCTGAGCCAATCGAAGATGACAGCATCAAAGCAGGCTTTTTGGAAGCTATGATGAGCGATGAAGATTTCAAACTTGATGAAAATAGCTATATTGGCGAAGAACAAGAGAGCAAAATTGGCAAAACAGTTGCAGCAGCTGGTGAAATAACTTCAAAGTTAATCACAAAAATTGAGCAAACAATCACAGAGGTTGCAGCCGCAACTCAAGTTGTTGAAGAAACTCTTCCAACTTTTAATGAAGATGATGACTCGGCTTTGTCAGTTGAAATTGAAGATGAAGACGACTTGGGCGTTAAAATGAGCAAATATCAAAAAGTTAGCATCGCAGATGAGCAAGATGTTAGCCTTGAATTTGATAAAATTGTTAGCGGTTTAAACATTTCAAGCCAAGAGGTTTTGAGCGCTGTTGAAGTGGTTAAACAAGAGCATGAGCAAGAAAAACTTGAAGCTCAAGCTCAACAAGAGCAAGAAGCAAATGAGCAAGCAGTTGAAGATGGTGAAGTTGCAGATTCAAGCGTACAAGATGATGAATTTAAAACACAACATTTTTCTCTTGATGAAGCTGTTAAACAAGTTGACATCTCAGGGGCAACAAGATCTTTTGATTTGCCACTTGATCAAATCGATGTTAAGGCGCAAAACGAGCTTAACAAAACAAGAAAAAACCTCATGGATAATTTCAGAGTTTTATCAACTCAAGATGAAGACGGCACAATCTTAGAAAACACCACAGATAACTCGCCAGCTGGCTTGTTTGAAGATATTGACGATGATAACTGTGACGACGTTTTTGAAGCTGTTGAAAAATTAGATAACAAAAAAGGTAAGATTGATAATATTTTTGCCTTTGGTGAAAAATCAATTAAGGCAATTCAAATTAAGGCGAAAAATGAGCTTAAAAAGTTATCGATGAAAGAGGCAGGGCAAATCAAAGAAGACCTCAAAAAAGAGCAAAGTAAGCTTAAAACTAAGCTCTTTGGCTCGGTTGGCTTATTTGCACTTAGTTTCATCTTATTAGCAATCGTCATGGCGTACACACCTGGCGGTGCGCTTGAACCACTTTTTGCTAATGGTGCAAGATATTTAGTTGCAGCAAACTTGATTTTAACTCTCGGCATCTGTGTATATCTCGGCGATATCATCAAATCAGCTGTTAGATCAATTAAGATATTCTCTCCAAACATTAACACAAGTTTCCTTGTAATCGCATTTTTTGTTATCTTAGATCAAATTGTTTTGCTTTGCACAGGCAGCTTAGTTGAAGCAAATGCTTTTGTGTACACAATTTGCGTTAGCTTTGCTGGTTTAGTTTGTGTTATGTCGAGCATAAGCCGTGTTAAAACTGCTCTTGACTCACTTGAAACAATCACAACTGGTGAAAAATTAGTTAGTCTTCACCCAATCGATAATGATGTTGATTTAGATGTTTTAACTGGGGATAAGCAGAGCAAAAAAGTTCTCTTTAAAGCACCTTGCGAAATTCCTCACGCATATAATGCGCTCACAGAAAGCAAACCTTTAAGAAGTAAATATTATGCTTATGTTATCATGAGTGTGGTTTTATTAAGCTTTGTTGTTGGCATCGTCACACTTTTTGTGGCTGAAAGCTCACTTGCCTTTGTTTCAAGCTTCGTTGCTTGTGTTTGTGCTGGTCTTCCTTTCATGCAAAAATATGTTGTGGCAAAAACCAACGAGAGAGTTAACGCTCGTGTTAATAAAGACGGCTCAATCATTAAAGGTTTCACAGCAATGCAAAATGGTGGCATGAGCGATTCAGTTTGCGTTGACATTGATGAAATTTGTGAGGCTGGTGTTAGTCAGTTTAAAACTATTCCAAATGCACAAGTTAGTTTAAACGATGCCGCTGTTTTAACAGTGTGTACACTAAAAGCTGCAAAAAGCATAATCGCACCATGTTTTGATGAGTTTGTTTCGAGTCTTAAGTTTGAACTTCCACAAGTTGAAGATTATGAATATGTTCAACATGAGGGCTATAAAGCAAACGTTGCTGGCATTGATGTGGCAGTTTGCAACAGAAGAATGGCTGAAAAACTCGAGGTTGAGGGCTTGCCAAGCATAGAGCAAGAAGAGGCTTACGCTAAAAAGTCAACAGTTATGTATGTGATTATGCAAACACAAATCATTGCGACTTTCCTCGTGGAATATAGAGCAACTCTTGCAAGCAAAGACGTGATGAAAGAGTTTGTTAAAACACCTTTGAAACTCATGATTTATTCTCACGAAGTGAGCTTAGATTTAGCAAAAATTATTAAGTCTTTGGGCATTGAATCAACAAGAGTGAAAATTTTAAGCGAAAATTCAGAGCAAATAATCAATGAATATAGACTTAATTCAACACTTAAAAAAGAAAGTGGCTTAATCACAAAAGCGAATAACAAAAACACATTAGCTTTAGTTGTGGCAGCACATAATCTTTATCAAGGCGATAAAATTGCAGGACACCTGTATTTTTGCGGTTCAATTTTCAGCTTAATTTTGGTTGCCATTAGCGTACTTATTAACCCAACACTTCCATTTAATCCATTAACAATCATTGCACTTCAAGTCGTGTGGGCAGGAGTTTCAATTTTGCTCGGCGCACGAAAGGGGTAAAGTTCGCTTTGCTCACAATGAAGAATGAAAAATGAAGAATGAAAAATTGTGGTGGCGTACTTCGTACGCATTGTAGAGCGAACAAGTTCGCAATAGCGTGCTTCGCACGCAAGTTATAATCCGGAACGAAGTGACCCTTAATTTTCCATTCTCCATTCTCAATTCTCCATTAGCGAACGAAGTGAGCCTCAAATGCTTTTGAGATTTAAAAACATAGTAAAATATTCCAATATAATTCATTTATAAAAAAGGAAAGTAGGTCGAATATGGCAAATATCATACAAGTAAACAACATTAGCAAATCGTATGGCAAAAAAGTTGTTTTAGATGACGTTAGCTTTTCCATTGAAGAGGGGCAAATCGTGGGTCTTCTCGGACCTAATGGTTGCGGTAAAACCACTCTTATGAAAATTCTCACTGGTTTAATCAAAAACTGTGAGGGCGAAGTGAGAATTGACGATGAAGAGATTTCACGGTACACAAAAGATATAACCGCCTTTTTGCCAGATAAGAGTTATTTATCTCCAGCAATTAAGGCAAAAGAAGCAATCAAAATGATGGATACATTTTATGACGATTTTGATGCGAGAAAAGCTAGAGATATGGCTAATCGTTTTCATCTTGATTTAGACCAAAAAATCAGCACAATGTCAAAAGGGCAGCAAGAAAAACTCAATTTAATTCTTGTGCTTTCAAGAGAGGCAAAGCTATATATCTTAGATGAGCCACTCGGCGGTTTAGACCCAGCCTCAAGAAGCATGGTTTTAGATTTAATCATGACAAATTACAAAAAAGACTCAACTGTGATGATTTCAACTCACTTAATCAATGATGTTGAAAGAGTTTTTGACCGAGTTTTGATGATTAAAGATGGCGAGTTAGTTGTTAACGCCCATGTTAACGACATTCGCCAACACGGCACAAGTGTCGAAGAAATGTTTAAGGAGAAATTTAGTGATGTTTGGTAAACTTTTAAAATATGACTTTTTCCTTTCCTTAAAGGCGGTTTCAGTGTCGTACATAGCACTTTTTGCAATCTTTGCAGCTGAAGTTTTTAGCTCAACTTTAGATATGACGTGGCTGACTATTTTATTAGGTATTGGCTTGGTTTTCGGTGGCGGAGTTGTGCTTTTCATGAGCTTTGTTAGCCTTGCAAAATTATTTCACGACACAATGTTTAGCGCTCAAGGTTACTTGAGTTTCACACTTCCAGTTAAAACTTCGAGCTTGTTTTTATCAAAAGTTCTCGTTTCAACTTCATGGACAATCATAAGCGGCTTGCTTTTAATCGGTACATTCGTGATGAACTATCTCGTGTTCAAACAACAAACAGCCGATGGATTTGGTGGCTCGTTGCTCGAAGTTATTCAAGAAAGCGGAGTTATGGAAATGTTTCCAAGCACAAGCGTTTTAATTCAATACGCAATAGCAACAGCATTTTTGATGCTTTGCTCAATCACAAGCTTTTGGAGTTTTGTGTTCTTTGCGATTACTGTTGCAAACACTCAAAAACTTCAAGCTCACCCAAAATTTTATGGCATAGCAATCTTTTTTGCACTCAACGCAGTTGTTAACTCACTTAGTGCAAAAATCACAGAAATTCTTCCACTTAGCATCGAACTCGGCTACGATAAGATGTCCCTATCATTTAGCTCAATGACAAGCAGCGAAGCTGTTTTCGCCGTCGGTATCGGCGGAACAATTTTCAATGTGATCGTTGCTGTTATTTTGATAGCGATTACTATGTGGGTTATTGAAAATAAGGTGGATATTAAAGGGTAGAGTTCGCTATCGCTCACAATGAATAATGAAAAATGAAAAATGAAAAATTAAGGGTCACTTCGTTCCGGATTATAATTTTTTGGCTTTGCCAAAAAAGCTGGCGACCGCAGGTCGCCCCTCATACTCGGGAATTTAAGAATTTCACTGTAGGGACATGGCTTGCCATGTCCGAGGCTGGGTTGGTACTAACTTGCGGACATGGCAAGCCATGTCCCTACGATAGGCAAATTGTAGGGGCGAGCACAGCTCATGCGTGTTGATTAGATATGTTTTAATTAAAAATCATTTTTTTCATCTCGTAGGGTCGACCCTGCGTGGTCGACCGTTGCTGGTGTTTCGTGGTTCACGAAACAAAAAAACAACGAATTAAATGAAAACGAATGCAGAAAACAACCTCATTTTCAATAAATTAGCAATAACGGCAACATCGGTCGACCACATAGGGTCGACCCTATGTGGGGAAATTAAAAACAAACAAAACCAAAAACCACCAATTTTCCAAAAACGTAGGGAACGGTCTTGACCGTTCCAAAGGTTAGCACAAACCCAATTGGGAACGGTCAAGACCCCCTACAGATTTCAAATAAACAATAAAAAACATCAAACTAGGGGCAAACATTTTTGGCGGAAAACCGACAAAAATTGTACCCCAAAACAAAGCAAAGCAAAATAAAAAAACAAAATAAAAAAAGAATTGAGGTATTATAATGAAAAAGAATCAAGGCAACACATTAGGCACTTTTTGTGCGCTTAGCACATTATTTATTCTCAGTCGTGCAATCAAAAAATGTAATAAAAATTACTTCAAAAAAGTAAGTGTTAGAGGAATAAAATGACAGAATTTAAAAAAAGCACCCCTAAAAAGAAAAAATCAACAAACAAAAACAAAGGTTACACCGGCAAAAACGAGGCGATTATAAACGCTGACAAGAAAAAACAACGCACACCTGGCAGAAATTATCAAGGCGCAGTCCGCCCTAAAAAAGATATGAGCAAGGCTAAAGATGAAATCGTTGAAGAAAAAATCAGCATTCAAAAGCCAAGTAAACCTCAAAATCAAGGCGGGAAGTCAAATCAGTACGACAAAAAAAGCGACAATAAATTTGCCGCTCCAGCTTCAAGAAGAATCGAGCTCACCGAAGAGCAAAAGGCTGAAATCAAGAAAAACGCTTGCCCACACGCAAAAAAATGCGGTGGCTGCCAACTTCAAAACATGAGCTATGAGCAACAATTAAGCTATAAACAAGCAATTTGCATCAGAAATCTCAAACGTTTTGGCAAAGTCGAAGAAATCGTTGGAATGGACGACCCAACTCACTATAGAAACAAGGTTCAAGCCGCTTTTGGCACAACTCGCCGTGGGCAAATCATTTCAGGCGTATATCAAGCCTCAAGCCACAGAATTGTTAGCGTTGACAGCTGCATGATTGAAGACAAAATCGCAGATGAAATCATCGTTCACATCAGACACATGATCAAAGCGTTCAAACTCACCGTGTATAACGAAGACACAGGCAAGGGATTTTTGCGTCATGTTCTTGTTAAACGTGGTTTCAAAACAGATGAAGTCATGGTCGTACTCGTGACCAGCACCGCAATTTTCACTGGCAAAAACAACTTCATCAAAGAGTTAGTACGCAAGTTCCCTATGATTAAAACGATCGTGCAAAACATCAACGAAGACCAAACTAGCATGGTTCTCGGCAGAAAAGAATTTGCACTTTATGGTGATGGGTACATTCAAGACGAACTTTGCAATCTAAACTTTAGAATTTCACCTAAATCATTTTATCAAATTAACCCAGTACAAACCGAAAAACTTTATAAAAAAGCAATGGAATTTGCAAAGCTCACAGGCAGAGAAACCGTCCTCGATGCTTATTGCGGCATCGGTACTATCGGCTTAATCGCCTCAACAAGAGCAAAAAATGTTATCGGTGTTGAAATCAACGACGATGCAGTTTTAGATGCGATTTACAACGCAAAACTCAACCAAAGAAACAACATTTGGTTTTACTGCGCTGACGCTGGCGAATTTATGGTTGAACTCGCAGAGCAAAAACAAGCAGTCGACGTCGTTTTCATGGACCCACCAAGAAGCGGCAGCGACACAAATTTCCTCTCATCAGTTGTGAAACTCAGCCCAAAACGTGTGGTTTATATCTCATGCGACGTTTCAACTCAAGCTCGTGATTTAGCTTATTTGGTTAAACATGGTTATAAGGTTGATAGAATTGCTCCTTTTGATATGTTTAGTTATACTTCTCATGTTGAATGTGTGATATTGATGTCTAAAATTGAGAAGTAATTGGTTTATAAAGCCTTGTTTTATGGGTTTTGTGACGTAAGAGGCTAAAAAATCTATTCTAGGAACTAAACACTAACTTGTTCTAGGGAACTTATCAAAGTGTAAAATACTATATAGTTTAGTAGCAGGATAGATGTTGTACGTTCATGACCTAGTAGCAATGGCGAATGTATGAATATGATAATAAGTTTAGATGATCTAATATAAAAATTGATATAAACATTAGTCTATAATCGACAAGGCAACTTTTATAGTAGTTCATTAACCAAGCAAAATTGAAGGAATGTGAAAAACGTGGCACTATGGTCAACACAAATAATTCTGATGAAATTTTTAAAATTAAGAAAGTCGGAGTTTTATGGAAAAAAATTCAAGAGATATTTTATCATTATCTCAAATTAAAACCAAACATATGGATACGTTATACAATTATCGCCAAGAATTGGTTAAAAAGCCAATTCTTAAAATGCTTTTTTTTGAGCTTACTGATTGCTGTAACCTTTCATGTTTGCATTGTGGCAGTAGCTCATCACCTGATAAATCTAAATTTTTAGCATTTGATTTAATTAAAAAAGTTATTGATGAAGTTGCGAATAAATATAACGCTAAAGAAATTATGATTTGTCTTACTGGCGGAGAACCACTTTTGCACCCAGAATTTTTTAGAATAGCAGATTATATTGTTAGTAAAAAATTTTCTTATGGTATAACTACAAATGCAACGCTAATTGATGATAATATGGCGCAAAAACTATATAATTCTAAATTAAAGTCCATATCTATAAGTTTAGATGGATTAGAAGATAAACATGATTATTTTAGAAATAAAATAGGTGCGTTTAATAAAACTGTAGCTGGAATACATAATTTATATAAATATTTTGGTAAATCAATTCCAATACAAATTACTACTGTTATACATAAAAACAATATAACTCAATTAGATAATATGGCTGAATATTTTTTATCACTACCAATAACTTCATGGCGACTTACAAATATTGATCCAATAGGACGAGCAATAAAAAATAATACTTTGATGTTAGATAAAGATGATTACATAAAATTATTTGATTATATATATAAAAAGCGTATATCTACTAAAAATATTGAAATAGTATATGGCTGTGCACATTATTTGACGTTATTATATGAACGTGAATTGCGTGAATATTATTTTATTTGTGGATCTGGAATATATGTTGCTAGTATTTTATGTAATGGAGATATTTTTTCTTGTTTAGATATTGAACGTAGAAGTGATTTGATACAAGGTAATGTTAAAAATGATAGCTTTATTGACATATGGGAAAATAAATTTCAAGTATTTCGTCGTGACCGTACAAATGATTGTGAAATGTGTTCAAATTGTTCCGACAAGAAGTATTGTATGGCAGACTCTACACACACTTGGGATTTCGAAAATAATGCACCTAAAATATGTTTTAAAAATAATATATTTTAAAAATAGAAAGGAATTGTTATTATGAAATTAGTTACTTGTCCTAATGGACATGTATATAATCAAGGAGACCATGAAACGTGTCCTTATTGTGCAAATTTAAATGCACAACAAAATCCTCCTTTGCACTCCGGTGAAACTGAGCCATTTGATAGTATGATAAACCAAAAGGATATGAGCAAACTGGACTTCACTAAATCTGTAGTACCGTTTGATCCATCAGAAAATATTATGAATTGTATTTATGGTCCACCACCTAATTTAGAAGAAAAAAATTCAATAAAAAAAACATGGAGAAAAATTTTTAAGAAAAAGTAAAAAAATTAATTGGCAAGTTATATATCTCAATAATAGTTACTTCAGAAAATAGTATAGACCGTGCCGTTGGTGGATATTATAGCCATAAACTAAAGAAAGTAAATGATCAGTGGAAAATTTGCTTTTTAAAACTTACTGCAACTTGGGGTAGCGGCGATATGCGTGCGTTTGAAATTGCAACTAAGCGAGCTCAGCCATAAATATTAGCAAGTTTTTAAAAATTGCAATTAAATAGATTTTAAAATAGCTTTAGATGGTCAAACTATTATAATAAATATCAATATTAAACGGCTGAAAACTAAAACTTATAAACTTTAATTCGTGATAACAAATAACCGACTGACAAACTGCAAAAGCAGAATGTCAGTCGGTTATTGTTTTAAAAATATATAATATTTTAAATTTTCGCCAGTGAAAGCGCAGCGATGTATGAAAAAATGAAACAGTTCATTTTGTTATTGCTAAATCTTGTAATCGGCGCAATCCTCGGATTGTGGTCGTTGCTCGTGGATTAAAACTTGGTCACTAAAGCTATTTTACCAGCATAAACTGATTATCAATTCGGTTCATTTGCCATATTCATAAGCGTATCTGCACCATATTTCTCAACTATTTTTGTTAATTCGTTTATAAACAAATTATAAGAGCCTTTATGTTCATGATTTTCAGGAACATAAAGGCTCTTATAATCGGCTTTAATTTTTCTATGCATATTTAACACCCCCCTCGTATAATTTAAACTAATCATTTAATATTTACTAACTATTCAGATGTTAAAATGTTTTCATCGTTCAACCACTTGTCGAAAGAAAGTTTTGAAACTCGAATAGCACTACCGATACGTACTGATTTGAAATGACCTTCTTTAATTAGGTTGTACGCTGCTGTACGACCTATATTTAAAATTTCGGCGATTTCATCAACTTTGTAAGTCTTTGATAGTGATGTACTGGATTCATTGCTTATCATGTTTTTTTCCATAATAAAAGTCCTTTCAAATTAAAAAGTTTTCAAGCTGAGCTTGTTCCCTAATTATAAATCAAGTAGTTTTGATTTTCAAATGTGTCAATTCAAATGTTCGAGTTGACAATGTAATTTATTTTTGTACTAATAATATTTTGAGCTACCATTGGCATGGTATCATAATTAAAAGAAAAAGCACCTAGACTTTCTCTTAAAATTCCTCCCTATTTCTTGATTGGCAGGCGCAACGTTTGAAGTATCATTATCCATAAGCCAAAACAAAACAACCCGAGTCAGTTTTTTGTACAATTTTTGCACTACCTAGCGTCGTTAAGTCGCCTTACTATGCGAAAGCATGGTTTCACCGCCTTGTCTAGCTATGCAGCGCAAAAATAGTACAAAAAATCTGCGACCTAAAATCAATAATTTTTATTGCATAGCGAGGCAGACGAAGAAAGCAATCGCACGATTGGTGATGAGGATAACGAAGCTAGGTGATGAAAATTATTGATTTTAGGCTGGCTCGGATTGTTTTGTTTTGGCTTTACGTCCTCGCACGAGGTTACCACACTCATTATTAATATATCAATTCTCGCTCCGTCAAAGACATCATGGCGCTGATTATTAAATCGCTCGGTACATAATTTTAGTACCCAAAATATTGTATTTAAGATTGTCAAGGTGCATTAATTATTATCAATTTTAATAGAGAAAAAAACATCCCTATATATATACTGACAAAAACAGGGCAAAAGTTGATACTAATCGGAAATATTTTTTAAATATTTCCCTAAAATCTTCAAACCGCTATTTATAGAGCGTGAAATAGCACTTTTATCCACTCTCTCAATGTCAGCAATTTCTGTTTTACTCATTCCTAAAAAGAAATGTGCTTCAATACGTGCAGCCTGCTTTTCTGGTAAAATAGACAAAGCTTTTCGTAATTGATCGTTATTAGATTTCAACTCATATAACTCTCCAATAGTAGTTGAATGGTTCAAGATTTCGTTTTCAGTACCATCATCAGCATCTAATGAATACTGACCATTATATCTGTACATCCGCCTTTCAAGCGCATTATCTTTACGCTCAAATTCTTTGTACACTTCATATTGTTCATCTGTAATCTCTACTATCATATCTTCTTCGATATGTTCATAATAATATTTTAAATTTATTTTTTTCATAATATTATTTTATTTCCTTTCGTTTTAAAAAATTTTTATCGAAAGGATATAAGGTGGTGAGCGACATTTAGGTGTGATTCTCCTAGCTTTACACAAAAAAGAGCATAACAAAAATAAAAGAGCAGTCCGTATTTTTACATACAGATTGCTCCGATTTATATATATTCCCCTCGGTCGCTCAGTCAAGATTTTTGGCAATAAGAAAAGATACAAGAAGGTTCGATCGCAAAAGTTTAGTCTAACTGTTTAAATTCATGATTTTTTTCTTTATTCAAATTTGAGAGTATAACTAAACTTTCTTTGCATTTTTCAACCTCGTATATCTTCCGAAAATTTCCTTATTGACTTTGGTATTATACATTATTTGGTTTGTCGAATTTTGTCGAATGTTGAGAATATTTAGAAGTTTAATAAAGATAACAAAAAAACTACTTAGTTCACTTTGTAAAAAAAGAGACTAAGTAGTTTTTTGATTATAATGTAATTTCATCACTAATTAAAGCGAGTAAAAAATCATTATTGTATTTAAATTCGCTATGCAGCAGTTGTGCACCCCTGTCTAAATGAGCTTTTAAATATTTTTGAAAATATTCATCATCACTTATATGCTTGTTAAAAAATAATATCCTACCTAACCCAACCTAGCAAAATACCCCTCCAACTTCTCATCACAAACTCTCTCAATCTCCAATAAATCCTCCTCACCAAGCCTAGACCAAACACTTCCATCAACTTCAACAATACCCAAAGTCTTAGTATGATTAATCATATTCATATCCTCAAATCTCTTAAACGGATTCGATAAAATATTACGCTCAACGTCTTTGTCGGTGTAATCACCTTTAGCGTAAATACTGTTTGGTTTTTCCACAATTAAGCCGTCTTCTTTTCGTTTTTTATAATACTGCTTAAAATACGCAACTATGTCGCAGAGTTGCACCCTGCCTTTTTTGTCTGCGTGCTTGAGAATTGCTTTGATTAGCACAGGTTTGTATGAATAACTCATGGTCATGGTGGTTATCATTTGCATGAATAGATCTTTTCTGTTGGTGTCATCAATGATTGTCCAGCCGAATTTTTCTGCGTAAATCTCTAAGGTTTCTTCTTTGAAATATTTAAAAGTTCTATGCTCGCTCATTGGTACGATTAAATCTGGAATTATTAGATTTTCTCTCACATATCTCTCTATGGTTTCGGTTTGTACGTCAACTCTTCTAACAAATTCTAGCTGTGAGAGCATACCTTTTGCTTCTTCTTGCCAGTTGAAAATATCTACTATTTCATAATCTGTTGCATCGATTGGATAATCAACAATCGCATCAGGTTTTTCACCTCTTGCGTACAAATCTTCCTCAGCCACTTTTTGCCTTGTTGGTGCTATTACTAAGCCGCCTTGCACGTACTTCTTGAGCTTGAAAAGTCGGTGGATTGATTGTGGTGCGTTGTACTGACTTGCGTTATCAACAAAATCGAACACCATTAAATGCTCTTTGTTTTCTGCTAATCTCATACCTCTACCGAGTTGTTGAGTGTACAAAACTCGTGACATGGTCGGTCTTGCCATGAACAAAACTTCTGTTTGAGGACAGTCCCAGCCTTCGTTGAGTAGGTCGCAAGCACAAAGAACTTTGATTTCGCCACTTTCAAATTTAGCGAGATTTTCTTTTCTCTGGCTAACTTTCATTGTACCTGAAACTGCAAAAGCTGAAACATCATGCTCTTTAAAAAGTTTTGCAATTTCTTCGGCATGACGTACTGATGCACAAAAGATAACTGTGCGTTTGTTTTTGACGTAATTTAGCCAAGTATCAACAATGAGATTGTTTCTTTCAGGGACGTAAATCTTGCTCTCCAGCTCTCTAATGTTGTACTGCACACTGTTAAATCTAACCTTTGTGAGGTCGATATTTGTATGTATTCTGATGCACCTTACTGGTACGAGTTCGCCAATTTCAACGGCTGTTTCTATGTCGAGTTTATGAGCTGTCTTTTTGAAAATATCTAAGATGACAGTGTTGTCGTCTGTACGTTCTGGAGTGGCTGTCAAGCCTAAAGTGAATTGTGGTTTGAAGTATGCTAAAACCTTTTGATAGGTGTCGGCACTTGCGTGGTGAGCTTCGTCAATGATTAGATAATCAAAGTCGGTCGAGCCGAATTTTTCGAGATTTAAAGCCACACTTTGTATGCTGCCACACACAACATGAGCGTTTGGCTGTTTGATATTTTCTGCATACTTTCCAACTTCAACCTCTTGCCAAAGTTCAGTAAATCTTTTCGCTGCTTGCGAAACAAGTTCATGAGTATGCGCCAAAAACAAAGTTCTACCACCTAAAGCTTTTGCATCAAGTACGGCTGTAGTTGTTTTACCAGTGCCTGTTGCGTGGTATAAAAGAGCGATACTCTCACTATTTTTACGCATAGTTTTAAGATTTTCAAGAGCTTGTTTTTGATGCTCTTTAAGCTCCAATTTTGAGCCATCTAAAGCCTTACCTTTTTGCGTAGGCAAGTAATCTTCAATCTGTTTGAAATTAGGATAGCTGCCCAAAAACACACGCAATTCATCTTTAATAGTTTCAGGTTGTTGCTGCATTTGTTTCACTGCAAAGCGATATACGTCCCAGCCTAAATGCACCATGCTATTTTGCCTTAATAAGTGATCAACAAACTTATCGACACCGATAATGCGTGTGTCATGACTAGCTTGATCGTCAATTTCAATAGCTACACGCTTCGCTCCCTCATCTAAAACAAAGTCGGCAAACCTATTATTTTGATATATGTCATTAAACGGATATTGCGAGTATAAATAGCCTGCCTTTTCAGCTCCAAAGGTTTCAGAAAACAAGTCGATAAATAAATCCTCGGCGCTGCTTCCAGTGCTTACAAACTGTCTCATTTTTTCTCTCCTATTCAATCACTTCTTCAAGAAAAATTTTATTTTCAAAGCCACCACGGCTCGCAAATTTTTCTGCTCGAATTTTTTCGAGTTCTTCGATTGTATGCCCTTGTTTTTGAGTTATAGCATAGACAACTTCAAGAATATCAGCGAGTTCTTCAAGTTCTTTGCTTTCTTGGTACTCGGCTACTTCCTCGTTTAACTTTTGGTCTAACGCTGCACTATAGTCATCGTCAGTCAGTACGCTAAAAACACAAGTTTTATTATGCTTTTCGATTATTTCAGGAATTTTATCTCTTACTAATTTATTGTGAATGAATTTCATGTTTTCGATTTTCTCTTTTCCAATTTTTTAGTTAATAATATAATAGCATTATTTGGAATTCTTTTCAATATGTGATTGTTAATTAGTTTGTGTTTTGAAAGTGTTAGTATGTTGACTCCAAAATTTTGGAGTGTGATTCTTAATGAAATTCATCCCTAAACCACACTTTTGCGCATAGTTCACAGTGTAAGCAGTACCGCCCTGACGGCGATTTAAATAGGCAATGCAAGCGCTGCTATGATCGACTAAATGACGATTACGTTTGAGCATACAGCCTTTTTCGTACTGCTGTGAGGTGTAGACAATTTTGTTGGCTTGGCTCTTGATTTCGTTGTACGTTTTAATGTCAGCAACGTTCCAGTTTTGCGTTTGATTTTTACATGGAAGCACTAGAATTAATCTAATGTTGTTGTACTGCTGACGAAGCTCGAGGACAACTTTTGCAGCGATTGTGTCAAAGCCGATTGCTCCGCCTGTACCGAAAAATCGGTAGCCATTTTTGATGAGGTTTTCTACCTCTATTTTTGTGTTTTTATATACTGTTTCATAGTCAGCTTTTGCGATATTTCTGTGACCTGTGAAACAACAAGTTTGTTCTTTCATGTATTTGCCTTTCTTTATTTTATGTTTTTATTTGTATTTTTATAATGTATAAATCGATATATATGCTAAGTATATAATGATATACTTTACTTGTCAATTAAAGTACCAATATATTTATTACATATTTACTCTTGATATAATGTAAAATATTATATATAGGAGGCGATTAATATGGAAGAGAATATATACATTAATGATTTCGCATTAAGATTAAGCACTTTAAGACAAAAGAAAAACGTTACAGCTCGTGACATGAGTTTGTCATTAGGACAAAGCCATAACTTCATCAACAATATTGAGTTGGGTAAAAACTTTCCAACAATGCTGAACTTCTTTTATATCTGTGAATTTTTGGAGATTTCTCCTATTGAATTTTTCGACTATAAGAATAAAAGTCCTTTAGAGATTAATAATATTGTCGAAAACTTAACTAAACTTTCTTCGACTCAACTTAGTAATATATCTGATATTGTAGAGGATTTATGCCGAGGAAAATAGCGAAGTTTGTCGAAAAACTAAAAAAATAAATAGCAAAACACCTTGACTTTTTGAATCGTCAAGGTGTTTGTTTTTGTTATTTACTTTTATTCAAATTCGATTTCAGTTTCATCGATAGCGTTTAAATCTTCTTCTGTAATTCCCAGCTCATCAAAAACTTCTTGTGCTGAAATTAGGTTGTCTTTATCAATATTTTTCATTCTTTCTTCAGCTAATGTTAAAAGATATTCATCTTCAATTTTTTCGTTAATTTTCATAACAACACCTCAAGATAAGAACGAAGTCTTTTTTCTACTTTCAATTTTTTTGCATACTCAGACAAAAGAGGTATATTTTTATTTTTACTTGTTGCGTATCTTTTGAATGCATCAGAAACAATTTGAATATCAACCGAGTTTCTAGGTTTTAGTATATCGCATAAAGTACGTTCAATATTATAAACGTTAACAGTATTTCTGCTAGGTGTAATAGTTTTATCAACACCCAACTCAAAGAGCTCATCTTTACATTGGACGCAACGAACTTTTTGTTTTTTAGCCCAGCTAACATTGTATGATGAGGGAAATGTCATTGAATAATTATTTGGTGTTCTATCAGTTAAATCCCAAAGAAACAGTGCAGTTTCTAAAGAAAAAACACCACGCTTTAAACGCATTTGCAAATTAAACATCTCATCTTCCCACATTTGGGGCAAAATATATACTCCTCGAGCAGCTTTTTCAAGTAAACTTTTATCAACTAAGTATTGTAAATTGCCACGAGAATATCCTGCTTTTGCTACCATAGCAGCTGTTATTGTGCCGTTATTATTTTCAGCTAATTGCATGATTTGATCTAATGTTCCCATGATATATCCACTCCTTTATTGACTTTCTTGCTTATTATTTTAACATTTATAAGCAAGAAAGTCAATGATTATTTTCAAATCTGAAAAAACCAAAGTAAAAATCACAAATTTTCAAATCCAAAACTCACTTAATCTCACAAAGACCAACCATAACCTTCTCACAAATCTCCCAAACTTTATCATAACTCTTAGTCAATCGCTCGATATCTTCCTTGTAAAGTTTCCCATAAGTATTGCCCATTTTAGCAATCTGATTAAGGCTGTTACTCGTCACCCTAAGCACTCGAACTAGCTCTTGAACATCAGTCAAATCAAGGTCGATAACGTAGCCATCAATCGCCATTTTGCGAAGATATGCTTCAAGATTAGTTGTGCCGAGTTGTTTCATGTTTTGATGAATTTGTTCTCGTTCTTGCTCAGTCACTCGCACTTGTATGCGAATATTTCTTAGTCGTTTTTCTATACTATCTCACCTCCTCGTGCTTGTTTTGACGTGGAGGTTTTTCCTTTGCACTCTCTTTTTTAGACTTCAACGCTTGAATGATAGACGGCTTTTTCTCTTGAGTTGGAGTTTTGGTTTGTACGGCTGAAACTTCGTCATTTTCTTCAAGTTCACTGTCTTTTTGTACTGCTGAAACTTCCTCGTTTTCTTGAGTTTCACTGTCTTGCTCGAGCGTGTTTTCCATGTTTAGTATTGCATCAATTTCAGCTAAACGGCTTGATTTTTCTTTTAGTTCATCAGCTTGAGTGAATGGTTTTCCAAGTTCAGCCTTTGCTGATTCTTGTTGTTTGTATAAACTTTCAAGCTGTGTATGCACCTTTTCAAGTCGAGATTGCATATGATATAGGCAGTTTTCAATGCGCACTAAATTACCTCGCTCATCGTTGCCCAAACTTACGCTGTGACTCATTTCGCCTTTGAGAGTGAGCATATGTTCTTGCGTGAGCATTGAATAACTTAGGCTCATTTCAAAGCCTTTGTACGACCCAATGGTAACACTTTCGCTGCGTTTAAGCTCTTTGCAAGCCTTGAGTAAGGCTAAGCCAGCAACCTTTTTTTCTTCAAAAACCATGCCTTTAATCGTCATTGGTGAGAACTCATCTTTGCCAACTTTGTGCTGCTCAACTGTTATCATATCTTGCTCAAAAGCTTTGATATAGCCTTTTTGCCGCTCAATATTTTGTGGGAAATACTTCAAGATTTTATCTTCGAGTTTGTATTGAATGCTTTGATGATTCGCCTTTAAAAGCTTGAGTTTTGCAACTTCCACGTCTAAATCCATACGCTCTTTTATGAGTGGATTCCCAGCACAAAGAGCCTTAATTTCAGCGTAAGATAAGGTCGCTTCGTCAATGTCCTCACATTCTCGTACAGGTGATTTTGAAGTCATGATTTGACTTATGAAGTTTTGTTTCTTCTCAAGTGTTTGGTACAAATAACTATCGAAAGTAGCTTCGGTAACATAGCGATAAACATAGGCAGTTTCGTTCATGTTGCCTTGTCGCTCAATACGACCTGAGCGCTGGCGAAGATCACCTGGTCGCCATGGTGCGTCTAAATCATGAAGTGCAACAAGTCGGTCTTGAATGTTCATTCCTGCGCCGCATTTGGCTGTACTTCCAAGCAAAACACGAACATCGCCACTTCTCACTTTTGAAAAAAGCTCTTTCTTTTGCACTTCGGAATTAGCCTCATGAATGAAAGCGACTTGCTCTTTTGGTACGCCCAAAGCAATAAGTTTTCCACGTATATCATCGTAAACATTGAAAACTTTTTCGCTGTTGTTATTTGCTTTTGGTTTAGGTGTTGATAAATCGCAAAAGATTAATTGAGTGAGCTTGTCAGCTGTGCCATCTTGCCAAATTCGATAAACGTTGTTTACACACGCATTGACTTTGCTGCGTTCGTCATCTGGCAAAAGTGGATTGATTAAGCGTTGGTCTAAGCCTAGTTTTCTTCCGTCATTTGTGATGGAAAGCATATTGTCAACGCTCGGATCAACATCTCTTGCGTGAACAGCTTTCGCACGTTCTGCAAGGTCTTGCACCATCTCTTCTTGAATTTCTGTTGGCTGCATGACCACTGTTTCATACACCATTTTCGGTGTTGGCAGGTTGAGTTCATCGCTTGTTTTGATGTCTGCGACTTCTTTAAACATACACATAAGTTCAGGCAAGTTGAAGAAGTTTGCAAAGCGTGTTCTTGCTCTGTAACCACTGCCTTCTGGAGCTAACTCGAATTTCGTACAGGTTTCACCGAAGTAAGCCAAAGCAATACAACTCTGGCTCGGATTGTTCTTCTCTGACTACGCTCGAAGTCTTTTCGATTAATGAATAGTTCGGTTTCTATTGTTTCGCCGCTTGGGGCGAGGTAGTTTATTTTTCTGGTTAGGGGCTTGTTGTATTTTGGGGGCATTTTTGTTCCTTTCATTTTGGTTAATGTTCGGTTTTTGCTCTTTTGTACGTGGAAAAGCACCTCTTTTTTTTGAAAGAAGTGCTTTTTGGTGATGTTTTATTGTTTGGATTAGGCGCATTTGAAGTGGCAATAATTCATTTGCTAGTTTAGCAGATTGGTGTCAATTATTATCAGACACTGGGATTTTTATGACAACCTCTGTACCTTTTCCAATGGTGCTGTTGATTGTTACACTTCCATCTACCATAAGTTCAAGTCTTTTTGTAAGATTTCTCAAACCTATAGACTTACTTTTTTCTAATACAGATGTATGAAAACCCAAACCATTATCTTGTACACTTATTTTTATCACTTTATCTTCTTGATATGATGAAATTTTCAAATGACCATGCTTACCAGTTCTTCTAAGACCATGCAGCAATGCATTTTCTACTATCGGTTGTATTGTAAGTGGTGGTATTTCAAAATCTGTTTCTTGTAAATCAAATTCATAAGTGAAGCTATCTGAAAAGCGTAATTTTTCTATTTCTAAAGTACTTTTCACCAATAAAAGTTCTTGCTGGAATTCTATATTTTGATCTTCACTTATCAAGTGCATATAAGAACGCATATATGTTGCAAAAGTCCTTATTGCATTATCAGCTTTTATAGCGTCTTGTTTGCAAAGTGCACTTATAGTATTAAGTGTATTGAAGAAAAAATGAGCTTTAATTTGATGTGCAAGCACTACTTTTTGTTGTGGTTTTGCATTTTCATCATTGTACATTTCATGCATAGCTTTCATCTTCGTTTCAGATTGAATTATAAAATCTCCAGAAACTTCTATTGGCTCACCTAATTCATCTCTATGCACCACATAGTTAACTGTGTATGTTAAAAGCTCTCCTTTAGGATCATAAAATCTAAAAGATCCTTCTGGTGGTTTGCCTTTATACATTCTATCGATCGTTTCTAAATACGCATCTATATCATCTTCATAAATATATCCTGATTTTATAACTGTATCAGGAAAATTTTCCATTGTCATAGCCATGTTGTATTTTTCTAATTCTGGGTCAAAAAGCTGAATACGTTTCGCTTTTACATCAAGATAAAATGGATATGAATAAGATGCACTAGAAATAGAATCATGATATAATTTTTGTTGTTCCATAAGTTCAACTTCATTTTTGCTGCGTGAGAGCAGTATATATATACTATTGTTTTTATCGTCGACATAACTGACATTCAAATCCATTTGGCGTATTTCATCATGTTTTGTAGAGATGAAAACATTCTTATATTCACATTTTTTCATTTTTGCTAATTTAGATTTCAATGTTGCATACATCTCATCGCCTAGGTTCATATTGTGTATTATATCGTCAACGTCTTTACTTGTTGCCCCAATATGAATATCCAATTCATTTTGTGTAATATCATTACAAAATACTACACGATTTTCTTCTATATTATATACCATTGCTGCACAAGGCATAATATCGATTAAATTGCATATATTTTCTGATAAATTCATTTTCTATTCCTACTCCTATGCTTTATCTTTTCAAGTCCTATAATCTCTTCGATAATGCCGCCTATTACCTGCGGCATATTTGATATGTTATATTGAAAAAGTATTTCATCGTAATATTATTATGACCTAAGAGGATATCTTGCATCAAATATTAATTTTACGTACAAATATTATACAACATAAATACAAATAAATCAACAAAATTTCTTTGATTTCCTCAAAAACTCAACCCTAAATCCAACAAAGTCACCACCATCATCATCAATCATAACCATACAGTCATAAGTTTTACCAGTCTTAGCGCTGTAGCAATTATCAAGTCTAACCTTGCCTTTGTTTAATAGCTCGCTGACAAGTTCTTTAGTAACAGATTTTAATAATTTGCGTTAGTTTTGTACGCAAAAAAATTGCACCTCAATCAAAGCGCAATTTTTTATTTTTTTATTTATCTTCATACTCTAAATCTGATAAACCTTTTTTGTTTAGATATTCAACTAATTTATTTAGTGGTGTTGTGAATGTCATTTTGAATATTGTGCTTTCGCCGAAATATTTTACTAATGTTGGACTTGTGGCATAATAAAATTTCACGAATTTTGAGCCGAGCCATGTTGAATAAAGTATTTCATCTCTAAAACGGCGAAGTGTCCATACTTGTGGGCAGTTATATGAGCCGTAGATTGAGGTTGCGATGTAGCAGCCACAGAGATTGTTGCTGGTTGTTATTTGAATTTCTTTTTGCTTCATTTCTTCTTGCTTCATTTCTTCATAATAAGGTGTTCCTTCGAAATATTTATACGACAAAGATGTTTTTATTGATGTTAAGCTTGTGCAACCACTAAATGCACCATAACAAATAGAAGTAACACTATTTGGTATTGTGATTGATGTTAAGCTTGTGCAATTTTTAAATGTATAACTATCAATAGAAGTAACACTATTTGGTATTGTGATTAAGGTTAATCTCCAACAACTACTAAATGCAGACTTACCAATCGAAGTAACACTATTTGGTATTGTAATTGAGGTTAAGCTTGTGCAACTAAATGCATACTCACCAATAGAAGTAACACTATTTGGTATTGTGATTGATGTTAAGCTTGAGCAATTTTCAAATACGTTGTAACCAATCGAATTAACACTATTTGGTATTGTGATTGATGTTAAGCTTGTGCAACTTCTAAATGCACTCCCACCAATAGAAGTAACACTGTTTCGTATTGTGATTGATGTTAAGAGT
>JAWXUR010000127.1:0-4233 GCA_044426265.1 Clostridia bacterium
TCGTGCCGAAGTTGGGATTTATTCGTGTTTTCTTAAACATGGTGGTTTTTGTTTCGTGAAATCACGAAACCGAACAGCGGAACGACACAGGGGTCGTTCCCCTACATTCCTTAAGTTCCTGACTATGAGGTTCTACCATGCGTGTTGATTAGAGATTTTTGAGCATTAATTTGTAGGGGACGGCATCCTTGACGTCCCAGGGTTTAACGCATATTTTAATGAAAACAGCGAATTTCGTTTGGTTTTTTGTTATCGATTGTAAAATGATGTGATTTATAGTTTTGTTCTCGTTCCTTGGGACGTCTGGGAAGCCGTCCCCTACGCAGAAAAAATCGAGATTTTTTCATGATCAACACGCATGAATTGGGGACAGGGCATTTTTGGCGAAGCCAAAAATTGTACACCTAAAATCAATTATTTTGCATGAAGCCACATTTTTTCATAACTTTGTTGAGTGTACGTTCAGCAATGCGTGATGCTTTTTGAGCGCCTTGTGCTGCTAACTCTTTAAGCATTTTTGTGTCTTTCATGTACATCTCATATTTTTCACGAACTGGGGTGAGTTCAGCAATAACTGCTTCAGCAACAGCAACTTTGAAATCGCCATAGCCTTTACCCTCAAATTCTGCTTCGATTTCGTCCAAAGTTTTGCCAGTGCAGCAAGAATAAATGCCCATCAAATTGTTGATGCCGTCTTTGTCCTCGCCATTATAAACACGACCTTCAGAGTCTGTGACAGCGCTTTTTATTTTCTTCATGATTGTTGCTGGTGGGTCAAACACGCTGATGAAACTTTTTGGGTTAGGGTCAGATTTGCTCATCTTCTTTGTTGGGTCAGTGAGCGACATCACACGAGCGCCAGTTTTGCCGATGTAAGGCGCTGGAACTGTGAAAGTTTTGCCATAAATTCCATTGAAACGGCTTGCGATGTCACGAGTGATTTCCAAATGCTGCTTTTGATCCTCGCCAACTGGCACTTTATCTGCTTGATAAAGCAAGATATCAGCCGCCATAAGCACTGGATAAGAAAACAAACCAACGTTGATATTATCTGAATGAGATGCCGATTTATCTTTAAATTGAGTCATGCGTGACATTTCGCCAAAGCCAGTGTAGCAATTGAGAACCCAACCGAGTTGAGCATGGGCTGGAACTTGACTTTGAACAAAAACAACGCTTTTTTCAGGGTCAATGCCAATCGCCAAAAGAAGAGCGAAAACTTCCATTGTTTGCTTGCGAAGTTTTGCAGGGTCTTGACGTACAGTTATAGCGTGCAAATCTGCAACAGCGAAAGCGCAATCATTTTCTTCGCTGAGAAGTTTGAAGTTTTTAAGAGCGCCGAGGTAGTTTCCAAGAGTTGGAATGCCTGATGGCTGAATGCAGCTCAAGATTTTCTCTTTTTTTTGTACAGGCTGCGCCACTGTTTCTTGAGTTTCGTTTGTGTTTTGAATATTTTCCATTTATTTTAAATCCTTTCAATAATAAAAAGTTAATTTGCAAAATTTTTATATATAATAATATAGTATAGCATACTTTTTTAATTCAAGCAACGAAAAAATCAAAAAAGTTTTCCTTGTTCTTTGTAAAATGCATGGAAAACTTTAAGAGTGCTATATCGCCATATTTTGATTAAAATGTTACAATAAAAATAAAGAATAACTTTTTCAAAAAAAAAGTAAAAAAGTATTGACAACAATGAGATTTTGTTGTATACTAATTTAGCGTTGTGGTGATAACCGCAAACATTAATGGCAACGAGGCGTAGCTCAGTTTGGTAGAGTGCTTGGTTTGGGACCAAGATGCCGCAGGTTCAAGTCCTGTCGCCTCGACCATAAAAAAACCTAGATACGAAAGTATCTAGGTTTTTTTAATTAAATCCTCACTGCGTTCGGGTGAAATGCCTTCGGCATGAAATTCACTTCGTGAATGAAATGCACTGCGGTGCATAAGGATTTAATTTCATGTTACGCAGTAACATTTCATAATGCGTAGCATTGTTTCATTGCGTAGCAATTTCATTTTAAAAATCAGCAGTAATTTCGAAAGAGATTGCTGCTTTTGTTTTTTCGTACAATACGAAACCCATATAAAATTACACCGAATTTCCTCGAAACCAAGGGAGGGGTTTCCCCATAGTTGGGAACTTAAGGATTTTTCATGTTGTTTATTATAGTGCAGGGGGCGAGCTGTGCTCGCCAGAAAATTACATCAAACTTACTGGCGAGCACAGCTCGCCCCTACAATTTGCCTATACGAGGGACATGGCAAGGGTTGTCCCTACAGTAAAATTCTTAAGTTCCCGAGTATGAGGGTTTTCCCCCAACGCAAGCAACTTAAGAGAAAATAGAGTAATAATTAAAAAAATCGAGTTAAAAAACAAAAAAGCCAAAGAAAAACAACAAACCAAAAATCCAGTACCAACCCTAAAGAAAGCCACCGCAGTGCGAGAGGATTTTCAAGGATACTTCCTTGAATGCTTTTTTTGTTTTTCTTTTTTTCCAGAAAAAAAGAAAATGCCATTTTTTTGGTTACTTTTTTTGGGCAAGCAAAAAAACGTAACGCCCCTGCGGCAGCAGAAACGTGACTAAAAACATCAACAAAAGTAAATATAAACCGAAAATTTCCAACAACCACAAATTATAATCGATAACCAAAATAGCCTCCCTCTCGAGGGAGGTGGCACGAACTTGTTCGTGACGGAGGGTTCAAGAACGGCAGAAAAATCAACACGCTACGCAAACGCAAAAACGATAACACAAAACCCAAACCATTACATAATCAATGAAATTGCAAAAATGGGAAACAAGGAGGAGTAGAACCCCTCCTCTACGGTTACAAAAATATTTCCCAACATATATCAAAGCAATTAGATTAGTTTTTTAAATTAAAACTGTTTAAGTTGCTTTTTTACCGCATATTCTCAACCCCAGAATAATCCATACCAAGTAAAATCTTAGTTGTAAGCACATCTTCGTGTTTATAATTAGTTCTAACACGCAAACTGCGAGCTTCGCCCTCGCAAGTACTAACGCACAAACCACAACCAAGGCATTTTTTGATGTCAACTTCAATTTCACCTTTTTCGTTTTTACTACACGCTTGAAGAATGCAGCGTTCAAGGCATTTTCCGCATTTTTCAGCGCCTACACATTTATCTTTATCAAACGAAATAATTTCAGGCCCAGCGGACATCTCTTCGCTTCTGCCAGCCATGTAACTGCGAAATGGAACGCAAATTTCGTCGTCACAGTTGCACATAACAAACGTCCATTTTCCGCTTGCGTGGCAATAAAGAACGTTGTGCATGAGTCCGCAATCGTCAAAATATCTAAGCATTGCCTTTGCTTCTTCGGCAGTTTCGATGAGCTCGAATTTTTCCTTAATTCCTGTGTGTTTTAGTGTGGTATACATATCTGCGATATATAAAAGCGCCATATCCTTTTTTTCAGGCTCTCTGCATCTTTTGAGCGCAGTTTGGCATACGCATTTTGTCACCGCCATGCGAGCGGTCATGTTTTCGATTTTTTGCCCATAAATGAAGTCAACAAATCTGCAAGCCGCCTCGGTTGAAATGATAATTCCTGATGGCAGGGCACGAGGTTTGCTTTGTTTAACGTACATCTTTTTTCGTCTTTCGGATCTGAGCATGAAGTCTGCATATTTCAAAATTAGTGGTTCTGATGCACCATAGCACCACTGCTGAAAACGCTGTGCTTTTGTGACTTGCTTAAGTTCGTTGCCGACCAAGACCAAGCCTTTGTCGTTTTTCTCCATGAGTTTTTCCTCCTGTTTTTGTTTTTGTTTTTGTTTTGTTTTAAAAGATTTTTATTATTTATTAGTGTAGGGGCGTGCTGTGCTCGCCAGAAAATTACATCAAACTTACTGGCGAGCACAGCTCGCCCCTACAATTTACCTATCGTAGGGACATGGCTTGCCATGTCCGCAAGTTAGTACAAACCCAGCCTCGGACATGGCAAGCCATGTCCCTACAGTGAAATCTCTTAAGTTCCCAACTATGGGGGAAACCCCTCCCCTACGCAATATTTTTAAATTTGTGGTTTTTTGTTTCGTGTGCCACGAAACACCAACATCGGCACGACACAGGGGTCGTGCCCAATACAAGCAACTTAAGCGTTTATTTATAGTTTTTTCGTGATGGCTAAATTGCTTTGTTTTGCCTTTGGCAAAATCAAGAAACCCCCGCCGAGGGTTTCTTACGCAAAAATGTCCACT
>JAWXUR010000128.1:0-4216 GCA_044426265.1 Clostridia bacterium
TTTGTTTTTCTTTTTTTCCAGAAAAAAAGAAAATGCCATTTTTTTGGTTACTTTTTTTGGGCAAGCAAAAAAACGTAACGCCCCTGCGGCAGCAGAAACTGCACCAACCGCATCAACAAACAAAAAAACAAAGCGAAATTTATCCACAACAACAAACGCAAGAACGGCAGAAAAATCAACCGCTACGCAAACGCAAAAACGATAACATAAAACCAAAACCATTGCATAATCAAAGAAATTGCAAAAATGAGAAACAAGGAGGAGTAGAACCCCTCCCCTACGGTTACAAAAATATTTCTCAACATATATAGCAAGACTAAAAATTAAATTTTATTAAATAAAAAACCTTAAGTTGCTTGCATTGGGGTTGTCCCTACGATTTGTTGATTTCTTCGCTTTTTTTGCGTTTACGCAAAAAAATGTACGAAAAAAAGAGAAAACCAAATTAATGATTTTCTCTTAAAAATTTTATCTTGAAAAATTTCTTATTTAACAATCTCACGAAGAGAAACAACGCCGTCGATTTTGCTAAGGTTGGCTGTCATCTCATCACTCATAACCTCACAGATGTCAAGCATTGTGTAGGCATATTCGCCACGATTTTTGCTGATCATGTTGTCGATATTGATGTGATTTTCAGAAACTTGACCAGTTATTTGATTGATGATTGTTGGTTGGTTTTTGTGAATTACACAAAGTCTTGCTGTTGTTGAAAGATCGCCGAGCGTGCAAGCAGGGAAATTAACAGAGTTTGTGATGTTACCATTGATAAGGTAGTCACGAAGCTCTTGAGATGCCATGATTGCGCAGTTATCTTCTGCCTCATATGTGCCAGAAGCAAGGTGAGGAGTGAGGATAACATTTTTTTCGCCGATGAGGTTGTCTGTTGGGAAGTCAACAACGTATTTTGCGATTTTTCCGCTTGCGATGCCGGCTTTGATTGCCTCAGCGTCAGCAAGTTCAGCTCTTGACATATTTAAGATGATAACGCCCTCTTTGCAATTAGCGATAAATTCATCATTAAACTTATCTCTAGTTTCAGCGGTGAGTGGAACGTGTACAGAAATGAAGTCCGCATCTTTGATAACTTCTTTTTCACTTGCAACAACTTTGATTGAGCTTGAAAGTCCAAGAGCAGTTGGTACAGTGAGATATGGGTCGCAGCCAACAACTTGCATACCGAGTGCAAGGCAAGTGTCTGCGAGTTTTGAGCCGATAGCACCAAGTCCGATGATACCGATAGTTTTTCCTTTAAGTTCGTGGCCAACAAATGCGCCCTTGCCTTTTTCAACGTCTTTAACAACGCTATCGCCACCACCACTAAGGCTATTTGTCCAAGCGATGCTCTCGAGTACGTTTCTAGTTGCCATGAGCATTGTGCAAAGAACTAATTCTTTAACTGCATTTGCGTTAGCGCCTGGTGAGTTAAACACAACGATACCTTTTTCAGTGCAAGAATCAACAGGAATGTTGTTCACGCCAGCGCCAGCACGAGCGATAGCTTTGAGGTTAGAATCGAGCTCCATGTCGTGCATGTTGAAACTTCTCAAGATGATGCCATCTGGTGAGTCAACTTCGTTTGCGATGCTGAAGTTTTGAGCATCGAGTGCTTTGTTAATTTCGTTTGAAATTGAATTGAGTGTTTGAATTTTAAACATTTTAATTTACTCTCCTTTGAGTTTATATACAATTAAATATTATGCATTTTTTCATCTTTGTCGATAAATCAATGTATCACACTAAGTATAACATATATTTTTTTACATATCAAGATTTATTTTTATTTTATTTCAAACATATTTTTCCGTCAAAAAACCACCGAGCTAAGTTAATTCATTAGCTCGGTGGTTGATTTTTCACTTTTTGGGGCGTACATGGAGCACAAGTGCTCCGCAATTGCCCAAGGATTTGCGTTTAATTTTTTTATTGCGCTTAACTTAGCCAGAGAATAATAAACCGAACCAGTTTTTTATTAACTTTTTGCACCACCTAGCGTCGTTAAGCCAGCTCGCAAGGCGGAAGCATTGCTTCACTGTCTTGCCTAGCTATGCAGCGCAAAAAGATAATAAAAAATCTGCGACCTAAAATTAATAATTTTTATTGCATAACAAGGCAGACGAAGAAAGCAATCGCACGATTGGTGATGAGGATAACGAAGTTAGGTGATGAAAATTATTGATTTTAGGCTGGTTCGGATTATTATTCTCTGGCTAGCCAAGCCAAAATAATACGAACTGGTTTTTTGTTAACTTTTTGCACCACCTAGCATCGCCCAGCCAGTTCGTAAGGCGGAAGCATTACTTCGCTGTCTTGACTAGCTATGCAGCGCAAAAAGATAATAAAAAATCTGCGACCTAAAATTCACAAAATTTTGCTTTAGGCAAGGCAGATGACGACGGCAAACGGGCGTTTTCCTAGGAGGATAACGAAGCATAAAGTGAAATTTTGTGAATTTTAGGCTGGTTCGGATTGTTTTGGCTTGGAAATGTTTTAATCGTTTATGGTTTCAATTGTTATTTGAAGTTCGTTCTCTCCATAAAAGAAAGCTTCTAAAGCTGTTTTTTGCTCCATAATGTCATATGCTGAAATGTTGGTTGAAACAAGTTTCACGATTGCATCATAACCATCTTCAACTGTGTATTTTTCAAAAAATGCATCAGTATAAATCGAAACGATTTCAACTAACTCGCTTTCTGCTTCTTGTTCTAACTCGCTTAAATATAATACGTATTTAGTGAGCATATCCGAAGTTAAGGTTTGCTCACCCTCAGAGAAAATATAGTTGATACCATTATAATTATATGAAATGTCATCAATAACACTAACTTTATTTTCACCAACCAAATCAACAAGACCAGCCACGCCAGCTTCTGTTATTGTAACATAGCGTTCAATCTCATCACCAGTGGTTTCTTTAATCGCTGAAATTAATTGAGTCATGCCATAAGTTGAATAATAACTTTGAAGGCTCATTGTTTCGCTTTCCAGACTCACTATTTCATCAGCTTGCAAGAAATTGAAACTTAAATGATTAGACTGCGTATCAATCGTGAAAATGATTAACAAGTGGATATCATCTTGCTCGTCATCAGTTAACATTAGCAGCACCTCATCGCTGATGTCTTCAACTTGTGCTGTGTATGTGCTTTCAACTTCTGATGTGTCGGTTGAAGCGGCGGTGCTTAAAATGTTTTCATCATCATTTAAAACAGCCGCAACGGACAAACCGCCAAGCACAACAATGAGAGCACCAAACAAAATAATCACAGTTTTAGGTTTAAGAGAAAAATGAAAAATTCTCATTCTTCCAACTTTACTAACGGAGTTTTCTATATTATCTTTTAAATTTTCATTAAAGTAAGTTTTCATTTATATAACCATGTAATTTTTCATCACTTTTGGCTTGATTTAAACCACAGCTTTAAAAATCACCTTTCAAGTTTTTAATAAGTTTTCAACATATCTAATTTCTGTTGAAATTGTTACAGTTTTCTTCGTTTTTATAGAAAATATAAGCTTTTATCTATACTTATGGTTTTTAGTCTTCAAAAATCTTTCAACATCATATTGACTAATATATTGGAAAAATTAGCAAATCTTTTGTTGATTATGTGGAGTTTCCACATCTAGTTACATTAATAGTACCACAGATGACGAAAAGTGTCAAGTATTTAAGCGAAATTTGTCGAAAACTGTATCATTTGATACATAAAAGTTTTGCTAGTTTTCCACGTTCTTATGTGGAAAACTTTTTAAAAACTTTATTTGCATTGTTTTTTGGTGTTTTCCGGCGATTTTTTGCAAAAAGTGAAGTTTGGGGGAAAAGCTCACTGCGTTCGCAATGAAAAATGAAGAATGAAGAATGAAAAATTAAGGGTCACTTCGTTCCGGATTATAATTTTTTTGGCTTCGAAAAAAAAAGATTGGCGACCGCAGGTCAAGCGTGTTGATTAGAGATTTTTGAGCGTTAATTTGTAGGGGACGGCATCCTTGACGTCCCAGGGTTTAACGTGTATTTTTATGAAAACGGCGAATTTTTTTGGTTTTTTGTTATCGATTTTATGTTGATGTGGTGGGTGGGTTTGTTGCCGTTCTTCGGGAGGGGAAACCCAAGCGTGTTGATTAGGGTTTTTTGAGCGTTAATTTGTAGGGGACGGCATCCTTGACGTCCCAGGGTTTAACGCATATTTTAATGAAAACAACAAATTTCGTTTGG
>JAWXUR010000129.1:0-4175 GCA_044426265.1 Clostridia bacterium
ATAACAGTTTCATCATCTAAAATCATGCCGTTCATCTTGCAATTTGCTTTTAGTCGGTTATCGAGTTTTTTATCATCATCTTCGCCACGTTTGGCGCTATACATTTCACTTCTTGCTGGGAAATACAAAATCCCTGCCGGTACGCTGTCTTTATATTCTTTTTCCTCACTCTTCCAAATCGCCATGAGATAAAGCAGCATTTGCATATTAAGACCATGAAGAACTTCGCACAGTTCAAACTCTTTTGAGCCTGTTTTATAATCCACAACTCTTATATATCTCTTGCCCTCAACGTCCATCTTATCAACTCTGTCAACAATGCCGCCAAGTTCAACGTAGCCATCATCTAATTGCACTTTGAAAGGTTTAACTTCCCCATTTTTGGTGATTTCAAGTTCGTATTTCCACGGCTCAAACTCACTTTGTTCAAATTCAATTTTTAATCTTAAAAATAAATCCTCAAGCGTTTTTTGCATTCTATTATATAAATAGTTAAAGCGTGCATCTTTGCCGTCTAAGCCGCCCATGTAAAGCGTTACATATTCATCTAAATATAGTTTGATTTTCGTTTTTAACTGCTCGTTTGATTTTTCCATAAACGTTTTTTGTTTATAGTGCATGAGCATTTTTTCAAGCACCCAGTGCACCACCGTACCGCTTTGCATAGGGTCAAACTTTGCTTTTCTTCTCGGCTTTGCACCAACACCAAACTTGCAAAAATACATGAATTGGCATTTGTTATAGTCCTCGATACGTGAGGCGGACATGAACATATTTTTTCCAAAGAGCGTTTTGGAAACCGAAGGGTTTTCAAAACTGTACGTCGCCTTGGCGTGCGCCCTTGCGATGCTTTGAATTCTGCCTTTATATTCAGGTCGTTTTTGAAAATATTCGTGCAAGGCGGCAAACTTAGGGTTGTTTGAGCCATAAAGTTTTCCATAAGCCTCAAAGGCTGATTTTTCAGTGCTTGCAAAATCGATTACGTCATTTTCACCAACGTTTTTATATGGTGCGTTTGGCAAAACTTCAATCACTTTTGAAATCACGCTCGATTTTTGAAGTTTTTCGCCCTTAGCACCGCTTGAAGCGTACGACAAATGAAGCTGCTCGCTTGCACTTGCAAAAACGCTTTGCATCAAAAAACGCTCCTCATGAGCTCGCCTTTGCACTTGCTTTTCAATTTCAAAACCCTTGCTTTGAATGTAAGAATTAAGTTTTAATCTTTCACTATCTTTTAAAAAGCCTTCTTGTGCGCTAACTTTTGGAAAAATTCCATCATTTAAGCCCAAAACAAAAACGCATTTTGCTTTTTTAATAACTGCCCTTTGAGCATCGCAAACCATCACTTGATCAAAGCCATCAGGCAAGTTGCCCAAACTTTTGCTCGCAACAACCAAAGTGAAAAGTTCGCTAAACATCTTCGATGAAACAGCGTTTTGATCAAGGCTCATTGCGAGTTCGTCAAGGATTTCCATGAGCAAATCCCACACTTGTTCTTGCTCTTGTGCAAGCTCGGTTTTGCCGTCTTTCACAAGCTCTAATGCGTATGATTTTAGGCTTTCATCAAAGCCATTTTCAATCAAAAAGGCGTAAACTAATGAGGCAATTTGCTTGCCTGTTTTATCTTTCATATCTTCTTTAAGCTTTTGAATTGGAGAAATGAGCTCAAAACGCACTTCGTTTAAAGCTTCAAGCCGCTCAATTGAGCTTTGAGTGTTTGTGCTGCCAAAACCTTTGATGTTTTCAACGAATCGGTCTTGCCACATTTTGCCGTCAATATCCCACATGAAAACATAATTTTCAAGGTCGAAGATTTGATCGTTTGTGAATTTTGTCACACCAGTTTTGAGGTATCTAAAAATATAGTCAGTGCTAAACGAACCGCCACAAATTGCGAGCAGATTGCTAAGCGCAAGAATGAGTGGTTGCGCCATTATCGGTTGACGTTTATCATCAAAAATTGGAATTTCATATTTTTTAAAAGCTTGCTTGATATGCTCGTCATACATGGTTGCATCACGAAAAACCACCATGATTTCACGGTATCTGTAGCCGTCAAACATAACTTTTTGGCGAATTTGACTCGCTACATAGTCGCACTCAAGGCTAAGCGAACTTAAGCTTGCAACTGTGCAAGCTTTCGAAGAAGTTTCATGCACTTGAGCGTTTAAGTCGTACAAATTCTTCGTCACCACTTGCAAAACTTCGTTTGTTTGGTGATTTTGAGTTTGCATTTTTTTCAGCTGTACGCTCGCACCCTCTTTATCTGCGATATGTTTAAGCTGTTTCGCAGTTTCATTTGCTATATTAAAAGGCGAGAGCTGATTAACCGAGTACATCTCATCAGTGCAAAGGGTGATATAGACATCTTTTGCCTGTTTAATCATTAGCATAATGAGGTTTAATTCTTGCTGCGAAAAGGTGTAAAACCCATCGATTGCAATGGTTTTGCCCTTGAAAAAGTCTTTATCCAAAAGAATTTCGAAAATCCTTGTCATGAGTTTTGTTGTGTCGAAAAAGCTGTTTTCAATGATTGCGTCATAGGTGTCATTAACGAGCAAAATCCCCTCGAGTTTTTCTCTTAAAGAATTATCGGTGATTTCCCCAGTAATTTCACGAAGAGCATCTAAATCCACGACCTCGGTTTTAAACTCGTCGATAATTTCGAGCATCATGTCCACCAAAGCGATTTCGTTTTTTTGCTTTTGAAAAACTCTAAGCTCATGCTTAACATTTTTCAGTGCCAGCGCCATATAAACGCTTTTTGCCCCTTGTGGCAGCAGCGGTTTATGGATTCCAGCGTAAGTTTTAAGCACTGTGTCTGCAAGACGAGTGAAACTTAGCACCTCAACTTCGCTCGCTTTTTGAGGTCCGAGTTTATGCAAAACTCCCTTATCCGAGTCAAAGGTGAAGTGTTTTGGCACAATCAAAACGCCCTTTTCTTCATTTTGCACGATTTGCGATAATATTTCATATGCATATTCAGTTTTACCTGTGCCTTTTTCGCCAGTTATTAAATGCAGCATAATTTCCTCCTTTTTTGTGTTGTACAGTTCGCTTTGCTCACACTGTAGGGACATGGCTTGCCATGTCCGAAACGGGGTTTGCACTATACTTGCGGACATGGCAAGCCATGTCCCTACAATTTGCTTATTGTAGGGGCGACCTGTGGTCGCCAGTAGGTTTGATGTGATTTTCTGGCGACCTCAGGTCGCCCTTACGATATTAAAAAATATTTTTGATTGAAAATCAACACGACATTATCTTAATTATAGCGTTAAATCAAGAAAATTTCAATTAAATTATTGAAATATTTTTAAAAATGCAGTATAATAGTATACTAACTACATTTTTTTGGACTGTAATATTTTTTACATAGTCTTTGAAAGGAATATTTTTACATGAAAACTTATAAAATACATTTAATTCGACATGGCTTAACTCAAGCTAATGTTGATGCTATCTATTGTGGGCATACTGATACACCGCTTAGCGAGATGGGAAAAGAGCAAGTTATGCAAGCTAAGGCTAACTTTATTTATCCTGAGGTTGACTTTGTTTTTTCTTCACCGCTTTCTCGCTGCACTGAAACTGCAAAAATTATCTATCCTAACCTTGAACCAGTTCCAATTGATGACATGATTGAATATAACTTTGGTTCATTCGAGGGCATGAGCGCTGAACAGCTCACAAAAAACCAACCATATTTTGAGCCTTGGCTCGCTGGTGTGGCTGATGTTAAACCTCCTTTTGGCGAAAGTCATGAGGAATTTTCAAGAAGAATTTGCACTGGCTTTTCAAAAATCATTGAGGGTATGCTCAAAACAGATTCGGATAATATCGCCCTTATAACTCATGGCGGTGTTATTATGACTATCCTCGCTCGGTTTGGTTTGCCAGAAGCTCCAGCACATGAATGGCTCACTCCGTCTGGTTGTGGGTACACTATTAGAATAACTCCATCACTTTGGATGTCTGGCAAAAAATTCGAGGTTATCGAAGAAATTCCACACGAAGAAAAAACTGGCGGAAATTATTATGACGGCTGGGATTATTATCCTGATGATGACGATTTTGATGTTAGCGAATATGTGTGAGAATTTTTATATTGTAGGAAACCCCCATAGTTGGGAACTTAATGGAAAATCATCACTCACAACGTAGGGACATGGCTT
>JAWXUR010000130.1:0-4131 GCA_044426265.1 Clostridia bacterium
CCCAAAAAAAGTAACCAAAAAAATGGCATTTACTTTTTTTATGAAAAAAAGTAAAACAAAAAAGCATTCAAGGAAGTGTCCTTGAAAATCCTCTCGCACTGCGGTGGATTTTTTTGGGTTTGGTGGTGGATTTTTGGTTTGTTGTTTTTCTTTTAGTTTTTTTTTGGTTTTGTGTTATCGTTTTTGCGTTTGCGTGTTGGTTGATTTTTCTGCCGTTTCTCGGGCGGATGATATCCGCTCCTACGGTTACAAAAATATTTTTTCAATAAATATCAAACCAAAAAGCTCGTTTAGAAACAGCAAGCGACAGCTTGACGTTTCGGCTCGATTTAGCAAAACTATCTCAAAACCACCCAAACTCGAGCAATTTTCTTGCTCGGTGTAGCCGCTGCCAAATATAGCAAATTAATTCGGCGGTCGTGTCGACGTTGTCGACTGCTCGGCGTATCCGCTGCCAAATAGAACAATCTAATCCGGCGTGCGTGTCGAGGCAGCTCGATTAGTCGTCGTTTATGTTTTTTATTATGTCGTCTATTGTGTTTCTTAGGTTTATGTTGTTTTCTATTTTTTCTTTCATTTGGTTTAGTGCGTAGATTACTGTGGTGTAGTGTTTTTGACCGAACTCGTTACCTATGGCTTTTAGTGAAAGATCTGTGATTTCGTTAACAATATAAATTGAAACTTGGCGTGCGTGGGAGATGTCTGCGTTTCTTTTGCCGGATCTGATGTCGTTTGCGTTGACGTCTAGGGCTCTTGAAACTTCTTTGATGATTTTTTCAACTGTTACTGGTGGTGGCTCGTCTGAATTGTTAATATCAGAGATTGCTTTTCTTGCAATTGCTACGTTTGGCTTGATGCCTTCAACATCGTAAACAGCTTTGATTTTTTTAACTGTGCCTTCTAGTTGTCTTACGTTACGTTTGATGTTTTCTGCGATGAACTGAATGATTTCATCGTTGAGATCGATGTTTAAATCGATTGATTTCTTTTTAACGATTGCCATTCTTGTTTCAAGTGATGGCGGTTGTACGTCGGCGATGAGTCCACTTTCGAAACGAGTTCTGAGTCTTTCTTCGAGAGTCATCATTTCTTTTGGTGGTCTATCTGAAGTTAGTACGATTTGTTTGCCTGAGTTGTTGAGTGCGTTGAATGTATGGAAGAATTCTTCTTGAGTTGTTTCAGTTTTGGCGATGAATTGAATATCATCGACTAAGAGAACGTCTGTGTTTCTGTATTTTTCATGGAAAGTATGGGTGTTGTGATTACCGATATGGTAAATAAGTTCGTTAGTGAAGTGTTCACCACTTGTGTAAATTATATCGGCTTTTGGATTTCTTGATTTAATTTCATTCATAATAGCTGAAAGTAGATGTGTTTTACCAAGTCCAGAATGTCCGTATATAAAAAGTGGATTGTACGCCTTGCCAGGATTGTTGGCAACGTTTAAAGCAGCAGCGTGTGCGAACTTATTTGATGAGCCGATGATGAAATTATCAAAAGTATAGCTATATTCATTTACGTTGTTGTCTTTTTTCTCTTCATTTTCATTTTCGAGTATTTCTTCTTTTTGAGAAATAATTTCGATTTCAACTGGAAAACCCAGTACATTTTCAAAAGCTTCGACAACGAGATGATAGAACTTATCTAAAATAATTTTTTTCTTAAAGTCGTTTACAGTTAATGTTACAACGTCATCTTTGAGTGCAACAAACTCGATTGGATTGATCCAAATCTTAAAAGCAACTTCTGTTACATTGGCTTTTATATATTCTTTTACCAGCGCCCATAAGTCTTCAAATGATTCCATAAAAAACCTCCTTTTCTAATAGTTATTTTTACTGTTAAGTAGTTGTAATTTTAAAAATTTAGCCGATATTTGCTCATATACCGCAAAAACGAACTTTTGATATACAAATTTCACCAAGGCGATAAAGAGTAAAATATCTCACTTTCAATTGTACCACACAAATATCATTCATGCAAGTGTTTTTGCAAAATAACAGGGCATCAAAAAATTGAATTTTTTCTAAAATCCATTGCTTTTAGGATTAATATAACATATAATGAAAAAAACTGATAAAAAACATCAAAAAAACGTTAAAAAAGTGTCAAAATCAGATTTGTTAACAAATTGTAAATTAAGGTGAAGATATGAAAATTGAAATAAAAGACGAAGATTTAATAGTAAAAGACATAAAATGTTTTGACCTGAAAACCACCGTGCTGTGTGGTCAAGCATTCAGATGGAGCGAAACCGCTGACGGCATTATGCAAGCCGTGGTCAAAGGTGAAGTTTTAAGCGTACAACAAACGAAAAACGAGTTGATTTTTAAAAACACAAGCAAAGAAAAATTTGAAAGTGAATGGTGTGAATATTTCGATTTAAACACAAACTATCACGAAATTTGCCAAACGCTTAAATCTGACGTACACCTAAAAAATGCCACTGAGGAATTTTATGGAATTAGAATTTTGAAGCAAGATAAATGGGAAACACTTTGCTCTTTCATCATCTCGCAAAACAACAACATTCCAAGAATTATGAAAATCATCAACAGCCTTTGTGAAAATTTTGGCGAAAAAATCGCTAATGGGGCGTACAGCTTCCCAACTGCCGAGAAAATCGCAAGTTTAACTTTGGACGAAATCGGCATCATTAAATCAGGTTTTCGTGGCAAATACATTTTGGACGCTGCCCAAAAAATTGCAAGTGGCGAAATTGATTTAAGCGAAATTGAAAACATGAGCCTTCAAGAAACCGAACAAACACTAATGAAAATCAAAGGTGTTGGCCCGAAAGTTGCAGCATGTGTGGCACTTTTTGGGTTTTACAAAGTCGATGCTTTCCCAATCGATGTTTGGGTTAAAAAAATCATGAGTGAACTTTATCCTGATGGTTTGCCAGCGTGTACAAAAGGCATTGAGGGAATTGCTCAACAATATCTTTTTCATTGGCGACGTAATTCGCTTTGTTTTGATGTTTGTGAGTAAATCTCAACTTCGGCACGACACAGGGGTCACCCCCTACAATGTTTTGAGTTTTTTAAAAAATGTAGGGGCGACCTGTGGTCGCCAGTAGGTTTGATGAAATTTTCTGGCGACCACAGGTCACCCCTACACTAACAAATGATTTTAAAAAAAGGAAAATAAAATGACAAAAAAACAAAAAGCCGCTCTATGCGTAGCCGCTCTCGAAAAAGAATACCCAGATGCAATCTGCTCCCTAATCGCCAGCAACCCCCTAGAACTGCTTATCGCAACAAGACTATCAGCCCAATGTACAGACGAAAGAGTCAACAAAGTAACCCCACGGCTATTTCAAAAATATCCAACCCTAGAAGATTATTGCAACGCAGATGTAAAAGACGTAGAAAAATTAATCTATTCTTGTGGCTTCTACAGAGCAAAAGCAAACGATATAGTAACTCTAGCCAAACAAATTCGTGACGATTTCGGTGGAAAATTTCCAGATAACCTAGACGATTTAATCACCCTTTCGGGCATCGGCAGAAAAACCGCCAACTTAATCATGGGCGACATCTACAAACAACCAGCTGTAGTGGCAGACACTCACCTAATTCGCATTTCAAATCTGCTCGGCTTCGTCAAAACCAAAGACCCAAAAAAAGTTGAACTAGAACTCAAAAAAATCTTGCCACCAGATAAAAGCAACGATTATTGCCACAGAAATGTACTTCACGGCAGAGCCGTTTGCGTTGCACGCCGCCCACAATGTGATATCTGTTGTTTACGTGAATGGTGTCGGTTTGGATCTAAAAAGGTTTGATTTAATTGAATTTCGGTCGATTCGTGAATCGACCCTACGTGGGAAAATTTAATTTCTCATGTAGGGACAACCCTTGAGGTTGTCCGCAAATTTCTACAATTTTTTTTGAAAAACGTAGGGAACGGTCTTGACCGTTCCAATGTTGGGTTTCGTGATTTCGCAGTGTAGGGCAAGGGCTCTGCCCTTGCCATGTTGGGTTTCGTGATTTCACGAAACACCAACGTCGGCACGACACAGGGGTCGTGCCCAATACAAGCAACTTAAGCGTTTATTTATAGTTTTTTCGTGATGGCTAAATTGCTTTGTTTTGCCTTTGGCAAAATCAAGAAACCCCCGCCGAGGGT
>JAWXUR010000031.1:0-22200 GCA_044426265.1 Clostridia bacterium
GAGGAGTAGAACCCCTCCCCTACGGTTACAAAAATATTTCTCAACATATATAGCAAAACTAAAAATTAAATTTTATTAAATAAAAACCCTTAAGTTGCTTGCATTGAGGTCGCCCCTGCGTTTTTTTGAAATTTGGCGGTTTTTGTTTCGTGAAATCACGAAACCCAACATAGCAAGGGCAGAGCCATTGCCCTGCGTTTTTTTTAACATAAAAAAAGCAGTCAGAAAAAATCTAACTGCTTTAGCTTTGTTATTTTAACTAAATTAACCTTAATAAGAAAAAGTAAAAGTAGTGTCAGCGTAACCATCAAGAGTTACTGTTGGACTGAAAAATGAGATTGAGCCAGTGCCTGAGCCGTCCATTGGCAAATGAACAATTTGCTCAATGATTTTTCCATCTGCATTGATTGTTGCACAAATTGTTGAATCAGGATAGTTCATGTCAGCTTCAGTGATTGTGATTCCTGGAATTTCAAAAGTTGCAAGGTTGATTGGGTCTAATGCTTGCTCGTTATAAGTCATTTCAGGAGTTGAAGTTGTGCCATCAAATTTTAAGTTTTCAGAAATGAAAGCAATTTCAAGTGTGTAAGTGCCGTCTGCGTTTTCGGTGCAAGTTGCACTTTCAACGCCAGCTGCTTCGAGAATGCACTCTTGATCAGCTGGATAAGTTTGACCATCGAGAGTGTACCCATCATCTGTTACACCATCTGTGAAAGTTCTGTTCCAAGTGTCAGGAGCCATAACAGCGCCGATTGCTGCGTCAATAAGGCTTGTTGCAAGTGAGATTGAGCAGTCTGTGATGTTAACTTCAATATCTTGAACCTTATCGATTTGAACATAAGTTTCAGCTTTAAGATTGTTTATAACTTCATTATATTTTGCAACGATTTCTTCTGTTGTTGATGGAAGAGTTGAAGTTGCAGCAGCCTCAGTTGTTGTTTCTTCACTTGATGAATCTGCAGCAGTTGTTTGCTCTTCTTCGTCTGCGTCAGCTTGAGCTGCAGTTGTGCTTTGAGTTGTTGCCTCAGTTGTTGCAACTGTTGTTTGCTCTGCTGAGCTATCGCTGCCACTGTTGTTAACATCAAAGCTACCGCCAATATTAACATTAACACCTTTATTAGTGCCAAGACCAACGCCAGCTAAAAACACGATTAACACGCTAAGAACAATAGCAATTGATTTAATTTCTTTTTTCATTTTTTTACCTCTTTCATTTGAGTTTGTTGTTTTAAAATTTACTGTTGTAACATTGACAACAATGCAATTAATAAGCTAAATTTACAGTAATAAAGCATAAAAGTCAAGCCTTTTTAAACCTTTTAACCATAATTTACACCACAATTTACACTTGATTTACATAGCAATTTTTTTGTTGTTATTTAGTTGTTAATGTTGGCTTTTTATCCAAAAATTAATATTAAAATGTACATATTTACAAAAAAGCTGATTATATAAGCTTTGAACTGTATTTTTGTATAATTTTCACTAAAAAGGACATAATTATTTGTGAAAGTTTTAATTCATATTCTCTTGCTATGAATTAAAAAAAGTGATATACTAGTTAAGCAGTAGGAAATAAAAGTTTTAGTGCGAATTTAAAGTTTTGGGTAAGCGAAGCGATGTACGCCAAAAACAAGCCGAGCAAAACTAAACTAGCACTAAAAGTTAGGAGGACAGCAATGAAAATTTCTACTAAGGGCAAATACGGACTAAGAATCATGACCGACTTAGCTGTTTATGGCAAAGATGGTTGTGTTAGCATAAAGGATATTGCAGCTAGGGAAAACCTATCTGAAAAATATCTCGAACAGATTATTAATTTGCTTAGCAAGCATAATTTAGTTAAGAGTATACGTGGCGCAAAGGGCGGTTACTTGTTAACGCAAGAGCCTGAAGTGATCACAGTTGAGCAAATTCTCATTGCAACAGAGGGAAGCTTAGCTCCTTCGGCTTGTGTTGAAAATAGCGATTGCTGCGAAAATTATTGCGACTGCGTGACCTCGTTTATTTGGGCTAAAATGTATGAAGCGGTCAATGATGTTGTTCAGCATATCACGCTTGACGACTTGGCAAAACGTAAACTTGTAAATATAAATAAAAGTGAACAGGAGATTTAAAAAATGAAATTTGTTTATGCAGATAACGCTGCAACAACAGCTGTAAGTAAAAACGTTGTTGATGCAATGATTCCATATATGTTAGAGCAATACGCAAACCCATCAAGCATTTATGCTTTTGGACAAACTGCTCACCGTGCAATAACTAAGGCTCGCCAAGAAGTGGCTGATGTTCTTAATTGCACAGAAAAAGAAATTTACTTCACTTCTGGCGGTTCAGAAGCTGATAACTGGGCGATTAAAGGTGCAGCAGCTTTGGGCTTGAAAAAGGGAAAAAATCACATCATAACTTCAACAATTGAGCATCATGCTGTGCTTCACACTTTGAATGTACTTGCAAGGCAAGGTTTCGAAGTGACTTATGTGCCAGTTGGCGCAGACGGAATCGTTAAAGCCGAGGACGTGAAAA
This sequence comes from Clostridia bacterium, assembly GCA_044426265.1. Classification (GTDB taxonomy): domain Bacteria; phylum Bacillota; class Clostridia; order Oscillospirales; family Acutalibacteraceae; genus UBA6857. The sequence continues at coordinate 2,527 of JAWXUR010000031.1, forward strand.
ATGCAATCACAGATAAAACTTGTCTTGTAACAATAATGTATGCTAATAATGAAATTGGCACACTTCAACCTATCACTGAAATAGGTGAAATTTGCAAAGAAAACAAGGTTCTTTTCCACACTGACGCTGTTCAAGCTGTTGGTCACGTTGCAATTGACGTGAAAGCGCAAAACATAGATATGCTCTCACTTAGTGGGCATAAACTTCATGCACCAAAGGGAATAGGGGCGCTTTATTGCAAAAAAGGTCTTCGTTTGCCTAACCTTATCGAGGGTGGAGCGCAAGAAAGTGGCAGACGTGCTGGCACTGAAAATGTTGCTGCAATCGTTGGTTTAGGTGTTGCAATCACTGAAATGAATGAAAACATGGCGAAAAACCATGAAAAAGTTAGCGCAATGAGAGATAGACTTTTCGAGGGTGCAAGCGAGATTTCGCACTCAAGAATTAATGGTGATAAATCAAATAGACTTCCAGGTAACTTTAGCATGTGCTTTGAGGGCGTTGAGGGCGAGAGCTTGCTTTTGATGCTTGATTTTCAGGGCATTTGCAGCTCAAGCGGTTCAGCGTGCACCTCAGGTTCACTTGATCCTAGCCACGTACTGCTTGCACTTGGACTCAAACATGAGGTCGCTCATGGTTCTTTGAGATTATCTATTGGTGAAAATAACACAATGGAAGAAATTGAATATATCTTGGAAAAACTTCCACCGATAATTGAAAGACTTCGTGATATGTCACCACTTTGGGAGAAAATCATGAAGGGCGAAAAAATCAACTAACATATAAATATAAAAATACAATGAGATTTAAGGAGTATTTAAAATGCAATATAGTGATTTAGTAATGGAGCATTTCGCAACACCACATAATGTTGGTGAGATTGAAAATGCAAATGGAATAGGCGAAATTGGCAACGCAAAATGCGGCGACATCATGAAGATGTATTTGCTTATTGAAGATGAGATAATCAAAGATGTTAAGTTTAAAACATATGGTTGTGCTAGTGCGATTGCGACTAGTTCAATTGCTACAGATATGATTAAAGGACAACCTATCAGTGAAGCACTTAAGCTTACTAATAAGGCTGTTGTTGAGGCTCTTGATGGGCTTCCTGCTGTTAAATTGCATTGTTCTGTTTTGGCTGAGCAATCTATTAAGGCGGCTATTGCTGATTATTATGTACGTCAAGGTATTGACCCAGAGCCAATTGTTGGTAAGATTGTTGACGCACATGACCATGACGCTTGCAGCTTATAAGAAAAGAAAAAACTAAAAAGAAACAATCAAGCAAAGCTTTACTCAATTTTTCACGAAAAATTGCGGATTCTTAAGGCAGAGCCTTAAGGCGCTTGCAGCAGCAAGCGAAACACCCCCAAGTAAATTGAGAATTGAGAATGGAAAATTAAAGCAAATGCGACAAAATAAAACAAACTAACAAAATGCGATATCGTTTCCTAAACAGCAATGTTAAAGGAAAACGATATCGCATTTGCGTTAGTAGCAAAACAGCGAAGCGATTTTTGCGGACTAACTTAGCAGATTAAAAAGACACAGACAACGACAGTTTTTGAGCTGCTTTAAATTGCAAAAAAAGGCAGCTGGAAAAATATCCAACTGCCTTAAATTTATTAAGTTTTATTTATTCATAAGTAAAAGTGAAATCAGTTTCAGCATAACCATCAAGAGTTACAGATGGACTGAAAATAGTAATAGTAGCAACACCAGTTCCACCCATTGGAAGATAAGCATATTGATAAGTGATTTGCTCATCACTGTTAACTTCAATGATGATTTGAGTGCCTGAATATTGCATTTGTGCGCTCGAAATTGTTACACCAGGAATTTCAAAAGTTGCAAGGTTGATTGGGTCAAGCACCATTTCATTATAAGTGATAGCTGGAGTTGAAGTTGTGCCGTCAAAGTCTAATGTTTCACCGTAAAAATCTAAAGTGATTGTGTAACCGCCATCATCGTTTGCCACGCAAGTTGCACTTTCAATGCCTTCTGGTTCAAGGCAAGCCTCACGACCAGCTGGATAAGTGAGATCATATAAAAGTGAGCCGTCTGAAGCTACGCCATCGGTGAATGTTTGAGTCCAGTTATCAGCTGCGATAACTGCAGTTACTGCGGTGTTAATAAGGCTTGTTGCCATTGAAACTGAGCAGTCTGTCACTTGAACGTCAACTGTTTGTTCTTTAACAGCTGTAACGTAATCTTCGGTTTTGAGCTTGTTTACTAACTCATTATATTTTGCAACGATTTCCTCTGTTGTTGATGGAAGAGCTGCAGAGCTAATAGTTTCATCAGCGCTTGTGTCTGTTTCAACATTTGTGTCAACAGATGAATCTGCGGCTGTTGCGGCATAAGTTGTTGCCACTGTTGTTTCTTGAGTAGCTGAGTCTGCTGTAAATGCACTTAAACCTCCGTCCATTTCAACATCACCACTAACAGTTATGTTAATTTCATGGCGAGCACCAAGACCCACTCCGATTAAAAATAAAATAAGCACACTAAGCACTACCCCAATTGATTTGATATGATTTTTCATTATTATGTTACTCCTTTAAATTAAATTGATTAAACTATCTATAATATATAAGATACAAGAAAAACAATAAAATGTCAAGATATTTATTGTTAAAATATTGATTATTTTGTTTTTTTAGCAAGATATAACACATTAAAGCAATGAAAATTCCAATTTATACACTTAAATATAAGAATAAGTTTTGAAAATGGAATTTGCACAATAGATATTTAACAAAAAAACTTTGTCTATCAATGTATAAACTCCAAAAAAATCCCCATAATAAAAACAAAAGGAGTTGATTTTATATGTTAGACAAAATTGCTTTAGCGCTCACAATTGTTGGCGGAGTTAACTGGGGATTAGTTGGTCTTTTTCAATTTGACCTCGTTGCATGGATTTTCGGCGGACAAGACGCTATCATCAGCAGAATAATTTATACTGTTATTGCTTTAGCGGCTATCTGGTGCATTTCTTTGCTTTTCACAGATCTCAGAAATGAGTCAACTAGCGAAGTGGCTTAAGTGAAAAATAAAATTCAAATGAGAAAACCATAGGCTAAGGCTTGTGGTTTTTTGCCGTTTTAAATCAATTTCACTCTTGCAATTAAGCTCAAAACTTGCTATACTAATAATAAACAAAACATTATTAGAAAGTGCAAACTTTTTTTCGTACGTCGCTACGCTTACCTCAAAATTAAAAATTTAGATATTAAATTTAAGTTAGAGGTAAAACTCACCTTGTACAACAGCAAAAACAAAAAATCATTCATTTTTTGCCCTTTATAACCATAAACATTAAATGGGTGATAAAATGAAAAGAAAATTATATATATCGTTTAGTTTTAAGCAGTTTGTGACGTGTACCATGGTTGCAATGATGGCAGTGTGCATGGTGTTTGCCTTGGATTTATATTATGTTAACACAATGGCAAGTGCGAGTGAGGAGCTTCCAGTGATCATTATTGATGCTGGGCATGGTGGCGAAGATGGCGGTACGCAAAGTGCGAGCGGAATTTTGGAAAAAGATATAAATTTAAGCATAGCGCTCAAAGTCGATGCAATGTTTAAGCTTTTAGGCTTCGAAACTATTTTGGTGCGTGAGGGAGATTATCTAATTTATGATTTTTCAAGTACCACAATTTCACAAAAGAAAGTTTCGGACATTCATAATAGAATGGCGATAATGACAAGTTATCCCAACAGTATATTTTTAAGCATTCACCAAAATTATTATGAAGAAAGTCAATATAGCGGAGCTCAAGTGTTTTATTCAGGAAACACAGAGCAAAGCGCAATAATAGCACAGTTTTTGCAAGATTCAATTGTGACATCTCTTCAAGAGGATAACACAAGGGAGATTAAGCAAAGCGGCACAGAAATTTATTTGCTTTATAATGCAATAACCCCAGCGGTGATGGTTGAATGCGGCTTTTTATCAAATGAAGAAGAAGCCGAAAAGTTAAATGATGAAGAGTACCAACAGCAAATGTCGGCAGCGATAGTTAGTGGAATTGTCGATTATTTGAGTAGTGTTGATAACATAGAATAAAAAATAGAAGTCGCTTTTTAAGCTATATAACTAAATTGCGGTGATTGGAGATAAAAATGGCAGGAAAATCAAAAACAATATTTGTGTGCAGTGAATGTGGATATGAAACTTCTCGCTGGCTTGGGAAATGCCCAGAGTGTGCCTCATGGGCAACGCTTAATGAGCAAATTAGAGAAGTGGCAACAGGTAAGAAAAAATCAAGTTTTTCGCCGCAGTCAATGTCGTCATATCAACTAAGTAACATTGAACCAGATAATGAAATTAGATATAAAACAGGTTTAGCCGAACTCGACAGAGTGTTAGGTGGCGGAATTGTTAAAGGTTCTTTCGTGCTGCTCAGTGGTGACCCTGGAATCGGCAAGTCAACAATACTGCTGCAAATTTGCCAACAAATCGGCTCGCATCACACCATTTTATATGTGTCTGGCGAGGAGTCATATAATCAAATCAAACTACGTGCAGATAGATTAAAAGTTAAAACGGATAATTTGTTTTTGCTTTGTGAAACTGATGTTCAGCAAATCAGCGAACATATCAAAGAAACAAAGCCATCACTTGTGATAATCGACTCAATTCAAACCATGAATTACACCGAGTTATCATCATCGCCAGGGTGCGTGGCTCAAGTGAGAGAGTCAGCAAACCTTTTAATGCGTACGGCAAAATCGCTGTGCATTCCAACAATTGTTGTCGGTCATGTTAATAAAGATGGAAACATCGCAGGCCCTAAGGTGTTAGAGCATATTGTTGATGCTGTGCTATATTTTGAGGGCGAGAGAAACCTCTCTTTTAGAATCCTTAGAGCAGTGAAAAATCGTTACGGCTCAACAAATGAAATAGGCGTTTTTGAAATGCATGACACAGGCTTGGAAGAAGTGAAAAATCCATCAGAAATCATGATTTCTGGCAGACCAAAAAACACCCCAGGCTCATGTGTAGCGTGCGTTATGGAGGGTACAAGACCACTACTCGCAGAAATTCAAGGCTTAGTGACGGCAACGGCTTTCGGCAATCCTAGACGAGTGTCAAACGGCTTTGATCACAACAGACTTTCAATGCTTATCGCAGTTTTAGAAAAAAGAGCTGGTTATTATTTTAGCAATAACGATGTTTATATTAATATAGTTGGTGGCATGAAGCTCAATGAAACAGCGCTTGATTTAAGCATAGTTATGGCGCTAGTTTCTTCTCTTAAAGATTATGCACTTCGTGATGATGTTATAGCTTTTGGTGAGATTGGACTCGCTGGTGAAATTCGAGGAGTTTCTCACTGTGAGCAAAGAATACGTGAAGCCGCAAGATTGGGCTTTAATAAGTGCATCATTCCAAGCAACAATTTTAAATCAGTTTCAGCACGTACAAAGAAAAAGATTGAAGTTGTTTGCGTTAAAACGATTAGAGAAGCGTTTGAGGCGCTTGTGTTATGATAAACAAGTCAAAGCAAAAAATCATCATTGGAAATTGCGATGAAAAAATAAAAGACAAGCTCAAGACCCTCGGTTTTGAGCTTTTGATCGTGCGTGATAATGAAAATTTAAGCGTACAAACGAAAAATCATGCAGATTTAAGCGTGATTAAATTGCCAGATGGCACAATGATTGTTGAAAAAACTCAAACAGAGTTAATCGCAGAATTAAAACGAGAAAACATTGAATTTGATTTAACAAAATCAAGTTTAAAAATGCCTTACCCAAATGATACCTTGCTGAATTTTTCGATTGTTGGCAAGTTTGTCGTTGGCAATCACAATCATATTGACAGCACATTAAAACAAAAAATCAAGCAAAACAATCTCATTGAAATTCAAACAAAACAAGGATATGCAAATTGCTCAATCGTTTCAATTGCGAAAAATGCAATCATAACAGATGATGAAAACATTGCAAAAATCACAAAAGCTAATTCGATTGAAACTCTTCTCATTTCAAAAGGAGATGTTAAGCTAAAGGGGCATGATTATGGCTTCATTGGAGGAGCAAACGGTTTGATTGAGGAAAACAAGGTGCTGTTTTTGGGCGATATAAGAGAGCATAAAGACTTTGAAAAAATCAAAGTTTTTTTGAGTTTACATGGGTGTGAGTTTGATTTTATTGAAGATTTAAAGCTCACAGACATTGGCTCTTTTATAGTTGTTGATGTGTAAAAAACGAAAAAAGTTTAAATTAAATCAAGAAATTAACGGCGATTTTAATTAAATTTAAGTTAACTAACAATGAACAATAATTAAACAGTTCGACTTTTTCTTTATTTACATATTATTAATTTAGCTAACAAGGGCAAAATATAATGAACATATATAATACAAGTGTTGATAGAATTGATTTTTGTCAGCTTGGTTTTGAAAATTTGAAGAAGTAGTTAGGCTTCAAATAAGAACCAAATTTTGTGTAAAAATAATATATGAAAAGGAAACAGAAAAAATGAAAAAAATTATTGCAATCGTATTAGCATTAGTAGTTATCGGCGTTGGCGCTTACTTCATGTTCTTCGCATCAACTGGTGATGCACAAACTGAAACAACACAGACAACACAAGTAGTTGAAGATGAAGCAGCAGCTTCAGGCTTACTCTCAGCAGCACACCAAGGTGTAGTTGATTATTTCGGCGAATTTTATGCAGCAACTGGTGACGTTCCAGCTGAAAATGCAGAAGCACTTTTCGGTCTTGACCTCAGCCTTGCAGCAGAATATATCATTCAAATGCCAATGATTTCAGTTCAAAACGATCTTTTCATCGGTATCGAAGTAACTGACGGCAACATCGATGCAGTTGTTGCAGCTCTTAACGCTTATCGTGAAAACTTAGTTTCAGACATGATGCAATACCCAACAAACTTGATCAAATCAAACGCATCAAGAGTTATCGTTATCGACAACTATGCTTTCTTATTAGTTCTCGGAACAATCGACGACACTCTCACAGATGACGACGCTCAACTCGCAAACATCACAGCTCAAATGGACGAAGTTGAAGCAATCATCAATGCAGCATTATTAGGCTAATTTCGGTCAATTAACAATCTAACTAAATTTAATTGACAAAGCGCAGCAAGAGAAAATTGATATTTCTTTTGCTGCGTTTTTTTAGTACAATTTTTGGCGGTTAACCGCCAAAAATGCACACCCCAACCACCGTTCATTATAGCGTATGGCAAGGATTCTAACCCATACTCGGTACTTAAGGAAGTAATAATTAAAAATTGAGAATTGAGAATGGAAAATTAAGGGTCGCATTCGCTCCGATTGTAATTTTTGCTTCGCAAAAAAGATTAAAGCCTAAAAAAACCTTAAGCTACTTGCATTGAAGTCGCCCTTACAATTCACCTATTGTAGGGACACGGCTTGCCGTGTCCGAGGTTGGGTTAGTGCTAACTTGCGGACGTGGCAAGCATGTCCCGATATAAATAATTCTCAATTCTCAACTCTCAATTCTCAATTCAAAAGGAGGTGCACCATGGTCTTTAGCAGCACATTCTTCTTACTAATATTCTTCCCACTAACCCTATTACTATATTACATCTCACCAAAAAAAATCCGAAACCTAACTTTGTTTATCCTAAGCCTAATCTTTTACGCTTGGGGCGAGCCTATTTATGTTGGGCTAATGATTTTTTCAACCTTGGTCGATTTTTATAACGGCAAAAAGGTGCGGCAATATAAAGAAATAGACAACGACAAAAAAGCACGCTTTCATCTGATTTTATCAGTGGTAATAAACCTTGCTTTGCTCGGCTTTTTCAAATATGGCGACTTCATGCTCGGCAATTTCAACGCTCTTTTTGGCTTAGAAATTCCGCTCATGGATTTACGTCTGCCAATCGGCATCTCGTTTTACACTTTCCAAACAATGTCATATACCATTGACATCTATCGAGGACAAGCTCAAGCACAAAAAAGCATCATCTCTTTTGGTGCGTACGTTGCCCTTTTTCCGCAACTTATTGCTGGACCGATCGTTCAATATAAAACAGTTGCGCAGCAACTTGTACACCGCAAAGAAACCGCAACAAGCTTTGAAATTGGCATCAAGCGTTTTGTGTGTGGCCTTGCAAAAAAGGTGCTTCTTGCCAATAATATCGGCTTTTTATGGAGCGAAATTTCCGCTATGGAGTTTGAAACTTTGCCAGTTCTCACAGCGTGGATTGGCGTTATTGCGATTTCATTTCAAATTTATTTTGACTTTTCAGGCTATTCTGACATGGCTATCGGTCTTGGAAAAATGTTTGGTTTCACATTCTTGGAAAACTTCAATTACCCTTACATCAGCCGCAGCGTAACCGAGTTTTGGCGCAGATGGCACATCAGCCTTGGCACTTGGTTTAAAGAGTACGTTTATATTCCACTTGGTGGCAATCGTTGCAGCGTGAAAAGGCAGATAATCAACATCAGCGTTGTGTGGCTTCTCACTGGTTTTTGGCATGGCGCAAGCTGGAACTTCGTTGTTTGGGGCGTGTATTTTGGTGTGCTTTTAATCATTGAAAAGTTAGTTCTTAACAAGTTTTTGTCAAAGCTTCCTGCCGTACTCGCTCACGCTTACACCTTGATTTTAGTTGGCATTAGCTGGGTGATTTTCTTCGTTGAAGACTTGGGACAAATGGGCGTGTACCTCAAATCAATGTTTGGCTTAAATGGCAACGCAGTTTATGATAATAGCTCACTTTACACCCTAATTTCAAACATATTCATGATAGCTATTTTGATTTTTGCCGCAACACCACTGCCAAAGAAAATTTTTGCAAAACTCAATGATAAACTATATCCAATCGCTGTTGTTTTAATCATGCTAACCTTTATTTTAAGCGTGGCATATTTAATCAGTGCGAGCTACAATCCATTTTTGTATTTTAGATTTTAGGGGGAATTATTATGAAAATTAAAATCACAATAGCCACCTTTTTATCTTTGATAATAATGCTAAGTGGCTTGACAATCTTGCTGCCTAAGTCATCAATCAGCGACACTGAAAACAGGGTGCTTCAAGCCTTTCCATCTCTTTCAATAGATACCTTAATTTCTGGCGAGTTTGGCGAAGATTTAGAAGTCTATTTAAGCGATCACTTCGCCTTTCGTGACACTTGGATTTCTCTCAAAACCCTAGCCGAAAGAGCCTTGGGCAAAAGCGACATAAATGGTGTTTATTTTGTTGATGATTTCTTAATCGAAAGGCACACCGATCAAGATGTAGACGAAAAAATCATCGCTCAAAATCTTGCCGCCTTGGAAAAATTTTTGAATCAAAATGAAGATAAAAACATCAGCGTGTTAATCGCTCCAACAACAAGTTACGTGATGAGTGACAAGCTTCCCATGTACGCCGAGGGATTTGATGAACAAGGTTTAATTGATGGTATCAAGGCAGTTGCTGGCGAAAGCTTCGTTGATGTGACCGCCACTCTCAAAGAAAATTCAGATGATTATATCTATTATAAAACTGATCACCACTGGACATTAAATGGTGCGTTTTTAGCGTATCAAGAACTAGCTGAACAAGTTGGTTTAACGCAAATTGAAGATGATTTCATAAAAATTGACGAGCGGTTTTATGGTACTGTGTATTCAAAAGTCAACGACTTTTTCACTAAACCAGACGAGATGTATGCTTATAACAGCGACAATGAAGTCAAGGTTGAATATAATCTCGACGGCGAAATTTTCAACACAATGTACGATCAAACAGCCCTCGAAACTAAGGATAAATACACCTATTATCTAAATGGCAACAATGCAATCACAACCATAGAAACTGACTTAGATAACGATAAAGTTTTGCTTGTGATTAAAGACTCTTTCGCCCACTGTTTCACCCCATTTTTAACCAACGATTATTCAAAAATCATCATGATTGACTATCGTTATTTAAATCTTAGCACAAGTGATCTCATGGCTGAATATGGCGTGACAGATGTGCTAGTGCTTTATAACTCAATATCTTTTGCAACGTATGAAACTTTTGTAAGCATTGCAAATTAACATCAAAACGCCCACAAGCAAATTGAGCTTGTGGGCGTTTTTAGCGTTTTTTAGTGTGTACTATTATTAGTTTCTGCCACGATTAAAGCGTGCTTCTGCTTCTTCTTTTGTGCAATCAACAGTGCCACGAGGGAACTGTGCAGATGAATAAAATTCAAGAAGTTTGAGCGGCTTTGTTTTGCTTGGATTTCCAGCTTTCACCCATGTGCCAGCAGGAATAAAGATTGAGCAGCCAGCCTTAACTGTTTTGCAATAGCATAAATCATCACGATATTTGCCAAGCTCAATTTTGAGTTCACCGCTCACAACATCAATAAACCAATCAGCATCTTCAAGGCACATCACGCCACTAAATGCGCAAGGCTCAACGCACATCACAACCGCTTGCATTGACTCTCCAGTCCAAATGCTTGTGCGAAAAGTTTTGTTTGACATTGTTATGTTATCAAGATCTAAAACCACTGGGTTAGGGCCGAAGTCATAATCATCATTATCGTGGCTTTCACAGCAAGAATAACTTTCTCTTTGAGTGCAATAATCATTTTCAAAAATAGGTCTGCGACACTCGTCACGATAGTCGTAATCGTGGCAATTTCTATAATTATTCATTTAAATAAATTCCTCCTTTATGTTCTAGTCAATTTTATTGGCTAGTCATTATATATTATGCTAAAACAGCTCAAACGTGAGCAAAAAAACCGATAAATTAGCGCTTACATAAATTTAAAAAAATAAAACCCTAAAAATCACGTTTAAAGAGCAAAAACACTTGCATTTTCCTTGACTTTTTCTTTATAAAAGAGTTATAATATAATGATTAATGTTTTAATTATAAAAACCAATTTTTAAACTTTTAGGAGGGCAAAAAATGAAACTAAAAGATTTATGCGAAATATTCACATGTTTATCGGCTACTGCTGGCGATGAGTTTGATGCTTGCAACTATATTGCTAAATACGTTTCGCCATATATAACCATGAAAACAACAAAGCTCGGCAGCCTTGTTGGGCAAATAAACCCAGAGGGCAAAGGACCTCACATCTTGATTGATGCCCATATTGACCAAGTTGGTTTAATTGTGCGTGGCATTGATGAAAAAGGCTTCATCTTGTTTGATAAACTCGGCGGAATTGACGAGCGAGTTTTGGTTGGTAGTGAAGTTATTGTGCGTGGTAAAGAATATTTATATGGAATTGTCTGCTCAGTTCCTCCGCATTTAAGTGATGATTCAGATAAAACTTTAAAAGCGAACAAAATGGCAATCGATATAGGCTATGATAAAGCTCAAAGTGAGAAGTTAGTTGAAATTGGCGATCGAGTGATTTTAAATTCTTATTTAAGCAGTCTTCTTGGCGATAAATTAACTTCACCAGCTCTTGATGATAGATCAGCAATGGCGGCAATAGTTCAAATGTTACCTCACTTTTATGATGAGCTTAAGCATTGCAAAGTTACTATTGTGTTTTCTTCGCAAGAAGAAGTTGGCTGTAGAGGTGCAAAAACTGCTCTGTACGGCTTAGAGCCAGATTATGCAATAGCTATTGATGTCGGCTTTGGATATAATAACAACTGCAAGGCAGATGAAACAATAAAACTCGGTGGCGGCGTGTCAATTGGAATTAGTCCTGTTTTAGATAGAAAATTGGGCAAAGAATTAGTTGAGCTTTGCAAAGAATATGGTTTGAAATATCAACATGATGTTATGCCAGGAAGAACTGGAACTAATGCCGATGAGATTTCAATCGCTGGCGCAGGAGTGAAAACTGCTCTTCTTTCAATACCGCTAAGAAATATGCACACAGCTGTTGAAGTTGTTAGTGAAAAAGATTTAAGCGCAGCTGGAACATTATTTTATAGTTTCATTATGAAAAAGGAGGCTGAGTTTGATGAAAGAGCTTGATTCTATATACTACCATGACGGCATTGCAGGTCAAGAAGATAGTGTAAGAAATTTTATTATAGAAAATATTGAGGGCAAATGCGAAATTCATGTTGATAATATGGGCAATGTTATCGCACTCAAAAAAGGCAAACAAAGAGCAAAAAACAAAGTTATGCTCAGCGCCCACATGGACGAAGTTGGCTTTATTATAACAAACATCACAGATGATGGCTATCTCAAATTTGACTGCGTTGGTGGAATTGATTCAGCAGTTGTTTGCGGAAAAAGAGTTAGCGTTGGTGAAAAAGGAATTCTCGGAGTTATTGGTGTTAACCATGTGCATCTTTTAGAAAGTGGTGAGCATGGCAAAGTACCAAAAATTTCTCAAATGTATATAGATATCGGTGCTGATTCAAAAGAGCAAGCGAGCGAGTTTGTTGAAATTGGTGATGCTGCTTATTTCTTGCACACTTGCAAAGAATTTGGCGATAACAAATTTGCTTGTAAGGCTCTTGATGATAGATTCGGCTGCCGTGTGATGTTGGAATTAATTCAAGGTGAACTTGAATATGATTTAAACTTTGCGTTTTTAGTGCAAGAAGAAGTTGGACTTCGTGGCGCTGCTGCAGCGTGCCATCAAATTGAGCCAGATTATGCGATAGTTATTGAAGCCACAACAGCAAATGATATTGCATATGTAAGCGAAGAAAATCAAGTTTGCACCCTTGGCGGTGGGGCAGTGGTTTCTTTCATGGATCGTGCAACAGTTTATAATTATTCACTATATAAAAAAGCAATGAAACTTGCTAAAGATAATAATATCAAAGCGCAAACCAAAACCACAATCGCAGGCGGAAACGATGCTGGAGCAATTCACAAAAGCCTTGGCGGTGTTCACACATTAACAGTGTCACTTCCATGCAGATACATTCACTCTGGCACTTGCGTTGCTGATAAAACAGACATGAAAAGCTGCGAAGACCTCGTTAAAGTTTTGGCGGAGGACTTTGCTAATGCTTAAATTTGCTGAGGAAAAAAACCTCAAAAAAATGCTCAAATTTTGCGAAGATAAGCCACTGGGCGTGCGCATTGCAAGTCAGCTTTTAAACTATGGCTTCAATTATGATTTTAGCCAATATTGGATTGAAATTGTTGATGGAAACATTGTGTGCATTGTTTCGGTTTATGAAATGAGCATCACAGTGTGCGCCAACGAAAAATTCAATGCCGAGCAAACTCGAATTTTTATTCAAATGAGGGAGTTTACAAGCCTTGAAGCAGAAGAAAAAATCCTCAAAATGATGCGATATGAAAATTACAAGGCAAAACAGATGCTAAAATTTAGCGGAGAACCAGTTAGCAAACCGAGCGTTAAAATGGCAAATTATTTCGATCACAAAAAAGTGTTTGACATGATGTCACAAAACATAGACGATTCGTTTGAGCCTAGCCATAATGCGTTTTGCTATTGGCTTTCAGATTTTGGTTTTAAGCGCAAAAACAACATGGCAAGAGCGTGCGTAAACATGAAAAAAGGTGTTTTTTATGCTAGTGCGATAACGAGCGCTGAAAGTGAAACTCAAGCGCTGATTACTGGTGTCATTTGCTCGCCTGATTATCAAGGGCAAGGTCTTGGCAAAGAGATAGTGCAAAGCATAGTTTATTGGATAGTCAAAGATAAAAAGCAAGCGTTTTTAGTGGCTTTAAATGACGATGTTGAAAAGTTTTATCATAAGCTCGGCTTTGAAAATCATCGGCTTATCGGCATAGTCAGCGGAGTTAATCACCCAGAATTTTTCGATTTTGAATGATTTTGTGGGTTGTACAGTTTTTTCGCTTTGCGAAAAAAAGTACGCCCCCTCGATAAAAACTCCCAGTTTAAAAATCAAAAATAACAAATAATATGAATTTGAAAAGAGAAATAAATGTTTAATTTTAGTGATCAAATCCAAAGTATGTCAAACAAAGCTTGCGAAATAAGCAAGCCGCAATTTGACCTTATAGAAACAATTAGCGAGTATAATACACAAAAAATGCTCAAGGCTTTCATAGATAACCATGTGAGCGCCTCAATGTTTGCCGAATCAACTGGTTACGGCTATGACGATAGAGGTAGAGAAGTGCTAGATAAAGTTTTTGCTCAAGCAGTGGGAGCTGAAGATAGCATTGTTAGACATAACTTCACTTGCGGAACTCACACACTTAGCGTGGCACTTTTCGGCGTGCTTCGCCCTAACGATAAAATGCTGTGCGTAACAGGAACACCGTACGATACAATTCACGGCATAATCGGCATTTCAGGCAACAAAGGCGAGGGTTCGCTCATGGATTTTGGCGTTGAGTACGAACAAGTTGAGCTATTAGAAGATGGCTCAGTTGACTATGACGAAATCGCAAAACGTGTTGCTCAAGACGATTATAAAATGGTGTACGTTCAGCGCTCAAGAGGGTACAGCTTACGTCCTTCACTTACAATTGATGAGATTGAAAAGATAGTTAAAATAGTTAAAGCAAACTCAAAATCAATCGTGATGGTTGATAACTGCTATGGTGAATGGACACAGACAAAAGAGCCAACAGACGTGGGTGCTGACCTCATGGCTGGTTCACTCATCAAAAACGCAGGCGCTGGAATCGCAAGAACTGGCGGCTACATAGCAGGCAAAAAAGAACTCGTTGACCTTTGCTCATATCGCTTAATCACCCCAGGTTTAGGACGTGAAGTTGGCGCAACTTTAGGGTTAAATAGAGAGTTATATCTCGGAATTTATAGTGCACCTCATATTGTTGGCGAAGCACTCAAAACTGCGGTGTACGTCGCTGCGCTTTTCGAGCAACTCGACTTCGAATCTGTGCCAAAATATGACGCAGTAAGAGGCGACATAGTTCAAAGCGTTAAACTTAAAACACCTGAAAACTTAATCGCATTTTGTCAAGGTATTCAGCAAGGCTCACCAATAGATTCGTTCGCTGTGCCAGAGCCTTGGGCAATGCCAGGCTATGACAGCGAAGTTATCATGGCAGCCGGAGCATTCACATTAGGCTCATCAATCGAGCTTTCAGCAGACGCACCACTTAGAGAACCATACGCAGCATGGCTGCAAGGTGGCTTAAACTTCCACGCAAGCAAAGTAAGCGTACATTTCGCATTAAAAAGATTGCTTGAGATGAAATAGTGTGATGCTAGGAATTCAAGTTAATAATTGAAAATTGTGGTTGCGGATAGAGTTCGCTTTGCTCACAATGAAAAATTAAAAGTGAAGAATGAAAAATTGTGGGAAAAATCAAAGATTTTTTGAATTTTAATTTTTTTTGCGAAGCAAAAATTATAATCCGGAACGAAGTGACCCTTAATTATTCATTATTCATTATTCATTTTTCATTGTGAGCGATAGCGAACACTTAACACCCAATACCAATTGCATAAATAAGCAATTTCTTCTCAAAAACACTCAAAAAGGAAAAAACATGAAATATGAAAACGAAGTTCTCTTCCTATTAGCGCAAAATTGTTTCAACGATAGTCGCAGCTATTACGAAGAGCATAAACTCGAACTAAAACAAAAAGCGACAGTGCCAACAAGGCAAATTGCAGCTGAATTATCAGACCAACTGTCAAGAATTGATAGCAAAATGAACCTCAACCCAACAAAAATGGTTTCACGTATCGTACGTGACACTCGATTTAGCAAAAACAAAACACTTTATCGTGATTGCGTGTGGTGTCGTTTTATGCGTGCTAAAAATGAGTGGCGTTATCATAGCTGTATGTGGTTTGAGTTTTCACCTCGTGACTTTACTCAGGGAGTGGGATTTTTCCGTTGCCACCCTGGTGTGATGGCAGAGTTTCGAAAAACACTGCAAGACCCTCAAAAAGCGAAGCAGTTTAAAAAAGCAATTGCAAGCGCTGAAAAATTCGGTGCTATCGGTTATTCAGTGCAGTACAAGCGAGAAAAAGAGGGCAGCGAAAACATTGAAGATAAGCTAAAACCATATTATAACGCTAAGGAGTTTTACTTTTTAAAATCCACCGATGAGCTTGAAATCTTGTTTGACGGCTCACTGCTTGGCGAACTTGAAACAGGTATTAAGGCGTTTGAGCCTATGTATAAATTTTTGCTTGAAATCACTGAAGAAATGATTGCAAAAAAACTTATTGATGAAATTTAAGAAAGCATGGTGAAAAAGATGAGTAACATATATAAACATTTAAAAAGTGGAACAGATATTAGAGGAACAGCAGTTGAAGGTGTTGAAAATGAGCACGTACAACTCACAGATGAGGCAGTTTTTGATTTGAGCATCGGTTATTGCAAATGGCTCGCTAAAAAAGGTCTTAAAACTGGCGATAAAGTCGCAGTTGGACACGATTCAAGAGTGTCAGCTCAAAGAATTAAGGCGCAAGTGATAAACGCTCTCACAGATTTTGGCTTTGATGTGCTTGATTGTTCGTACGCTTCAACTCCTGCAATGTTTATGACAACAGTTGATTTAGGAGCAAGTGCGTCAGTACAAATCACAGCTAGTCACCACCCGTTTAATAAAAATGGCTTGAAATTTTTCACAAAAGATGGCGGACTCGATGCAAGTGATATCACTGAAATAACAGAGTTTGCAAGTGAAAATTACGATAAAAAAAGCATCGGCGGCAAAGTTGAAGAAGTGAATTACATGGAAAAATACTCTCAAAATTTGCGTGAAATGATTTGCCGTGAAGTTAATGCTGAAAATTATGAGCAACCACTGCTTGGCAAAAAAATTCTCGTTGATGCAGGAAACGGCGTCGGTGGATTTTATGCAACTGAGGTACTCGCACCGCTTGGTGCGGATATAACCGGAAGTCAGTTCCTCGACCCAGATGGAATGTTTCCAAACCATGTGCCAAACCCTGAAAATAAAGAGGCTATGAAAAGCGTTTGTGATGCGTGCATAAAACATGGCGCAGAGCTTGGAATTATCTTCGATACAGACGTTGACAGAGCTGGCTGCGTTGACGAAAATGGAAACGAAATCAATCGTAACCGCCTTGTGGCTCTTGCAGCAATCATTGCTCTTGAGGGAAATGATGGCGGAACTATCGTAACAGACAGCGTGACATCAACTGGACTTACCGAGTTCATTAATGGCGACTTAGGTGGTGTGCATTACCGCTTTAAGCGTGGCTATAAAAACGTTATCAATGAGCAAATCAAACTTGAAAATGATGGAATCAATTGCCCACTTGCAATTGAAACTTCAGGTCACGCAGCGTTTAGAGAAAACTATTTCTTAGATGATGGCGCTTACCTTGTAACAAAGATTGTGATTAAAACTGCTCAACTTGCAAAAGAAAACAAAAAACTCGACAGTCTTATCGCAAACCTAAAAGACCCAGCAGAAGCTGATGAAGTTCGTCTAAAAATCACTATTGATGACTTTAGAGCCTATGGTTTAAAGGTAATTGACGAACTTGAGAAGTACGCAAGCGAAAAAGCCGAGTGGAAAGTGGCTGATGATAATCGTGAGGGCATAAGAATCTTCACTCTTGACGGCTGGTTCTTGCTTCGTCTTAGTGTGCATGACCCTATCATGCCGCTCAACATTGAAAGCGACACAAAAGGACAAAACAAAGAGATAGCAAACGAGATTTTGACATTTTTATCAAAGTATGATAAACTTGATTTAATTACTTTGCAAAATTTTGCGATTTAAGTCGAGCGACTCGACACTCACGCCGTGTTGGTTTGTGCTATTTGGTGGCGGCTACACCGAGCAATTAATTTGCTCGAGTTTTTGTGGTTGCTAGATAGACTGGTGAATTGGGTCGAAAAAGTTCACTGTCGTTCTCGTTTTCTAATTTACTTGAATTAGAAAATATTATCCGCCAGAAAACTACATCAAACTTGCTGGCGACTTAAGGAAAAATGCACCCTAAACCCAACTAACCAATGGTTCATCGGTTGGGGAAAAGCGATAAGGTTCGACGTATAAGGCTAATAGTAAACTTGTTTACTATTAGACAGCAAAATTCGGCAAAAGGAAGCACTATAAAAAAACTAACTCATTAAATTTTCATTGAGTAGAGAGTGCGGTGTGACAAATTGCTTGCAATTTCGTCCGCCGTAATCGACCCATCTCCACAAAACGCATTTTGGTTACTTTTGTGCGAGCAAAAGTTACGCCCAGCGGCGAGCGTGGACGAAAATTCTTAAACATTTCAAAGTGGAAATTATCGCCACTAATTAACCATTAAATAAGAAAAATCGCTTAAGTTGCTTGTATTGAGGTCGCTCCTACAATTTTCTTATTGTAGGAACATGGCTTGCCATGTCCGCAAGTCAGCTAAATGAAACAATTAATTAAAAAATCACGTAGGGGCGGATATTATCCGCAAGAAAAACGGAAAATAATTAAAAATCAATCAGCATAAAAGCGATAACATAAAAAATCAAATCTAAATACAGCAACAAAACAAAGGAGAAAACATGAGTAACAAAGAAAAAATTCAACATAAAACCTCAGTTGGCGGTCAAGCTCTTCTCGAGGGAATCATGATGCAAGGCCCAAAAGGTGCAGCAATTGCGTGCCGCCTTGGAAATGGCGAAATAGACCTCGAAGAATTAGAAGTAAAACACGTAAAAGACAAGTTTAAACCACTAGGTTTACCAATAATTCGTGGCGTTGTAAACTTCATTGAATCAATGATTTTTGGCTATAAATGCCTTATGATTTCAGCAAATAAGGTTGATTTAACAGATGGCGAAGATGAAGAAGAAATGTCAAAACTCGATAAGTGGCTCACAGATCACCTCAATGAAAAGGTATTAAACGTGTTAATGTTTGTTGCTTCGGCAATAGGAATGTTAATCGCTTTCGGTTTGTTTTTTTATCTGCCAACAATCGCAATTAACTGGGTGAATGAGCTCGCAAATGATGCTCTCGTGAACTATAGAGCGCTTCTTGAAGGTCTAATCAGAATGGCTATTTTTATTTTATACATGGCTGGTGTTTCGATGATGAAAGACATCAAACGCACCTTTATGTACCACGGCGCAGAACATAAAACGATTTTTTGCTATGAACACGGCGAAGAATTAACAGTTGAAAATGTAAGAAAACAAATCCGCTTTCACCCACGCTGCGGCACAAGCTTCATCTTTGTTGTCTTAATCATTAGCGTAGTTATATCTTCATTGCTTTCACTAGCTTTCCCAGAACTTCGTGACACAACAATGCTGTGGATTGCCGCAAAAATCAGTATCTTACCATTTATCATGGGTCTTAGTTACGAATTTATCAAATACGCTGGTCGCCACGAAAATGTTGTGGTTAAAGTTCTCGCAGCACCAGGTCTACTCATGCAAAGACTCACAACAAAAGAGCCAGATGACAGCATGATCGAAGTAGCAATTGCAGCATTTAACGCAGTTATCACAGATAACCCAGAAGATGATGCGGTTTAATTAAAATATTGTAGGGCAAGGGTTCTACCCCATAGTTGGGAACTTAAGGAAATAATAAAAAACAATAATGGAAAATTGAGAATGGAGAATGGAAAATTAAGGGTCGAACCCTCAGTCAGCTTCGCTGACAGCTCCCTTGAAAGGGAGCCAGTGCTCCGATTGTAATTTTTGCTTCGCAAAAAAAGTTAAAATCCAAAAAATCTTTGATTTTTCCCATAATTCTCAATTCTCCATTTTCAATTTTCAATTAATTATACGATTAAACTAATTGAAAATCTCTTAAGTTCCCGAGTATGGGGTTCT
>JAWXUR010000002.1:0-76876 GCA_044426265.1 Clostridia bacterium
TTCACAAGTGGAGGAATTGCTTGCTGTTTTACGTTTTTGATTATTTTTATGCCGATTTTAATAAAATAGCTAAAAGCCATTCTAGAATTTTTTCGAGAATGGCTTTTTATACAGGCTGAAGCCACTCGATAACATTTGTTCGAGTGGCTTTTTTGTTTTATTAAAGACAATAAAAAGTAATTTCATCTTCATTACGCTTTATTCTCAAGTTTGGATATTCAGTAGCATATCTCTTTTTTAGCATTTCTGCTAAGTCGTCCAGTATCTTTGATTCTATATGATTTTTCCATTGAACGTAATTTTGTTTAGCAAGTTTGCTAGGACCTCCAACGGATTTTTCATATTTTTCAAATGTGAATTGTTTGCAGGGTGAATCGATAGATTTACTACTTAAAGTGTTGCCATTGGTTGCTAATGGAAATGAAAAGGTTTTATAAGTATCAGTGTTTGTAAAGTCTTTTGGACATTCTTCATAACTTTTACCAGTTATAAATTCATATAAAAAACAGTGGTAACGACGTAGCAGTTCTTCTTCGCTCTCCTTTGCACTCTCCCAAGAATCGTAAGAACCAATTGGGTCTGTGTTAATCGCTGAACAATAATTATCATAAGCAACAAAAACAACGTGATTTTTATCACAATCTGCTAGACAGTAATAACTAGAATTACCCCAGCTTGCTTTTTTAAATCGCATTGCACGAATAACAACGGATGGATTATGTTTTTTCAATATCAAATAATCACGAACAATTGGATCAAAAAAGTTTTCAAGATAATTACTAATATTTTCTTCTGAGAAAAAGTTTTCAAAATATTTATCTATCAAATTATCTATATTCTTTCTAAGTGGTACTCCTCTTAAAATTCCTAATATAGCAGCTAATAGTAACAAAATTATAAAAAGCAAAAATTCGGTCGACATATAGTCTACACTCCTTTATTTTAAAATTTTAATTGATGTTGCAAAAAAAAACGAGGTAAAATCATAATAAATTACACCTAGCTTTTATCAAAAGATTAAACAGTATAATAAAAATATCTAAGCACCATTATATCCCACCTTTCTCCAATTTTCACTACTTGTAGTAGATAAATACACTATAACACATAAAAATTCATATGTCAAGTAGATTTATCTACTAATTATAAGTTTTATTGACAAAACTATTAGAGTATAATATCATAAAGGTGGTGAAATGATGTTAGATTATGCAGAAATTGGTAAACGTATATCGCAAAAAAGGAAGTCTATGGGGTTAACTCAATTTGAAGTTTGCGAAAGGTGTGGTATTAGCGATAAGTATTTGTCTAATATCGAAAGAACACGCTCAATTCCAAGTTTAGATGTTATTCTAAGAATTTGTGAAGTTTTGGAAACCACGCCAGACTATATTTTGCTCGGTACAAATAAAAAAGAGAATAATGAAGTTTTGCAGCAAACAAGAGAGCTTTTAAAATTGCTGAATGAAAAACAATTGCTGTTGTTAAACGATTTCATTAAGCTATTAGTTGCGCATGAAGATGAAAAATGTTAGATTATCGAAAATATGCGACATTTTAAAGTAAAATGAAGCTTATTTTATACTTAACTTAAACTAACTAATATATAATAAGCACATAACAAGATAAGATTTTTCTTAAATCTTCAATTTTCTTCTTCTTTTTAAAAAATACGAAAAGGCGAGCTTAGGCTCGTTTTTTTCGTGTTTTTTTTGTACTTGGGAAACTCTGAGCTGGCATCAATTTATCGGTGTAATTTTAGTTTTCGATAGAATTTGTTTACAGTCAGATTGAGATTAAACAAAAAAACCAATTAAATCGACATTTTAAAGTAAAATGAAGCTTATTTTATGTTAGGTTTAAAGTTGTGGGTATATACTATGGTCATAGTAAAGAAAGAACCCCCTATTCTTTTTTTACACCCCCTCTCCTTTTTAAATTTTTTTGAAAAAAACGAGCCGTTATGGTTCGTTTTTTTTCGTGCAAAAAATAAAAAAAGTTAAAAAGAAAAAAGAAAAAGTAAAAAGTAAACAAAGCAAGCAAAGCTTTACTCAATTTTTCACGAAAAATTGCGGATTCCAAAGGCTGAGCCTTTGGTCGCTTGTAGCAACAAGCGAAACTCCCCAGCAATCAAAAAATAAAAAACAAAACCCAAGCAAAGTAAATGCGACAAAAAAACAAAACAAATTAACAAAAAGCGATAAAGTCCTCAAAACAACAAAACGAAAGAAAAACAACATCGCATTTGCGTTAACAGTAAAAGAGCGATAGCGATTTTTACGGACCAGTTTATGAATTTTCGATATATTTTTCGATTGTAGGGCGACCTTTGTAATGTGCGAAAATGGGTACGTGCTATACTTGCGGACATGGCAAGCCATGTCCCTACAATAGGTAAATTGTTGGGGGTGATCTCAATACAAGCAACTTAAGAGATCTTATTTGATAAAAACTAATCTTTTAGGTTTGATATATGTTGAGGAATATTTTTGTAACCCCTCTCCTACGGTTAGTTGAGATTTTTCCCTTAAGTTGCTTGTATTGAATCGACCCTACGATATCGAAAAATCATTCAGTTTTCATACACAAGGATAAACCAACAGCAAGCAAATCGGTCGAGTCACCGACTCGACTTTTTTTCGGTAAACCGAAAAAAACTGTACCACCACAAAAAACTAAAACCAAAAAATCGAACTAAACAAACAAAAATAAATAAACAAAATCAAGCCAAAATAAATCGACAATTTAAAGTAAAATGAAAGTTATTTTATATTTGCTTTAAAGTTTAATCTATATACTATAACCATAGCAAGGAAAGATTTCCCCAAGATTTTTCATTGCACCCTCTCCTTTTAAAATTTTTTTGAAAAAGACGAGCCGTTATGGTTCGTTTTTTTTGCCCAAAATGGAGTTTTAACGATATTTTTTGCCAGTTTTGGGGTTTAATAAATGCTTTTTATTGTTGTTTTTAAGTATTTGATATATGCTTAAATAAACAAAATAGTATGAAAAATAGATAATATCTATTTACAAATGCATAATTTTTATGTATAATTATTACATACTATAAAATATAAACATGTTATAGCTGTAAAAAAAGGAGATTTACATCTATTTCAAAATCGAAAGGAAATATATATTATGAGATTATTACTTGCAGAAGATGAAAGAGATTTATCAAAAGCACTTTGCGCTATTCTTAAGCACAACAACTATTCAGTAGACCCAGTTTATAACGGTCAAGATGCACTCGATTATGGACTTTGTGAAAATTATGATGGAATTATCCTCGATATCATGATGCCTAAAATGAGCGGCATTGAAGTTCTTTGCGAGCTTAGAAAACAAGGTGTGGATACGCCTGTACTCATGCTCACGGCAAAATCTGAAATCGATGATAAAATCTTAGGTCTTGACAAGGGCGCTGATGATTACTTAACTAAACCTTTTGACATGGGCGAACTTTTGGCAAGAATTAGAGCAGTGACAAGAAGAAAATCTGAGTTTACGCCTAACCTTATGACTCTGGGTAACCTCACACTCAACAAGGAAACTTTTGAGCTTTCTTCAGACACTTCAAGCATTCGCCTTGGTAATAAAGAATTCCAAATGATTGAAATGCTCATGGGTAACCCTAATAGACTTATTTCAACTGAGCAATTCATGGAAAGAATTTGGGGTTATGAAACAGAAGCCGAAATCAACGTTGTTTGGGTGTACATCTCATACCTTCGCAAAAAACTCACTAATTTAAGTGCAAATTTGGAAATTAAGGCGACTAGAGGTATCGGCTACACTTTGGAGGAAATTAAATGCTAAAGCATCTTCAAAGAAGATTTGCTGCAATCTCAATGTTTGCTTTAACGCTTCTTGTTGTGTGCCAGCTGACATCAGTTAACCTTATTCATCTTTATCAAAGCGATAGCGATGTTAAGGAAATATTAGATTTCATTGTTGAAAATGATGGCACACTTGATAATATCTCACCTATCGCAAGTCGGGTTGCTGGACTTTTTCCGTTTTCTGATTTTGACACTAGCGTTGAAACTCCAGACTCAACACGTTATTTCGTGGTTAAGGTGGAAAATAATGTTGTGGTTGATATCTCAACGGAAAACATCAACGCTGTCACTGATAAAATGGCGATTGAATATGCTTCTCAAGTCAGTCAAGATGGTGTTGGATATGGTTATGTTGATGTTTACCGATACTTATATGTTGAAGAAGATGGCAAAGCGATGATGGTTTTTATTGACTTTTCTGATGAATTAATCGAAGCGATTACCCTCGCAATTATTTCTTCAATTGTTGGCATCATCTGCATTATTGTGATTCTTTTTCCTGTGTACTGGCTCTCAAAGAGAGCCCTTGCCCCAGTTTTCAAGAGCATGGAAAAACAAAAGCAATTTATCACAGATGCAGGGCACGAACTCAAAACCCCTGTCGCAATCATTTCAGCCGATGCGGACGTATTAAAACTGTGCGGTGGCGATAGTGAATGGGTTGACAGCATTAAAAAGCAGACAGAGAGAATGGATAAGCTCATCAAAAACCTCGTGGATTTATCAAAACTTGACGAGGCAGAGCAGCACAGATCAAACGAATATTTCAACATCAGTGACGCAGTTTTTGATGCGGCATCAAACTTCGAAACTTTGGCAGCATCTAAGCACCTAGAGTTTATCATAGATGTTTCACAAGATATGAGGTACAAAGGAAACGAAGCGGAAATTAGGCAGCTTGTGGGTATTTTATGCGACAATGCAATCAAATATTGCAACGACGAGGGCGTGATTAAGCTTTCTCTTTATAAGAGTGGCCGTTCAATTTGCCTTGATGTTTATAACACTTGTGATTACATTGACCCTAAAGTTACTGGCAGATTATTTGATAGATTTTATCGTGCGGATAACTCAAGAGCTAGAGAAACTGGCGGTTATGGCATAGGTTTATCGATAGCTAAAGCTGTCACAGAAAGGCACAAGGGAAGAATTAGAGCGATTAGCAATGATTCTAAGTCTATTGTGTTTAAAGTGAATTTATAATATTAATATAGCAAAGAGCGGACTTTTTTGGTTCGCTCTTTTTTTATTTTTGTTGCAAATTTCGCTTGACTTGAATTTTCAGCGTGCTATAATAAGTATAGCAACATAATTCAAACAAATTTGAGGAGGAAATATTGATGAACTTTAATTATTATATCCCAACAAGGATTTTATTCGGAAAAGGCAGCGTGAAAACTTTGGGCGAGCAAACTCTCCCTGGTAAAACTGCTCTTATCGTGACAACAAACGGAAAGTCAGTGAAAAAATTTGGCTATCTTGACACTGTTATCGAACAATTAGAAAAACAAGGTGTTAAACACTTCGTTTTTGATAAAATCTTACCTAACCCTATTAAGGAACACGTTATGCAAGGTAGTGATTTTTGCAAAGCAAACGGTGTTGACTTTGTTATCGGCTTAGGCGGTGGCAGTGCAATTGATGCATCTAAGGCTATTGCTGTTATGGCAACTAACGATGGCGATTATTGGGACTATATCAGCGGCGGCACTGGTAAAGGTATGCCAGTTAAAAACGATCCACTTCCAATCGTTGCAATCACAACAACTGCTGGCACAGGCACTGAAGCTGACCCTTGGACTGTTACAACTAAAACTGAAACAAACGAGAAAATCGGTTTCGGTTATGAAAAAACTTTTCCAGTTCTTTCAATTGTTGACCCAGAACTCATGCTAACTGTTCCAACAAAACTTACTGCGTATCAAGGCTTTGACGCACTCTTTCACAGCACCGAGGGCTACCTCAACATCACTAACTACGTTATGAGTGATATGTATGCGCTTAAGGCGATTGAGCTTATCGGTAAATCTTTGGCAAAAGCTGTGAGTGACGGCTCTGACATTGACGCTCGTGGTGACGTGGCTCTTGCAAACACTCTCGCTGGCATGGTTGAATCAACTTCTGGCTGCACAAGTGAACACAGCATTGCCCACGCAATCAGTGCTTATCATTCAAACTTCGAACATGGCGCTGCACTCACTTCAATTTGCGTTGAGTATTACACTTATATCGCAAAATCTGGCAAATGCGAGCAAAGACTCATCGACATGGCTAAGGCTTTGGGCAAAACAGATGCAAGTTGCGGCATGGACTTTGTTGATGCTTTATCTGCTCTTAAAGTGGCTTGTGATGTTGACGATATCAAAATGTCAGAATATGGCATGAAGTTTGATGAGCTTGAAAAATACGCTCTTAATGCAAGAGATACAATGGGTGGTTTATTCACTGTTGACCCAATCGAAATTGATCATAATGCGGTCGTTTCTATCCTTGAAAAATCGTTTAAATAAGGCTTGATTTTAGCCTGAAAATCATATCAAAAAACTTAAAATTTTCATGTGGTCGTACTAAAAATGTGCGACCACATTTTTTTGCGTAAATCTAAGCTTATTCGCAAGAATTAAGCAATATTTAATTACTAAATTGTAAATATAAGCGTTTTTAAAAAGTTTTTTTGAAAAATTCGCAGAAAACCTGCGAAAAAAACGGCTGTCGGGGGTATATATGGGAGGACTTTTTCCCATGTAAAAAAAATTAGCTTCAAAATCGCTGCTAAAACGTGAGAAATTAAAGCGATTTTTAAATCGAATTTCATGGCAAAAATTAAGGCGAATTTTGAAGCGAAGAAAGGAGAACTCAATGGAAGAAAACTTAAATGCGAAAGAGAAACTTTTTTGCACTTACTACAGCTTAAATCGTAATGCGAGAGAAGCGGCAGCGAAGTCTGGTTATAGGTTTGCTGAAAGAACAGCAATTAGCCTTTTGAAGCGTGAAGAAATTTTGGAAGAAATCGAAAAACTAGATAGCTTGAGAAAATCGACCACTTCAGATATAGCGGCTGGATATTATCGCCTTGCGTTTGGCTGTGTGAGTGATGCAATAAGTTTGATTTTTTGCGAAGATGAGATTCCAAAAAACTTTGAGAAGTTAGACCTTTTTAATGTAGCGGATATAAAAAGGCAAAAAAATGGGTGCATAGAAATCAAGTTTTTTGATAGGCTAAAAGCTCTTGAAAAACTCGAAAATCTTTGCACAAGCGTCACAGAAAGTGGCTCATCATTTTATTCAGCGATTGAAAAAGGTGCAAGCGCCTTGAGAAAGCAAACTAATGAGTAACTCAACTTATTATCCTTTTTCTCAAAAGCAGCTTGCAACATTGACGTGGTGGAATGAAAAATCACCCTATCACTCTTATGATGCTATCATCTGTGATGGCGCAGTGAGAAGTGGCAAAACGATGTGTATGTCATTATCGTTTGTGGCTTGGGCTTTTTATGAGTTTGATGACACTTCGTTTGCAATTTGCGGCAAAACCATTGCTTCGCTTAAGCGCAATGTGATAACGACATTGATGCCTGTTTTAGGCGAACTCGGTTTTGATTGCAAACATAAGCTGTCACAAAATTTGATTGAAATTTCAATGATGGGCAAAACAAATCGATTTTACCTCTTCGGAGGTCGTGATGAATCGTCTGCTTCGCTCATTCAAGGCATGACCCTTGGTGGTGTGCTGTTAGATGAAGTTGCGTTGATGCCCAGATCATTTGTTGAGCAAGCATTGGCACGCTGTTCACTGAGCGGCTCGAAGTTTTGGTTTAACTGTAATCCTGAAAACCCTATGCATTGGTTTTATGAAAACTGGATTAAAAAAGCAGATGAAAAAAACTGCTTATATCTGCACTTTTTGATGCATGATAATCCAGCATTGACTAAAAAAATCATAAAGCGTTACACCTCCCTTTATTCTGGAGCGTTTTATGAAAGGTTTGTGCTAGGGCGCTGGGTGGCAGTTGATGGGCTCATCTATCCTGAGTTAGCCAATGGGAAATACATATCTCCCCCACCTGTTGGTGTTGGTTCAAAGTATTACATCTCGTGCGATTATGGCACTGTGAATCCTACGTCTTATGGTCTTTGGGCTTTGTTCGATGACGTGTGGTACAGAGTGGACGAATACTATTACAACTCTCGTGAAGTTGGCAGACAAAAAACCGATGAAGAATATTATGAGGCACTAACCGAGTTTGCAAATGGGTTAAACATTGAAGCAATCATTGTTGACCCCTCAGCTGCAAGTTTTATGGAGTGCATAAGAAGGCACAAGAAGTTTAAGGTTATCGCTGCTAAAAACGATGTTGTTGATGGAATACATAAGGTGCATGAAGCGTTTAAGCAAGGCAAACTTATCATTTGCCCTAATTGCAAATCAACGATTAAGGAGTTTTCGCTGTACCGCTGGGACACCAGTTCGGTTAAAGATACTCCAAAAAAGGAATATGATCATGCGATGGACGAGATGAGATATTTTGTTGCGACAGTGTTAGCAAAGCAAGACAGTGGATTTTTTGCAATTTCTATGTCGAGGACGTAAAAATGTAGGGTCGATTCACGAATCGACCGAATCCCAAAATTTCTGCTAACCTACGGGCGATTCATGAATCGCCCCTACGATTAACATATATTGTAGGGGCGACCTGTGGTCGCCAGCAGGTTTGATGTAATTTGCGGACAACCGCAAGGGTTTTCCCTACAAGACAATCAAAAACCATACAACACAAACCCAACCCAACAGAAAAAATCAATCGATTAAAAACCACAAACTTTCAACTCTCGCCAGTGTAAGCGAAGCGACGTACAAAAGAAACAAAAAAATTTAATCGATTAAAAATCAAACAGAAAGGAGTTAAAATTTGGCTTTTGGAAAACGAAGTAATAAAAAAACTCTTAAAACTGCGATGAGCGTTCCTCAAACCTCGAGCAGTAACCACCCATTTCAAAGCGTTTTTTCAGCGTACAGCCCAACGAGCACCGTTGATTATGCGCTTTATAAAAGTTTGCGAGAAGCGATACCGATTATCGATGCCGCTATCTTGAAACTGACTCGCTTGATGGGTACATTCGAAATCAAATGCGAAGATGAAGTGGCTCAAAGGGAACTTAAAAGATTTCTCGAAACTGTCAAAGTTGGAGGCACGCAGCAAGGCATTTCATCATTTTTAATCACCTATTTTGAACAGCTTTTAACCTTTGGCACAAGCGTGGGCGAAATCGTTTTGAACGGCTCAAACATTGTTAATCTTTATAACACTGAGCTTAAAAATGTCGCTCTCACTCAAGGCAAATCACCGCTGGATTTAATCATTAACGCCGATAACGGCTATGGACAGTTTAGCCCTGTTAAATATCCGAATTTGGTGTTGGCTTTGGCGCATAACCCAGAACCTGGCAGCTTATATGGCACTTCAATTTTAAAGGGTCTTCCTTTTGTTAGCGACATTTTGCTCAAGATTTTCAACACAACTGGCATCAATTGGCAACGTGTTGGCAATGTACGCTTTGCAGTCACTTATAAACCTCAAAACGATGTTTTAGACAAGGCATATGCTCAAGAGCGTGCAATGCAAATGGCGAGCGAATGGGCAAACA
Organism: Clostridia bacterium; assembly: GCA_044426265.1. Lineage (GTDB taxonomy): Bacteria > Bacillota > Clostridia > Oscillospirales > Acutalibacteraceae > UBA6857. The sequence continues at coordinate 9,489 of JAWXUR010000002.1, forward strand.
CAATGAGCAGTTCAACTGATGTGCGTGACTTTGTAGCTGTGGGCGATATCGGCATTAAGGCAATTGGTGCTGATAATCAAATACTTGATAGCGAAGTTCCTGTTAGGCAAATGTTGGAGCAGATTGTGGCAAAGCTTGGAGTTCCTCCATTTTTGCTCGGTCTTAACTGGTCGTCAACGGAAAAAATGAGCTATCAGCAAGCAGACATTTTAACGAGTGAACTCGAGGCGTACAGAATTGAGCTCAACCCTATCATAATCAAAATTTGCAGTCTTTGGCTTAGATTAAACGGCTATAACTGTGACTTTGAAATTGAGTGGAGCGAAATCACTCTTCAAGATATCACAGAGCTTGCTCAAAGCAGATATTACGATGCTCAAAGCGCTGAAATTTATAACGAGATTGGAGGTGAACAAAGTGAAAATAACTAAAACAAACTCAAATGCAAATTCCTCAGCAGTTTCAATCATTAGTAAGGAAGATTTGCGGCTTATCAATACCTACACTCGCAAAGAGCTTGACGAAACTTCACTTTACACCTTCAACATTACCCTTTGCGACAACGAAATCGATAGAGATTACGAACGTTTCACCACCGAGGCACTAAAAACTCTTGTCACTTTATTCATTGGCAAAACTGGCATTTCAGATCATGACATGAAGTCATCTTCTCAAAATGCTCGAGTGTTTAAAACTTGGCTCGAAACGTCAAACACCATCAAAACTTCAACTGGCGAAGCGTACACCGCACTTAAAGCGAGCGCTTACATGGCTAGAACTGACAAAAATGCCGCTTTAATTGATGAAATTGAAGCAGGAATTAAAAAGGAAGTTAGCGTTGGTTGCAGCATTTCTCAAACTGTTTGCTCGATTTGCTCAAGTGACATGAGAATGCACTCATGCGAGCATATCAAAGGAAAAATGTATAAAGGGCAAACTTGCCATGGCGTTTTATCTTCGCCAACGGACGCTTATGAATGGTCGTTCGTGGCCGTACCAGCTCAAAAAAATGCTGGTGTAACTAAAAACTTTACTCACAAGGAGGATACCACAATGCACGATGTTTTACATCTCATCAAGTCAGCCTCAAACGAGCTGACAATTTCAAAAGCTCAAGTGAAAGAACTTTGCGATTACATCGTTGAACTCGAAAAAATGTCAACAGATGCAATTGCGTACAGAGCTGCGCTCACTGGCGAAATTGAAAAATATGCGCTTATTGTTATGCCAAAGGTGAACTCAAAAGAGTTCGTTGTTGGGTGCAAAGGCATGAATATTGATTCGCTTAAGGCTTTTAAAGAGGGTCTTGAAGCTCAAGCAAATGAGCTTTTGCCACTCACAACTCAATTTAAATCACACAATAAACCAAAACTTGCAGATAATTCTGCATTCAAAATTTAAGGAGGATATAAATGGATATTTCTTTACAAGGCTTCGGTCAAAAAACAGCAACTTTTTCAACAACAACAGCAGATTTAGTGGTTGGTGAGCCAGTTATAATGGCTTCAAACAACACAGTTAAACGAGCAACACTGGGTAAGCTTCTTGTTGGCGTTGTCACAAGCATTTGTGGCGATTATGTTAGCGTTGCGCTTAAGGGTGCTGTAACTGTACCATATAGCGATAGCGCACCAACACTTGGTGTATGCAGTCTTTCTTGTGATGGTGATGGCGGTGTTGAAGTCGATTTAGAACCACTCATATATTACAGAGTTCTTGAAGTTGACTCAACAAATAACACAGTAACATTCTTGTTATAATTAGAAAGGGGAAAATTTTAATGTCATACGATAATTTAAAACTCGAAAAAGGTCTTTACACTTGCGCTGGAGGTTTCACAAAGGCACTTGAAAGCATTGACCCATCAGAAAACTATGTTGGTACTTCACTTGAAAATCTTGATGCGTACCAAAGACAACTTAAAAGATTCGACATCAAAGTTTCTGGCTTTGGTAGCGACTCAGTTGAAAAATTCTTTAAAACTAGCGACTCAGCTGCACTTTTTCCAGAATATGTGAATCGCAGCGTATATCAAGGCATGGTTGAAAATGACGTGCTTGGCAAAATGGTTGCAACTGTGACTAACATTGAAAGCATGGACTACCGCTCAATCGCTTCAATTCCAACTGAGGACGAGAAAAGCCTTAAGATTGTTAATGAGGGCGACTTCATTCCTGAAACAAACATTCGTGTTCGTGAAAACCTTGTTTCACTTCACAAACGTGGCAGAATGCTTGTGGCTTCTTATGAAGCAATCAAACTTCAACGCCTTGATTTATTCTCAGTGACTCTCAAACAAATCGGTGCGTACATCGCTAAAGCTCGCACAAGCGATGCAATTAGCGTTTTGCTCAGCGGTGATGGCAACACTAATCCAGCAACTGCTGTTTCTCAAAGCGGCTCTGCTTTTGCTTATGCTGACTTACTTTCACTTTGGAGCAAGTTTAGCGATTATAACTTAACAACACTCGTTGCAAGCCCAACAACTCTCACAAAAATTCTCGCTCTTAGCGAAATGAGAGATGCTTACACAGGACTTGATTTCCACTCAACTGGTAAACTTGTGACACCTTTTGGTGCTCAAATTTTAAAATCAACTGGTGTGGCAGACGGCACAGTTCTCGCTTTTGATAACACTTGCACATTGCAACAAGTTCAAGTTGGCGAAGTACAAACTGAATTTGACAAGCTCATCGACAGACAACTTGAACGTGCTGTTATCTCTTCAATCACTGGCTTTGCTAAAATTTATGATGATAGCTGCTATTCAATGAGCATTTCTTAAACTTAAATGGAGGTATATATGATTACCACAAACGATGTTTACACGCAGTTTTTACTGTATAGTGACTTAGATGATCTTGATGAAGATACAGCTATGATTTACTGTGAACATGGTCTGGATTGGATTCGGCGTCATTTAAAAGATGATGCCGATGAAGATGATTCACGCCTTGCAGTTGCTGCAAGTGCGCTGGCTCATTTTTATCTTTTTTCAAAAAGAATCACCGAAACAGATCGCTATAGTTCATACACAGCTGGCGACATGACAGTTAAACGCTCATTATCTCAAGATTTCGAGCTTGAAACACAAATGAGAGATCATGCACTAGCGCAAATTTATGATTTACTCAAAGATGGGGGTTTTTATTTTGGCTCTCACTAATTTATCTCATAAAATGTTTGACAAGCTTGGACTTGAAATCTCAATCGTCAACACAACTTCTGAAGATGAAATAACTTTCAAAGGCTTTTTACAGCCACTTTTATATAAAAACAAACTCTATCTTGACGGCATACGCACCGAACTTGGTTATGATGGACAGCACACTTATTTGCTGGTTAGTCCACCAAATTACGATTTAAGCGTCATCAATAACTCAACGTCATATTTGATGTTTAACGGCTCAAAATACACTATTAATCACACCGAAAAGGTTTATCTTGGTGAAAAGTGGCTTTATAATTGGAGCGTTGTCAGTAGAGTTTAAGTAAGGAGAAACCATGGTTTACACAACACAAATTATCAATGAGCTTATCAGCTATATTAACGATGATTTAAATCTAACGGATCAAGTCACGGCTATTAGGGGCTTTGACGATGTAACATTCACAAGGCCTATTGATAAAACTTATCTTTCTTTCACTTGTAAAGAAGAAACAGTGACTTATTTTGATTCGAGTGATGAATATTGCCAAAAGGTAAGCATTGAGCTGCTGGCGAATTGCTTTGTACCACTGACTACGTCAGTACTCACTGCCAGAAACGTGGCAGAAATCATTTTAAGCAGCGTTAACGATAACTTCGCAGACCAAATAACAGGTTATAGTATTGGCGAAACTGACTATGATGATGACATCAATGCGTACAAAATCGCTTGCACGCTGAGTGTTGAATATAATCTTTGTCCAGGGCAAAGCACAGCTTCAACAGCTCTTAGCGCTAGTTCAACATACTTTTGCCAAACTCACATCAACGACACAGACAAACATTTAAGCGAAACCACACTTGATAAAATCAACAATCCCTTTACTGTTGGCACATATGAGGGCACTGGTTTTAGCGTTTACAACACAATCGATGTTGGCTTTAGACCGAGCGCATTATTCATTTTTGCGGCAGATTTACCGCTAACTTCGATAAGCAGTTCAAGAATAAACAGCCTTATGGGCATGGCAACACAAGACGGCACTTCACAAGGCATTGTGCTTAATTCAAGCGGTTTTTCTGTTAGACAAAACAGCAGCGACAGCACAGATGATCAAATTGCTTTGATTAATGATAGCGGCACTTCTTATTGTTATATTGCTTTTAAATAAGGATATAACGTTATTTTAGGCGAAACCTCATAGTTGGAAACTTAAGGTTTTTCCACAGGTCGCCCCTACACTAACAAATAAACTCGAAAAATTCTTAAGTTTCCAACTATGAGTCAAAACCTTTCGGACATGGCAAGCCATGTCCCTCGTATACAATATAGGAAAGATTTCATAATTGAAATTCAGCCTAGTTAATAAAACAAAAAATAACATCTATATTTTTAGTTTTTTTCATTTTCATTTTAAAACAAAAAAGCAGAAGCGACGAGTTCACAACGCTCGCCGCTTCTGCTTTTTCATATATTTTTTAAAAAAAGAGGAGAAATGCAAAGGGGAGGAGAGAAGAATGAAAATCTAAAAAACATTCTAAAACCCTTTGCATGTTTATATTATATGGGTGTGACTTTAAATTGACTTGAAACGAGGTTAAATTATGGTTAAATTTATTGTTGGTTTGTTGTGTCGGAGCAATTTTTGTTGTTTTTTAGATTGATGACAAGGCGAGGGCTCACGTTTGTTCGCAATGAATAGTGAAAAATGAATAATGAAAAATTAAGGGTCACTTCGTTCCGGATTATAATTTTTTGCTTTGCAAAAAAACTGGCGACCGCAGGTCGCCCCTACATTTATAATGCGTGCTATGCACGCCACCACAATTTTTCACTTTTCATTATTCATTTTTCATTGCGAACGAACGTGAGCCCTTCCAGCTTTATCAATTTGAAAACAAAAAACAAACCTTACCAATTTCTACAAGTCAATACGTCTATCTCTATAATAAAACTTTTTATCGTGTTCGCCTATTTCTCTTTGCACACGGCAAGGATTGCCCACAGCCACGACGTTAGCTGGTATGTCTTTTGTGACAACGCTGCCAGCACCGATGACTGTGTTATCGCCGATTGTAACTCCTGGCAAGATAACAACGTTTGCACCAATCCACACGTTATTTCCGATGTGTACATCTAAATTATATTGAAGTGCCTCATGTCTAAGCTCTGGGTCAATTGGGTGAGCGGCTGTTGCTATTGTTACATTTGGGGCGATCATAACATCGTTTCCAATGTAAATATTTGCATCGTCAACCAAGGTTACAGCAAAATTCAAATACACGTTATCGCCAAAAAAGACGTGTTTACAGCCAAAGTTTGAATATAGTGGAGGTTCAATGTAACAATTTTCACCGATTGCACCAAACATTTCTTTCATAAGTTGTTGGCGCACGTCCATCTCGGTTGAGAATGTTTGATTGAATTTGCGGAGTTTGTCTATGCAAAGAAGTTGCTCTTTCATAATGTTTTCATCATTTGGTTGGTACAATCTTCCTTCGATCATACGTTTAGCATTGTCTTTGATTTCCATATTTTTCTCCTTTTGTTTTTTCTCATATAATGTTTCGGTTGTGGAAAATTTGGCAAGGGTAGAACCCTTGTCCTACACTATGACGCTATAAACGCAATGGTTTTTTCTAACACAACATAGGGCAAGGGCTCTGCCCTTGCCATGTTCGGTTAAATGTGTTTTTTTAATTGATGTTATTTACTTGGGGTTTCGTACTTTTTTGCGGTTCACCGCAAAAAATGTACCGCCAAAACTGTGTGTTAGCTTAAACTAAATCTTCTTCATTTTCAAGGTTATGCCAAACATTTTGAACGTCGTCATTTTCGTCCATCATGTCAAGAAGTCGGCTCATCATTTTGAGGTCTTCCTCAGTTTCAAGGCGAGCCATTGTTGATGGTGTGTATTCAACCTCAGCAGATGCGAAAGTGTACCCCTTAGCCTCAAGCGCATCACGTACCACACCCAAATCGTTTGGCTCGGTTTTGATAACAAAAACTCCCTCTTCTGCAATGAAATCGCTTGCGCCACACTCGAGTGAATCTTCCATCAAAGTGTCCTCATCAATGCTCTCTGCCTCGATTGCGATAACTCCCTCACGAGTGAACATGAACGAAACACAGCCAGATTGACCCATGTTTCCCTTGTTTTTATCGAAATAATGGCGCATTTCTGCCGCCGTACGGTTACGGTTATCAGTGAGAGTTTCAACAATCACAGCCACGCCTGTTGGACCATATCCCTCATACATAATTTCTTCGTACGCTGCGCCGCCAGCTTCACCTGATGCTTTTTTGATAATTCTTTCAATGTTATCATTAGGCACGTTGTTAGCCTTAGCTTTTGCGATTATATCTTTAAGTTTTGAGTTAGCTGATGGGTCTGCGCCGCCATCTCTAACTGCAACAGCGATTTCTCTGCCAACTTTTGTGAAAATCTTAGCTCTTGCGCCGTCTGTTTTTTCCTTTTTTCTTTTAATGGTGCTCCATTTTGAGTGACCTGACATTGTGTTTCTCCTTAATTGAATTTTTAAAATTTTAGCGAAAACTTCTTTGCTGATTTTTCTTTTTTTGTACGCTTGAACTGCCCTTTTATGTGGGTAAGTTTTTACTTTAATGAAAATCTTGTTTCGCTTACTATAATAATTTATCACTTTTTTGTTGTTTTGTCAATGGATAGTGATAAATATGAGTGGTTTTTGGTTGTATTAATATAAATTCACTTTGTTTTTTCTGACGTTTTTTGTCGCAAAATAATCAGCTGTCGCTGCTTGTTTTGCTGGCTTGAGCAATCAATCCGCAAAAACCGCTTCGCTGTTTTGCTACTAACGCAAATGCGATATCGTTTTTCCTTTAGATTGCTCTTTAGGAAACGATACCGCATTTAGTTAATTTATTCTATTTTGTCGCATTTGCTTTGCTTTAATTCTCCATTCTCAATTTTCAATTCTCAATTTACTTGGGGTGTTTCGCTCGTTGCGACGAGCGCCTTAAGGCTCTGCCTTAAGAATCTGCAATTTTTCGTGAAAAATTGAGTAAAGCTTGCTTGCTTTCGTTTCTAGGAAAATTCATCAACCAGTCCGCAAAAACCGCTTCGCTGTTTTGCTAGTAACGCAAATGCGATATCTATTTTCCTTTAGATTGCTCTTTAGGAAACGATATCGCATTTAGTTAATTTATTCTGTTTTGTCGCATTTGCTTTGCTTTAATTCTCCATTCTCCATTTTCAATTCTCAATTTACTTGGGGTGTTTCGCTTGCTGCTGCAAGCGCCTTAAGGCTCTGCCTTAAGAAACCGCAATTTTTCGTGAAAAATTGAGTAAAGCTTGCTTGCTTTCGTTTCTAGGAAAATTCATCAATCAGTCCGCAAAAACCGCTTCGCTGTTTTGCTAGTAACGCAAATGCGATATCTGTTTTCCTTTACATTGCTGTGTAAGGTACGATACCGCATTTAGTTAATTTATTCTATTTTGTCGCATTTGCTTTGCTTTAATTCTTCATTCTCAATTTTCAATTCTCAATTTACTTGGGGTGTTTCGCTCGTTGCGACGAGCGCCTTAAGGCTCTGCCTTAAGAATCTGCAATTTTTCGTGAAAAATTGAGTAAAGCTTTGCTTGATTTTTTCTTTTTTATTCTTTGCTTGCTTTTTTCTTATGCTTTATTTCTTGATTTCATATACATTCTTTGGAAGAACTTAACAATCTCAACAATAGGCACAACAGAAACCGCAAGACCAATAGCCACAGCATACTCATTAAAACTAATAGCAGTAAACTCAAAAGCATCAGCCAAGAAAGGAACATAAATAATAAGTGTAGATAAAACAAGAGAAACACCCATAGCACCATACAAGAACACATTATGATTACCAAGTGTAAACACAGATTTTCTTTGAGCTCTCATATTAAATGAATGGAAAACTTCAGCAAGTGACATTGTTAAAAATGCCATTGTCATACCATTAGCATGGATAAGCTCATAAACATTGTCATAAACTCCATGACCTGTTACTGCAATAGCCTCAAGTGCCACTTTCACACTTTCACTCTCAACACCTAAAAATGCCATTGGGTACGAGCAAATTTCATTGAAAATTTCACTTGAAATTAAACCAGAATGGAATAACTCTTGAACACTCATAAGATTACCAAGGAAATAAGCACAAACAGTTAAACCAGCAACCATGAAACCTTGATATAGTAGGTCAGCGCCCAAACCGCCAGCGAAAATGCCATCTTTTGGTGAGCGTGGTTGACGTTTCATGATATCTCTTTCAGGTTTTTCCATACCAAGTGCAAGAGCAGGGAAGGTGTCTGTTACAAGGTTAATCCAAAGCAAATGAACAGGGCTCAAGATTGTGAAACCTAACAAAGTAGCGGTGAAAATTGCCACAACTTCACTAAGGTTTGATGAAAGCAAGAATTGAATTGCTTTTCTAATGTTATCATAAATTCTTCTGCCCTCGCCAACAGCCGCAACGATTGTTGAGAAGTTATCATCAGAAAGCACCATATCTGCAACGTTTTTAGTAACGTCCGTACCGGTGATGCCCATGCCGATTCCGATATCAGCACTCTTGATTGATGGTGCATCATTAACACCGTCACCAGTCATTGCTGTGATCATGCCATTTGAGCGCCATGCATTAACGATTCTAACCTTATGCTCAGGTTGAACACGAGCATAAACGTGGTACTGCTTAACTTTTTCTTTAAACTCTTCTTCGCTGATATTATCGAGTTCAGCGCCAGTGATAGCCTCACTTGCATCGCTTATAATACCGAGTTGTTTTGCGATAGCGATAGCGGTGTCTTTATGGTCACCAGTGATCATGATTGCTGTGATTCCAGCTTCATGACATTGTTTGATTGAGTCTTTAACTTCATCACGAACAGGGTCAATCATTCCGCAAAGTCCAACGAAAATCATACCAGTTTCAACCAAAGTTGTATCTTCAGTTGATGGGATTTCGCTAAGCTCATTAGTTGCAAGAGCGAGCACACGCAAAGCTTCGTCTGCCATGCCCTTATTTTGAGCGATAATGCTTTGGCGAATTTCTTCGCTGAGCGGTACAACCTTGCCATCAACAATAGCTCTATCACAGTTTTTAAGCACTTCATCAGGAGCACCTTTTGTGAATTGTACGATTTTAGTGCCATCTTTGTGGATAGTTGTCATCATTTTTCTCATTGAGTCAAATGGAAGTTCCGCAACTCTTGGGAATTTGAGTTTTAAGTCGTTTTTATCAAGGTCTAAACTAAGAGCGTAGTTAACGAGTGATGCCTCTGTTGGCTCACCGATAACTCCGTCTTTTTCAACTTCTGCGTCAGTACAAAGTGCCATGCCAGTTGCAAAAAACTCTTTATCTTCGCAGTGGGCTTGAACAACTGTCATCTTGTTTTGTGTGAGCGTACCAGTTTTATCTGAACAAATAATTTGAGCACAGCCCAAAGTTTCAACTGCTGTAAGCTTTCTAATAATTGCGTTTTTCTTCGACATTTTTGTAACGCCGATTGAAAGTAAGATAGTAACAACAGTGGCAAGACCTTCAGGAATTGCAGCAACAGCGAGTGAAATTGCAATCATGAAAGTTGAAAGAACAGTGTCAAAAGACATACCGCTTTCACTTGTTAAAAGTGAGAATCCGAAAATGAAAATACAAATGCCGACAACTAAAATTGAGAGTATTTTACTAAGTCCAGCGAGTTTGATTTGAAGTGGAGTTTGACCATCTTGAGCCATAGCGATAGCATCAGCAATCTTGCCCATTTCTGTGCCCATGCCAGTGCCAACAACAACAGCTGAGCCACGGCCATAAACAACAGTGCTTCCCATGTACGCCATGTTTTTTCTGTCGCCAAGAGGAACATCGCCATTTTCTTTAGCCTCAAGTGCTTGAGATTTTTTATTTGATGGTACACTCTCACCCGTCAGCGGAGCTTCTTCGATTTTCATCGTTGCACACTCAAAAATTCTCACGTCAGCAGGAACAGCGTCCCCAGCTTCGAGAAGAACAACGTCACCAACAACCAAATCTTCACTTTTAACCTTAGTGATTGATCCGTCACGAATAACCTTGCTCATTGCAGCCGACATTTCTTGAAGAGCCTCAATTGCAGATTCTGCCTTGCTCTCTTGGAAAACGCCGAGAATTGAGTTGATTAAAACAACTGCCATGATGATAATAACATCTGTTGGAAATTCGTTTTCAATTGCCGCAGTGACAGCTGAAATGATTGCAGCTGCGATCAAGATAAGCACCATTGGGTCTTTAAGTTGATCGATAAATCTTGCGATTAGCGATTTTTTCTTTGCCTCTTTAAGTTTATTTTTGCCATGTTTTTCAAGTCGATCACTAGCTTCTTGACTAGTCAAGCCTTCGCAAGAGCTTTCAACCTCGCTGAAAACTTCTTCACTTGAATGTAGATAATGTTTCATATACACACATCTTCCTTTCTTTACTTTTCATTTTTGCTTTTATTATTGGCTAATTATATAAAAATTAAAAGACCTTTAGCAGACCTCAAAAAAGTCTGATAAAGGTCTTGTTACCATAGTTAAGCCTAAATAATCCGAAACTGGTTCGGTTTATTATTCTCTGGCTATAGGCGTATGAACCAGTTTTGCACAGGGTGCAAAGCGTTATTGTTGATTCACAACTTACAACTACTCCCCTTTAAAAGGTGTTTAATTATGTTATAACTATAACACAACTGCAAATAATTGTCAATATTTACAATAAGAATTATTGAACAAATTAGATGTTTAAATATTGTGTATTTATGCTAGTTTTAGCGCTTATTTATTAACTATCGCTTGCTTTTCTTCGATTTCTTCTGCTTTTGTTTTCAAGTTTTCTTTATGTAAGCGATAGGCGAGAATACCATAATAAAGAATCAAAGTTGCGATGATTGCACCTATGAAAGCAAAAGCGGTGTCAAACATAGTGTCGAAAAGGGGATAATGTGCCTCGGTGGTGTTGCCCATTCCTAACAGCTGAAAAATCCATGAGTCAGGGTCTGGAATGAAATCGAAACGCTGATTGTTTGAACCGATGATATAATCTGAAATAAACTCGAAAAGTTCCCAACCCACGATAACGAAGTTCGCAAAGCAAAACGAGAAAAAGGCTAAAAGCTGATTGTGGTGCTTTGTTTTTGGCTCAAGCAGTGGTTTAATCACGTAAAAACCAACATAAACACTTAAAAGACCAGAAGCACCGTGCATTATCCAATCATATTTTTCGATGATGTCATAAAGATTTATGTAGTGAGTGAAAAATGAGCTGATAACGATAAACCAGCCAGCGTGGGCGTTAAGGCTATAGCTAACTTTGTTGAAAAATGAGTTTTCAAATGTTAGTAAATGTAATAGCTCAATTGGAAATAGACACACAATGTGAATCCAAATCAGCCACCATTTGTCATAGCCTTGCATGGTTAAATGCGTGGCGGCAAAAAGCATTAACGCTCTTGAAAACCAAATCACGATTTTGTCAAGAGTTGAGGTGTCTTGTTTGTACTTTTGAAGTTCCGAAAAAAATCTGTTTTTAAGATAATGCATAAAAAATTCCTCACTTATTTTTTAAAATGAAAAAAGCTAAACTCTTTTTAATATATATAATACTATTAAAAAGCTAAATTTTAGTTAACTTTTTTATAAAAAAGCATAACAATATAAGACTAAATAGTTAATTTATTTAAAAATGACGGAAAATGTCAAATGTATTAAAAAAACTTTTAATTTTTATTGCTATCACTTTAATTTTATGGTATAATATTAGACTGTATAATGAAAATATAAATTCAAAAAACTTATATATAAAGGAGCACTAACATGAGCACTGTAAATCAAAATTTTAAGGCAGCTATTGAAAAAGCTATGCCAGTTCTCGAAAAATTCGGCTTTAAAGCGTACAAAGGCGACAAGGAAGCTTCTCTCATGTCAATCGATGGAGTTGACAGCATCACTTTCACAGGCGCAAAAGGCGTTGTGAAATTTGATTATTCCAATGAAAGAGTTGAAATGTACATCGGCGACGATCAAGACATTCCAGATGAGGTAGGTTCAAAGGTTGCAACTTCTCTTTTAGTGGCTGACGCTGAGGATAGAGATATCAACTATGTTGTTAGCGAAATCAAAGAAATGTTAGACGATAAATTTAGTGAGAAAAAAGCTAACGCTAAACAACGTCAAATGCAAAAATCAACAGTTTCAAAAAATGCTGTTAAACGTGGCTCATTTTATGATGCAAGCACTTTAGCTAGCAGACTTTGCCACCTTTACCCAGAAATCAAAGATGCATATAAAGAAAATTTAGATAAATATGAAGACTTTTTGGGCGAAGAATTTTTCGAAAATTACGGCGCTAAAGTTATCATTGATGAAATCAAAGGCGGCAATGACGCTAACCTCAAAAAATTATTCCAACTCTTAAACGAGATTTATGAAGACGGCACTAACGACACTCAAAGCCTTATTGCTGTAACTATACTCGGTAAACTTGATAATGATGTGATGCTTTTAGCAAGATGTGTTGATTACATGAGCGAAACTATGGCAGCACCAGTTATCCAAGTTAACAAATATCTTCAAACAGCAGCTGGCAAAAAAGCTAAAAAACAAATGGCTAACCCACCTGCATATAAACCTAAAAAAGTTAAAAAACCAGGAATGTTTTCTCAAGCAATGGCTGAATCAGGCGGTTCAATGCCAACTATGTAAGCACGCATTGAAAATGTGTAGGGAACGGTCTTGACCGTTCCAATCTTAACACTAACCCTACACGGAATGGTCAAGACCATTCCCTACAGTTTTTATTGAAATTTCATCAAAATCACGTTTTAATTAATACAGAGGGATATTTAATTTATGAAAACACTTATAGATTTATTTTTAATCTTTGCTCGCATTGGTGGTTTCACCTTTGGCGGTGGGTACGCTATGCTGCCTATGCTTCAAAAAGAAGTTGTTGAAAATCGTGGCTGGGCAACTGAGCCTGAGCTCATGGATTATTACGCTATTGGTCAATGTACACCAGGAATTATTGCAGTTAACACCGCAACTTTCATTGGATACAAAATCAAAGGCGTTTTGGGTGCAATTTTTGCAACGCTCGGAGTTATTGCTCCGTCAATCGTGATCATTTCGATTATCGTGGTTTGCATTAGCAACTTTCAAGATTTAGAAGTTGTTCAATGGGCATTTGCTGGAATTCAAGCGGCTGTTGTTGCGCTGATTTTAAGCTCAATCATCAAGCTTTCAAAAAAATCAATCGTTGATATCGCAACGTTTATCATCTTTTTAGCAGTGACTTTGTTATCATTTTTCACAAGCGTTTCACCAATCATTTTTGTTATTTGTGCAGCGGTTTGTGGCTTGATTTTAAAAGGTGGCTTAGTGTTTAAAGGAGGTAAAAAGCAATGATTTTTATTGAATTGTATTTGCGTTTTGCCTTAGTTGGTCTTTTTTCCGTTGGCGGAGGCTTGGCAACACTTCCATTTTTAATCGAGATGGGCGAAACCACAGGCTGGTTCACAAGCGCTCAAATTTCAGACATGGTGGCAATTTCAGAATCAACTCCAGGCCCATTGGGCATCAACATGGCAACGTATATCGGCAACATTGTTTGCGGTGATGAGGGCGTTTTCATGGGGATTTTAGGTGGCTTGATTGCCTCGCTCGGCGTGATAACTCCATCAATAATCGTGATTTTGATTATCTGCCAATTCCTCAAAAAATTCCGTGACTCAAAATATGTTAACTACGCTTTTTATGGACTTCGTGCCGCTTCAATCGCACTGATCGCAGCTGCGTGTTTAGAAGTTGCGCACATCGCATTTGTAAATTCAGAAATCGCATTTAGCATGGACACGATTTTCGAATATATAAATTATAAGAGCGTGATTTTGTTTGCTGTAGTTTTTGCGTGTATGCAAAAATTCAAGAAAATTCACCCAATTGTTTATATTGTGGTTGCCGCAGTGGCAGGAATAATTTTTCAAATGGGATAAAACAACAAAGGCATCTTGACTGCTCAAATAAGCGGTTAAGATGCCTTTTGATTTTTTGTACGATTTGATGAAAATTCAAGAAAAAATCAAGTAAAGCTTTACTCAATTTTTCACGAAAAATTGCGGTTTCTTAAGGCAGAGCCTTAAGGCGCTCGCCGCAGCGAGCGAAATCTCCAATCGTCAGAAAAATCAGGAGGATAGCAAAAGTGTCCAGTGGACATTTTTGCGTAAGGAACCCTATTAAGGGGTTCCTTGATTTTGCCGAAGGCAAAACAAAGCAGATTTGCCACCTCAAATAAATTAATTGAAAAAATACAATTTTATGTAGGAAACGTTTTTTGAAAATGTGCGGAAATTTTCGGACAACCGCAAGGGTCGTCCCCAATGCAAGCAACTTAAGCGATTTTTTTTATTTAATGGTTAATTTGTGTCGATGATTTCCACTTTGATTTATTCATCATTTTCGTCCACGCTCGCCGCTGGGCGTAACTTTTGCTCGCACAAAAGTAACCAAAATGCGTTTTGTGGAGATGGGTCGATTACGGCGGACGAAATTGCAAGCAATTTGTCACACCGCACTCTCTGCTCAATGAAAATTTAAAGAGTTGGGCTTTTTGTGCTACTTCCTTTTGCCGAATTTTGCTGTCTAATAGTAAACAAGTTTACTATTAGCCTTATACGTCGAACCTTATTGCTTTTCCCCAACTGATGAACCATTGGTTAGTTGGGTTTAGGGTGCATTTTCCCTTAAGTTGCTTGCATTGGGGTCGTCCCTACAATAGATAAAATGCACGAAATATCACGGATAAAAATCAACCATCAAAAAACAAAACGAGGAAAAAATGAAAAAACAAATAACCCAAAACCACATAAAAAAAGGCAGCGGCTACCCATTAATCCTACTACACGGAAACGGCGAAGATTCAACATACTTCAAAAACCAAATAGAAGCCTTTGCACCAAATTTCACAGTGTACGCCCTAGACTCAAGAGCACACGGCAAAACAAAAAGAGGTGACGGCGAATTAACCCTAAAACGCTTAAGCGACGACTTGCTAAATTTTATGAACGATCAAAAAATCGAAAAAGCTAATATCCTAGGCTATAGCGATGGAGCAAATGTTGCAACTTTGTTTGCACTTGAGCAGCAAGATAGAATAAATAAGCTCATCTTAAATGGCGGCAATGTCAAACAAAATGGAATAAAAACTTGCTTCAACATAACAATGACAATTGAATTTGCCTTGCTTAAATTGGCGGGAAAGTTTTCCACATCAGCCAAGCAAAAGTGTGAAATAATTTCGCTGATGATTGGGCAACCTAATTTGAATGGGGAAGATCTTTCAAAAATCACAGTACCAACGCTTGTGATTGTCGGCACAAAAGACGTAATCAAACAAAGTCACACCGATTTTATGCACGAGAGCATAAAAATGAGTGAACTTAAAATAATAGATGGTGGGCACGCTGTGGCGAGTGAAAATCCAAAGGAATTTAATCTAGCAGTGTTAGAATTTTTGAATAAATAAGGCGGTGAAAAAATGAGAATAGGTGCATCAACTGGGTGCTTTTATCCAGAACTAACAGAAAAATCATTGACAAACTTAGGTGAATTGGGCGTTAAAACTGCCGAAGTTTTCACGAACTCTTTTGGTGAAATTTCGCCAGCGTTCGTTAAACAATTAAACGACATCAAAAATAGTTACGGCATGGAAATTATTTCTTTTCACCCTTTCATGTCGTTTGCTGAAGGTTTCTTTTTATTCTCTGAACATGAAAGAAGATACGAAGAAAGCTTAGATATGTATAAACCATTTTTCGAGGCTGCGGCCAACATGGGTGCAAAATATTATGTGTTGCATGGTGCAAAAAAAGGCTGTCCAATTTCTCGTGAGATGTACATTCACCGCTACAGTAAGTTTTGCGAAACCGCAAAACAGTACGGCGTGCAAGTGGCACATGAAAATGTGGTTTACTATGAAAGCGAGTCAGTCGAGTTTATGAAAAGCTTACAGCGTAGTTTGGGTGACGATTTTAAAATGGTGTTAGACCTCAAACAGGCAAGACGTGCAGATGTTGACCCTTTCGATTTCATCAGCGCAGTTGGGGAAAATATCGCTCACGTTCATGTGAGCGATTGTACCGCAGAAAGCTTGTGCGCTCCAATAAATGAAAATGGTTTGTTTGATTTCACAAGACTTTTTAACGAGCTTGAGCAAAAAGGTTATGGCGGAAAGTTCATTGTTGAGCTTTATAGCCAAAGTTACACCGATAAAATTCAAATTGCTCAATCAATCGCTCATTTAGATGTGATATTAAATGGTTTGAAGTGAGAATTTTTGCAATTTTTGTTGCTATCTAATTTTTTTTGTGATACAATATATAGTATAATATAGCGAAAGAATATATCAGAAAGATGGGTGATTCACATGAAGTGTCAATTTTGTAGCTTTGAAGAAAGCAAGGTTATTGACTCAAGACCAACTGACGAGGGCAAAAAAATCCGTAGACGTCGTGAATGCATAAGCTGTGGCAAGCGTTTTACAACGTATGAAATTATTGAAACTGTGCCTTTAATCGTGGTGAAAAAAGACAAGTCACGAGAAGTTTTTGACCAAAATAAACTTTTTAACGGTTTGCTGCGTGCGTGTGAAAAACGTCCAGTTTCTGTGGCTCAAATTGAAGAAGTTGTGGGCGAAATTGAATCAGAACTTCAAAACAAGTTAGATCAAGAAATCACAACAGAATTAATCGGTGAGCTTGCAATGAAAAAACTCAAAAACATTGATGAGGTGTCATATGTGCGCTTCGCCTCAGTGTATCGCCAGTTTAAAGACATCGACACTTTCATGCAAGAGTTAGTGAAGCTCCTCGGTGAAAAAACATAAGCATAAAAAATAGCTATCGTAAGGGTTAAATCTTACGATAGCTTAATTTTTTTTGTTTTTTATGCGTTTTCATTATCCTTAGCATATTCGCCAGATAAAATTCTTTCCCACCAATCGCTGTTGTCGAGATACCATTGAACAGTTTGTTTGATGCCAACGTCAAAGCTTGTTTCAGGAAGCCAGCCGAGTTCGCTGTGAATTTTTGTTGGGTCGATAGCATAGCGTCTGTCGTGACCAAGTCTATCCGTCACATAGGTTATGCTGCTTTCATCTTTGCCAAGAATGTCAAGAATGATGCGTACAACGTCGATGTTAGTTTTCTCGTTGTGACCGCCAATGTTATAAACTTCGCCAAGTTTTCCACCATCGAGAATTAAGTCTATAGCCTTGCAATGGTCTTGAACATAGAGCCAATCACGAACGTTTTCCCCTTTGCCGTACACGGGAAGCTTCTTCCCAGTCATAACGTTAGTTATCATGAGAGGAATGAGCTTTTCTGGGAAGTGGTAAGGGCCATAGTTGTTAGAGCATCTGCTGATAGTGATAGGAGTGCCGTAGGTGCGATAGTACGCCAAAACGAGCAAATCAGCTGAAGCTTTGCTTGCTGAATAAGGCGAAGAAGTGTGAATTGGAGTTTGCTCGGTGAAAAATAGATCAGGTCGATCAAGTGGCAAATCACCATAAACTTCATCAGTTGAAACTTGATGATAACGAGGAGTGCCATGTTTTTTCACGCATTCGAGAAGCACTTGTGTGCCTAAAATGTTAGTTTTAAGAAAAACCTCAGGTGTTAAAATTGATCTATCAACATGAGATTCTGCCGCAAAGTTGACAACGTGGGTGAAATTTTCTTTTGTAAAGAGGGCATCAACGAAATCCATGTCAGTGATATCGCCATGAACAAAGGTAAAGTTTTCGTTTTGCATTGCCTTTGAAAGGGTGTTGATGTTTCCTGCGTATGTGAGTGCATCTAAGCAGATGATTTTGTCGTTTTTGTGGGTGTTTAGGCAGTGATAAACGAAGTTTGCGCCGATAAATCCAGCACCGCCGGTTACTAATATTTTTCTCATATGGTTCTCCTTTTTGGTGTTTTTATTTTATGGTGAAATTTATATTAATGTACGAGATTTTGTAGGGAACGACCCCTGTGTCGTTCCGTTGTTGGGATATATCCATTTTCTTTGAATGGGTGGTTTTTGTTTCGTGTAAACACGAAACCGAATATCGGCACGACACAGGGGTCGTGCCCTACGTTTATTGTGAGGATATATCCATTTTCTTTGAATGAGTGGTTTTTGTTTCGTGTGTCACGAAACTGAGCGAGCGAAGCGAACCTAAGTACGTTTCGAAAATTTCCTACCACAATGTGGACAATCAATTTTGATTTTACCTCGACCTTTTGGAACTCTCAAAGTCCTTTTGCAAGAAGGGCAAACAAAATATTTATGTGTGCTATCTTTGGCTTGTCTTGACTTTTTCGCAAACAGCACCTTAAAAGGTGAAATCAAAACCAAAAATTTATCGTTTTCAGCTCGTCTTTTTGCGATGTTTTTAGATAAAAACCTAAAAATTGACCACGCATAAAGAAGGGTTGAAAGTGTACTCAACACAACGGCGACATAATAAATGCCAAAAATTGAACTAATACCATTTAAAATCAGCGCCGAGAAAAACAAGGTATAGTTAAGCGTGTCTTGACCATATCTGCCTTGCATGAATTGTTGATATTTCATTAAAAGATTTTGCAAAAAATTTCCCATAAAAACATCTCCTTGTCTGTTAATAAGATACTTAACACTATTAATTATTATTATTTAGTATATTATTACTAAATTAATTATATCTTAAATTCTTAATTTGTAAAGCCTATTTATGTAAATTTAAAAATTTACATTGATTATTTTAAACTTATAAGGTATAATAAAGGTTAATTAGTTTAATATTTGGAGTCATTAAGCTAATTAATTTTATTCAACTTAATTTAATAAGAGAGGTATAATTATGGAGTTTTTAAAAAAATGTTTCAAACGATACTTAGTTGACGCAATGAGCTATATGGCTCTTGGTCTATTTTCATCGTTGATCGTTGGCTTAATTATTGGCCAACTTGCGCAAATTCCATATTTATCGGTTTTGTCGCAATTCACAGAAGTGTTATCATCATCATCAGCAGTTGTTGGAGCAGCGATTGGTGCAGCCATTGCGTACGGCTTAAAATCTAAGCCATTGGTTGTTTTTTCGTGTATAGCAGTTGGTGCGTTCGGTTATAGTATAGGCGGCCCAGCAGGAGCATACATTTCAAGCGTAATCGCAAATGAAATTGGCTCACTCGTGGCCGGCAAAACAAAAATTGACATCGTGGTAACTCCAATTGTAACCATCGTGTCAGGTGGCTTTGTCACAATTTTTGTTGGTTCATACATTTCTAGCTTTTTGTCAGCTTTAGGCGAATTCATAAACACAGCAACTCAAATGCAACCTTTTCAAATGGGCATTATCGTTGCAGTTGTTGTTGGTCTTGCACTCACAGCTCCGATTAGCTCGGCAGCTATTTGCATCATGCTCGGTCTTGAAGGCATTGCAGCAGGTGCGGCAGCAGTTGGCTGTGCGGCTCAAATGATAGGCTTCGCAGTAACAAGCTATAAAGCAAACGGCATAGGTTCGGTTGTGTCAATTGGCGTTGGTACTAGTATGCTTCAATTCGGCAATGCGATGAAACGCCCACAAATTTTGATTGCACCAACACTAACGGCGGCGATTTTAGGGCCTATTTCAACTTGCGTTTTCAAAATGACAAACACCGCAGCAGGTTCCGGAATGGGTACAAGTGGACTTGTTGGGCAGTTTGGTGCATATAGCGCAATGAGCGAAACTATGGAGTCAATGCAAGCGATTGGAATTATCGTGTTGATGCACATTGTTGCACCAGCAGTGCTTGCGTACTTGATACATAAAATTTTAATTAAAACAAAAATTGTCAAAGACGAGTATCTTAAACTCGAGGCAATTTAATTAATAAATAGCAAATATATGAAGAAAAACAAATCGGAAAGGAAACAGAAAAAATGAATGCATATGATTTTGACGACACAATATATGATGGGCAGTGCACAATAGATTTTTTCATCGATTACATCAAAAAGAACCCAAAACTCGTAAAAATGCTCCCCGCAATACTCAAAACAGTTGTTTTATATAAAAGACAAAAGATAGTTATTGAGGAATTTGAGGAGAAATATTCAGAGCTTATCAAAGAATATTTTGAAAAGAATGATGTTGATTTATCAGATTACGTCATCGATTTTTGGGATCAAAGAATGGATAAAATCAAAGGTTTCTATAAAGAAATTCAACAGTACGACGACCTCATCATCACCGCTTCACCATACTTTTTAATGGAAGAAATCTGCCAAAGATTAGGCATAAACTTCCTCATCGCCTCTGATTTTGACTCCAACACTGGCGAAATAAGAAGAGCGTGTTTTCGTGAAGAAAAGCTAGTTCTTTTCAACGAACAATATCCAAAACAACAAATTGACAGCTTTTACACCGATTCACTCAACGATAAATTCCTATTCCCAATCAGCAAAAAGGTCTTTTTAGTTGATGGCGAAGCAGTTAAGCGTATAAAATAATATGCAAAGAATAGACAAAATAATCGCCTCACAAGGAGAGTTTTCACGAAAAGAAGTGAAAAAACTCATCAAACTTGGCAAGGTGAAAATAGACGGCAAAATCGTCAAAAATGGCGAAGAAAAATGCGACCCCAACACAAGCGAAATCGCATTGAATGGCAAAACAATCAGCTTCAAAAAACACATATATTTGATGCTAAACAAGCCAAAAGGTGTCGTCAGTGCCACAAAAGACAAAAAAGTCAAGACGGTTGTTGACCTAGTGCCACCGAATCTTTATCGTGAAGGCATTTTTCCAGCTGGCAGGCTAGATGGTGACACCACAGGCTTCATTTTGCTCACAGATGATGGCGACTTCGCCCACGATATTTTATCACCAAAAAAGCACATCATGAAAACGTACATCGCTACGCTAACTGATGAAATCTCAAACGAAGACATTGAACATTTCAAACGTGGCGTTGAATTAAAAGATGGAACACTCTGCCTTGAAGCAGTGCTTGAAAAGTTAAATGAAACCACAGTTCAAGTGCAAATTCACGAGGGAAAATACCATCAAATTAAGCGAATGTTTGCGGCTATTGGTAATCATGTGCTTGAGCTTAAGCGTGTTAAGATGGGCGAGTTGGGATTAGATTTAACGCTTGCTGAGGGTGAGTGTAGGGAACTTACGGCTGAGGAATTGGCTTTGGTTAAATTTAAATAGGAATAGTTTTAAAGTCATCTGTAAGAAATTACAGGTGATTTTTTTTGAATTTGTTTTTTAAAACAATAAAAAAGTTTACCTGCAAGGTAAATAAAATCTTGACAAAAATATATTTTTTGTGTATAATAGTACTGCCAAAAGATATTTGGAGGTGTGTTGCCTGAAAGTTGAGTTTAAAACTAACAAATTAGAAAAAGAATGCTGTGAATTTAAAGCAACAGTGCGAGCTCACGGCAAAAATATGGCAAGTAAAATTCATCAAAGAATTAACGAGCTTCAAGGCATTGATAGTGTTGATTCACTATTGAAATTTAAAATTGGTAATTGCCATGAATTAAAGGGCGACAGAGTGGGGGAATTCGCCATGGATTTAACACAACCATATCGATTAATATTTATAAAAAAAGATGACGAAACATGTATAATTAATATTGTTCAAGTAACAAGTATAGAAGATTATCATTAGAGAGATATTATAATAAGGAAAAGGAGGAACTAACAAAATGATGTATAGCGAAAATTATATTGCAATACCTCCAGGAGAAACGATTAAAGAACAACTTAGTCAACGAGCTATGACTCAAAAAGAGTTTACATTAAGAATGGGAATGAGTTCAAAGCATATAAATAGATTGATTAACGGAAACGTGGAATTAACACATCAAGTTTCTTTGAAATTAGAATCAGTCTTAGGCGTACCAGCGAGTTTTTGGAATAATTTGGAATCTACTTATAGAGAAAATCTAGCTAGAGTTCAAGATGAATTGAATATGCATGAAGAGGAAGAAATAGCGAAACTAATACCATATGCGCAAATAGCAAAACTAGGTTGGGTAGATTCAACAAGATTGATTAAGGATAAGGTTAGAAATTTAAGAGCTTTTTTTGAAGTTTCTGACTTGAGTTTAATTTCAAATCTTCCAATACCTGGTGTAGCTTTTAGAATTGCTAACAATAAACAAAAGAACAACTACGCTCTCGCTGTGTGGACGCAAAAAGCAAAGATAGAGGCAAGAAAAGAAGAGGTTTCAACTATTAATATTAGCAAATTAAAAAAGAGAATACAAGAAATTCGAAGTCTTTCTTTAGAGCCTTTTTTAACAAGTGTAACTAAGTTGTCAGAAATTTTTTCGCAATGTGGAATAGCACTTGTGCTTTTGCCACATATTAATGATTCTTATGTGCATGGAGCATCTTTTATTGATGGTAAAAAAATAGTTCTCGTGCTTTCAACAAGAGGGAAAAATGCAGATATATTTTGGTTTAGCTTATTTCATGAATTGCATCATATTATCGAAAATCATATTAAAAATTATAATAATTGTGATGAGAATGAAATTTCAGCCGATGTATACGCTCGTGATACTTTGATTCTTCCAAACGATTACAGCTGCTTTGTGGAAAAATCTAATTTTAGCAAGGATGAAATTTTAGAGTTTTCAAAGAAAATAGGTATTCATCCTGGTATTGTATTAGGCAGATTACAAAAAGACAATTATGTTTTATTTAATTATCATACTGAATTGAAAGATAAATATATTATAAATTAAGAGGAAACGATTTTTCGTTTCCTCTTTTACTCTGATAAATCAATCCGCAAAAACCGCTTCGCTGTTTTACTAGTAACGCAAATGCGATATCGTTTTCCTTTTACATTGCTGTTTAAGGAAACGATATCGCATTTTTTAGTTTGTTCTATTTTTTTCGCATTTGCTTTGCTTTAATTTTTCATTCTCCATTTTCAATTCTCAATTTATTTGGGGTGTTTCACTCGTTGCGACGAGCGACTTAAGGCTCTGCCTTAAGAAACCGCAATTTTTCGTGAAAAATCGAGTAAAGCTTTGCTTGCTTTACTCGATTTGATTTGTTATTTATACTATTTTAACCTTATTTAGATTTAATTGCAGCTTGAGCAGCAGCAAGGCGAGCGATTGGCACTCTGAATGGTGAACAAGAAACATAATCAAGACCAATGCTATGGCAGAACTCAACTGATGTTGGGTCGCCACCATGCTCACCACAGATACCGCAGTGCATCTCAGGGCGAACAGCTTTACCAAGTTTGATTGACATTTCCATAAGTTTACCAACGCCTGTAACGTCAAGTTTTGCAAATGGATCGTTTTCGAAGATTTTTGTGTCATAGTAAGCATCAAGGAACTTACCAGCATCGTCACGGCTGAAACCATAAGTCATTTGTGTAAGATCGTTTGTGCCGAAGCAGAAAAATTCAGCTTCTGTTGCGATTTCGTCAGCTGTAAGAGCAGCACGAGGAACTTCGATCATTGTACCAACTTCGTATTTAAGCTCGATGCCAGCAGCAGCGATTTCAGCGTCACAAATTGCAACAACAGCGTCTTTAACGAATTTGAGTTCTTTCACGTCACCAACGAGTGGGATCATGATTTCAGGTACGATTGTCCATTCACTGTGAGCTTTTGCAACGTTGATTGCAGCGAGGATAACAGCCTTAGCTTGCATTTTTGCAATTTCAGGATATGTTACGCTTAAACGACAACCACGGTGACCCATCATTGGGTTTGATTCGTGAAGAGAAGCGATGATAGCTTTGATTTCTGCAACTGTTTTGCCTTGAGCAGCAGCGAGAATTTCGATATCTTTTTCTTCTTGTGGTACGAACTCGTGAAGTGGTGGGTCTAAGAAACGAATTGTTACTGGGTTACCTTCGAGAGCTTCATAAAGAGCTTCAAAGTCAGCTTGTTGGATTGGGAGAAGTTTATCAAGAGCAACTTCTCTGTCTGCAACTGTGTTAGCACAGATCATTTCACGGAAGAAATCAATTCTGTTGCTTTCGAAGAACATATGCTCAGTACGGCAAAGACCAATACCTTCAGCACCAAGTTCTCTTGCTCTTTTTGCATCTGCTGGTGTGTCAGCGTTTGTTCTAACTTTAAGAGTTCTAAATTTATCAGCCCAGCTCATGATGCGGTCGAAGTTGCCTGAAATTTCAGCTGGTACTGTTGGAATAATACCATCATAGATGTAACCAGTTGAACCATCAAGTGAAATGTAATCGCCTTCAACATAAGTTTTGCCAGCGAGTGTGAATGTTTTGTTTTTCTCGTCCATTGCGATTTCTGTGCAACCAGAAACACAGCAAGTACCCATACCACGAGCAACAACAGCTGCGTGAGATGTCATACCACCACGTACTGTGAGGATACCTTGAGCAGCTTTCATGCCTTCGATATCTTCTGGTGATGTTTCAAGACGAACTAAGACAACTTTTTTGCCGTCGATATCCCAAGCTTTTGCATCTTCAGCTGTGAAAACAACTTGTCCGCAAGCAGCACCAGGAGAAGCAGCAAGTGCTTTACCGATAGCTTCAGTTGATTTGAGTGCTTTTGAATCGAATTGTGGGTGAAGAAGTGTGTCGAGGTTTCTTGGCTCGATCATTGCAACTGCAGCTTCTTCTGTGATTTTGCCTTCGTCAACAAGGTCGCAAGCGATTTGAAGTGCAGCAGCAGCTGTTCTTTTACCGTTACGAGTTTGGAGCATATAAAGGTGTTTATCTTCGATTGTGAATTCCATATCTTGCATATCGCTGTAATGGTCTTCAAGAATTTTGCAAATGCCAACGAATTGTTCGTAAACAGCTGGCATGATGTCGTTAAGTTTAGCAATTGGGTTTGGAGTTCTAACACCAGCAACAACGTCTTCACCTTGAGCATTCATTAAGAATTCGCCCATGAGTACGTTTTCACCAGTTGCAGGATCTCTTGTGAAAGCAACGCCAGTACCTGATGTTTCGCCCATGTTACCAAAAGCCATCATTTGTACGTTAACAGCTGTACCCCATGAGTAAGGGATATCATTGTCACGGCGATAAACGTTTGCACGAGGGTTGTCCCATGAACGGAAAACAGCTTCGATTGCGCCCATAAGTTGTTCCACTGGATCTGTTGGGAAATCTGAACCAACTTTTGATTTATATTCAGCTTTGAATTGAGAAACGAGTTCTTTAAGATCTTCTGTTGTGAGGTCTGTATCTTCTGTTACGCCTCTGTCTTCTTTCATTGCATCGATGAGTTCTTCGAAGAATTTTTTACCAACTTCCATAACAACATCTGAATACATTTGAATGAATCTTCTGTAACAGTCCCAAGCCCAACGAGGGTTGTTTGATTTTTCAATCATGATTTCAACAACTTCGTCATTAAGACCTAAGTTGAGGATTGTATCCATCATACCAGGCATTGAAGCACGAGCACCTGAACGAACAGATACGAGAAGTGGGTTTTCACTGTCTGAGAATTTTTTGCCTACTGTTGCTTCCATTTTAGCAACGTTTTCCATGATTTGAGCTTTGATATCATCATTGATAACTCTGCCATCTTCATAGTATTGTGTGCAAGCTTCAGTTGAAACTGTGAAGCCTTGTGGTACTGGTAAACCAAGAATTGTCATCTCAGCGAGGTTAGCACCTTTACCGCCGAGGAGTTCTTTAAGTTTTCCGTTGCCTTCGCTAAATTGGAATACTTTTTGTTGTAACATTAAATATGTCCTCCTAAATGTTTTTTATATATTTTCTAAAACTATAGTAAAGAAACACAGCTGTTTCACTCATGTTTCTTTAGCGTAGACGTTGAAACGAAATTTGTTAAAATATGCGGTTCAACTCTAACGCTTATTATAGTATATTTAACAAACTATGTCAAGAGATTTTTTATTTATTTATTTGAAATACTTCTGTTTTTACAATATCGCTAATTTTGAATTTTTAATGAAGCGAATTGCCCAAAATTACACGGAAAAATATATGCAAATTACCTAAAACAATCAGATGAAATATTGAGCAATTATTGTTATTTAAAAGTTATTTAAATAATATATTAAATTTGCAATTTTTTATGGAAATTTGTTTTAATTTGTGGTACAATATCCATTGATTTAATTAAATTTAATGTATAATGGGGTTGGAACGCTTTATATTTCTAAAATGAAAAAAACAAAGTGGTTCATAAGGAGCTTTTTGTATGAAAAAAACGCAAGGAAAAACGCAAAAAAATATCAAGCCATTTATTGTGATTTCGGTCGTAGTTATTTGTGCAGTTGTTTTGATGATTTATTGCGACTCAACAAAAACTGTTCCTGTGGTTTACATCAACGGTACGACACAAGAGCACAACAATCCAACAGAGGACTTAGATGAAATAATCACAATCGAAATTCCCTTAGATTTTATCGAAGACGAGTTTCAAGATAATCTAGCACTTTTTGCAAATGAATATGGCTATGAAAATGCCGAGCTGACTTCAAGCGGCGACATGGTTGAAGTTGAGCTAAATAAATTTTCACATGAGCTGCTTTTAACCGAAAAGGGAATAGAAGTAATTCAAGGCGTATTCACCACTTTTTCCGATGGTGGTTATGATTTTGCAAGTTCACTTTTGGAATACTATGAAGACTTCACTAGAATCGTTATTGGCGTTTATGCGAGCGAATGTGAAGATGAGGTTTACTATGAAACCTTAGCTAAAGAAATCGCAGTTTTGAGCATGACTTATCAGCTTTATGATGAAGATCCAGCTTTAAGCAGCGAAATAGTTTTACGTGATATTGATACCTCCGAAGATGTTTATGAAGTGATTTACACTTATGAGCAGCTGATGGGAAGTTGAATATATAAAAAATAATTTATAAAGGAGCAATGAAAAATGCAAATGACATTTAGATGGTTCGGCAAGGAACTCGACACAGTTTCTCTCGAACAAATCAGACAAATCCCAAATGTTAAAGGCGTTGTGCCTGCACTTCATCACATTGCATGTGGCGAAGCTTGGAGTCTTGAAGATGTTACAAAGATGAAAAATGACATTGAAGCAGCTGGTCTTACAATGGAATGCATCGAAAGTGTTAACGTTCACGAAGATATCAAAATCGGACTTGACACAAGAGATATGTACATCGAAAATTACATCACAAGCATCAAAAATCTCGCAAAAGTTGGAGTTAAAGTAATCTGCTATAACTTCATGCCAGTTTTTGACTGGACAAGAACTGACCTCGCTATGCAATTAGAAGATGGTTCAACTTGCCTTAGTTATAATGGTAAAGAAATTGAGGGCAAAACTCCTGAGCAAATGTTCAAAGACATCGATGATAACTCAAACGGTTACGCAATGCCAGGTTGGGAAACTAGCCGTATGGGCGAAATCAAAGAACTCTTTGAAAAATACAAAGACATCACAGAACAAGATTTATGGGACAACCTCCAATATTTCCTTGAAAAAATCATTCCTGTTTGTGAGGAAAATGATGTTAAAATGGCAATTCACCCAGATGATCCACCATGGGGCATCTTCGGTTTACCACGTATCATGACAAACATTGATGCACTTAAAAAATTCTTAGCTCTCGTTGATAGCCCAAACAGTGGTCTTGCTTTTTGCACAGGCTCACTCGGTGCGAGCGCAGAAAACGACATTCCTGCAATGATCAGAGAAGTTGGTCACAGAATTTATTTTGCACACATCAGAAACGTAAAAATCAGCGACAGTTGGTTTAACGAAACATCTCACTTCTCAACAGATGGTTCACTCGATATCGTAGAAATCATTAAAGCTCTTCAAGATGTTGGCTTTGATTACTACATTCGTCCTGACCACGGCAGAATGATTTGGGGTGAAACTGCTCGTCCAGGTTACGGCCTTTTCGACAGAGCTCTCGGTGTTGCATACATAAACGGTGTTTGGGAAGCTCTTGAAAAATCAAAGAAATAAGTTTGATTTTAGCTTTTTAACTCTAAATTAACCATATTTTTGAATACTATATTATATATAGCTAAAAAATATGGCGAAAAATGCAATTATAACATGGGTGAATCGATTCGTGTAAAACATGGAAAAATTCACCCATGCGAAATCAACAATTGAATGGTCAGATTTTCCAAAGTACGCTTGAAATGCAGCGTGTTTTGGAAAGTCTGACGAGAAAACAAGAAAAATTTAAAAAGAGAATTTCGTTAGATAGTTTAATTAAAACAATTATAAAATATATCAGTCAATTGAATTATTGGCATGAAGGGAATTTTGGTGGAATAAATTATGGGTTATATCGAATTTGAATCAGTTTATAAAAAGTATCAAACAGGTGAAATCACAATCGTTGCTGCAAATGGAGTTAATTTCAGCGTTGAAGAGGGTGAATTTTGCTTAATCATCGGTGCTTCTGGTGCTGGTAAATCAACAGTGCTTAATATGCTTGGGGGCATGGATAGCTGTACAGAAGGAAAAATCAGAGTTGCTGGCAAGTTAATTAACGGACTTAGCCTTAAAGAACTCATCGATTACAGACGTTTTGACGTTGGTTTCGTTTTCCAATTTTACAACTTAATTCCAAACCTTACAGCTGTTGAAAATGTTGAATTAGCAACTCAAATTGTTAAAAAAGCACTTCCAGCAAGAGATATGCTTAAAAGAGTTGGTCTTGAAGAACGTATGGACAACTTCCCATCACAAATGTCTGGTGGTGAGCAACAACGTGTTTCAATCGCTAGAGCGCTTGCAAAAAACCCTAAGCTCCTTCTTTGTGATGAACCTACTGGTGCGCTTGACTATAAAACAAGTAAACAAGTTCTTAAACTCTTACACACAACTTGCCGTGAAACAGGCATGACAGTTGTGGTTATCACACATAACCAAGCAATGGCGGATATGGCAGATAGAATTATCACAATGAGAAGTGGTAAGGTGGTTCAAATTGCCATCAATGAATCTCCAGTTCCAGTTGAACTTCTCGAGTGGTAAGATACATATAAAACGTAGTGAACGACCCTTGTGTCGTTTAGCAAGTTTTTCATTCTTCATTCCATGAGTTTGCTCATGGCTATATTAAAATATCGTTAAAGGTGGCAAAATATGAATACTAATAAAACCCTTTTGATGGATGCTTTTCGTACTATTAAGCGCTCGAAAGGTCGCTTTGTTTCGCTGATAGTTATCATCTGTCTTGGCATCAGTTTCTTCACAGGCATGGCGGCTGTTGCTCCGAATATGAACGACACTGCTTATGATTATTACGTTGACACAAACCTCATGGATATCAAACTCATGTCAACAACAGGCTTCACAGACACTGAACTTGATGTTATCAGTCAACTTGCAGGTGTTGAAGAGGCAGTTGGCGATAATTACGTTGACGGCTTCTTGTGGATCAACGGAGTTAAAGAGTACGACATGGACGGTGCTCCGTTTTCTGTTAAAGCAATCTCACTTGATGTTAATCAAGCGGTTGAATATGATGTTAATGGTGTTGATGATTCAACGTACATGAACAGAATACAACTCATTGAGGGCACATGGCCAACATCGTCAAACCAATGCCTTGTTGATGCGAGTATGCTCTCAACTCCAGATGGTTTTGACATCGGCACAACAATCACAATTGAAGCATCTGACGGAGATTTAACAGATGAACTCACAGAGTCAACATACACTATCGTTGGTATCATCAGAACTCCAATTTATATTTCTTATGACCGTGGTTACACTCAAATCGGTAACTCAAAACTCGGTACATTCGTTTATGTGCCATCAGATAACTTCTTAGCTGATTACTACACTAGTATTTCAATTAAACTTGAAGATTCAGATTCTTATGAGCCATATTCAGATGAATATGCTGATTTTGTTAACTCTTATCTTCCAACAATTGAAGCTTACACCGAATCTTTAGTTGCAAACCGTGCACAAGAACTTATTGAGGTTTACACCACTTCAATCGAAGAGGGTGAAGCTGAATATATTGCAGCTAAGGCTGAAATTGAGCTTGAACTCGCAGAAGCGGAAGAAACGATGGCGCTAGTGCTTGAACTCGCTGCAAATGGTGAGGCTAACCTCGCTGAGTATAAAGAAGAATACAACGAAAAAGTTGAGCAACTCAACGCAGCGCTTGAAAGCGAAGAAAATGAATATGAAGCACAGTATACCGAGTGGCAAGAAAAGATGGACGCTTATATTGCTGTTGAAGCTCTTTTCGAGCAATATGAAGATGCAGAAACCACATATAATAACGCTGTAACTGAATATAATGTTGCTGATCTTCAAGTTTCAACAACTCTCACAACTGTCACATATTTTGAAGAACTTATCACAACAACGAATGAGGCTATAGCTTCATTTAGCAGCACACAAGATAGTGCGGTTGATGATATCTTATCAAGATTTGAAGAGTCTGGTTTAGTTGGTGTGGAAGTTGATAGCATCATGAGCACAATCAACAGCTTAACTGCAACTGGCACAGCTGAAGAAATGGCTGCTTACTTGCAACCACAACTTGATTCTTTGCAATCAAGCTTAACTGCATCTAAAACTGATCTCTTAGAATCTAAAACTGAACTTGAACAAGCTGCAATCGAACTTGAAAAAGCTGAAGAAATGGTTGCAACTCTCAAAGAAGTTGAGGCTCAACTCGCAGTTGCTGAAACAGAGCTTGCTAATGCAAAAGATGCTCTTGAAGCTGCTGGTTATCAAATTCAAATTGGAGAGCTTGAGTCTATGACTCAACTTAGTGATTTGAAATATGACATTTTATATTATGAAACAAATGTTGCTGCAGCAATTGAAGCATCTGCAACAGTTGAAGCAGATTTCGCAGCTGCACAAACTGAGGCTTATGAGGGCTTAGCAGATGCAGAAGCTGAGCTTGAGCAAGCTTATACAGACCTTGCCGACCTCACTTCACCAACAATTTACGTTCAAGACAGAAACGAAGCTGCAACAGGTTTTGAAGAATATGGCGACACAATCGACAGAACTGCAAGCCTTGCAACTCTTTTCCCTTGGTTCTTCCTCATCGTTGCTGCACTCATGTGCTTTAACACAATGACAAGAATGGTTGAAGAAGAAAGAACTCAACTCGGTACTCTTAAAGCGTTGGGTTATTCAGATCAAGAAATTGTTTCTAAATTTGTTATTTACGCTCTTGTCGCAAGTGCGGTTGGTGCTGTCGCCGGCACGTTCATCGGTTTCACGTTGATTCCGTTTGTTATCGATACGGCGTACGGAGTGTTATATGCAACGCCTAGCATTCTCATCATTTATAGATGGAGCACAGCTATTCCTGCTGTTGGCTTGGCAATTCTTTTAACAGTTGCAACGTCTTATTTCGCTTGTAAAACAAGCCTTAATGTTCAAACGGCAACTCTTATGCGTCCAAAACCACCAAGCAATGGTAAACGTGTTTTATTCGAAAGAATTCCAGCTATTTGGACAAGACTTTCATTCATGTCAAAAGTTACAGTACGTAACGTGTTTAGAAACAAAAAGCGTTTCTTCATGGCAGTTGCCGGCGTAGCCGGTTGTACGGCGCTGACGCTCGCTGGCTTCGGTCTTGGCGATGCAATCGACGACTGCACAAAACTTCAATACACTGTTGAAGATAGAATCAATAGATACGATTTACAAGTGGTTCTTGATGAGTCTTATGACCTCACTGTGGAAACTTGTGACATATTAACAGACATTCAAGACAATGCGCTTATTGGTTCAGCAATGCTCACATACACTAAAGTTTTGCAATCAACAAATGATATAGGCGAAAAAACAATGGAAACTTATTTCGTTGTGCCTGCTGTTGCATCTGATATGGATGAGTTTGTTAAACTTGAAAGTGTTGTCGAAGATGGTGAATATGAACTCGGTCAAACTCTTGTAACAGATGAAAATGGCAGTGTGGTTGAAGGTGTTTTAATCACTGAAAAACTTTCTGACGTTTTCAGTGTTAGTGTTGGCGATTATATCACAATCATTGTTGATGATGAATATAATTACAGAGTTCCAATTGCTGGCATAGTTGAAAACTATACTTTCAACTATTGCTATATGTCACCTGAAATGTATTATTCAGTGTTTGGCGTTAGCCCAAGTTACAACTATATTTCAGCAAACTATTCAGATTCATATAGTGAATTATCCGCAACTGATTTAACAAACTTCTTCTTAGCTGAAGATGGTGTAACAGCGGTTGCATACACAGAGGAAGTTCAAGATAGTTTCGAAAATATCATGAATAGTATTGGATATATCGTTATCTTGCTCATCGTTTCAGCTGGTATGCTTTCATTCATTGTTATGTATAACTTATCAACGATTAACATCAACGAGAGAATGCGTGAGCTTGCCTCAATCAAGGTTCTCGGCTTTAACGACTGGGAAGTTTCATCATACATCTTCAAGGAAAACACGCTGCTAACGATTATCGGCACGGCGGTCGGTTTGGTTATAGGTATCTTCCTAAACAATGCGGTTGTTTCAATTGCTCAAATTGATCTTGTTATGTATGGTAAAGACATTAACACATCTAGCTTCTTATTCTCGATTTTACTTTCGTTTGTTTTTGCATTCTTAGTTAACATTGCACTTCACAAGAAATTGCAACAAATCGACATGGTAGAATCACTCAAATCAGTCGAATAGGTCGAGCTGCCTCGACACGCACGCCGGGTTAGATTGATTTATTTGGGAACGGCTACACCGAGCAGTTAGATTGCTCGGACTTGGGCGGTTTTGATTTAGGTTTGATGAACTGGGTCGAAAAAGTTCACTGTCGTTCTCGTTTTCTACCTTGGTAGTTTGGAATTACTGTAAAGCTCTGTATCTTTCGATATGGAGCTTTTTTATGTGATTTTTATTTGAAAATAATCAAAGCCAATCCATTTTTGTGGGTTGGCTTTTTTTGCTTACTGGTTTATGAATTTTCAATATATTTCATCATTGTAGGGACATGGCTTGCCATGTCCGAAAGTTACTAAAAATCTGTGGATAACCGAAAAAACAAACACAAATCCAAAAACAATTAACAATCACTTGTGTTTTAAAGGATATTTTGGTATACTTTTAATATAGAAAATAAGGGAGAATAAAATGAAAACAAAAACAAAAAATCAAAGCCAAATAAAAACACTAAGTCAAAAAAACGAATATATCTTCGTGGACATAGCAAAAGTTTTGTGTGCACTTTTAGTTGTCACAATTCATATTTCGATGTTTTCTGATGTGAGCGTTAGTCTTTCTCATTGGGTAAATGAATATCTAGCTCGTGTGGCCGTACCGTTTTTCTTCGTGAGTTCTGGTTATTTCATAGCGAGCAAAATGAGCGATCGAAAGGTGTTTTTCGCCTACATCAAAAGAATGTGCAAACTTTATGGATTATACACTTTAGTTTGTGCGCCAATGATAATTGAAGATTGGGTGACGAATAAAACAAGTTTAATTTTAGATATTTTATATTTTATCACGAAAATATTTTTAACTGGCACTGGCACTTACTATGTTTTGTGGTTTTATGTGGCACTGATAATCGGCAGCATAATTTTATTTTACGCTATTAATAAGTTTAAGTTTTCGGATAAAAAACTATTGTTAGTTTCGGCGGTGCTGTACTGCGTGGGCGTGATTGGCAATTCATATGCGGAATTTTGGTCTGATTTGCCAGTTATCGGCAGCGTGTACGATGTTTACATATTGGCGTTTAGAAACACAAGAAACGGCTTGTTTTTCGGCTTTTTCTTTTTGGCACTCGGCTATTTAATAAGAAAACATAATGAAAAAATAAGAAAAACAAAGCTGAATTTGATTTTATTACTCGTCGCTTTTGCCGCACTGAATGTAGAAGGGCAGTTAGTAACGTATTTTTCAGGAGAAACGAAACTCGAAATGTTGTTTTTGACTCCAGTTGTGGCGGTGCTTGCGTTTATTGTGGTAAGTTTTGTGAGCATTCCAGAAAAATTCGCAAAATTCGGCTTGAACATGAGAAAAATCTCGGTGATGATTTACGGCAGCCATTTGCTAGTCAATTTCATTGTCAGTACGCTATTAGTGAGCGTTTTTGCCTTAGAATTGCATAGTTTAATTTATTATTTTGTTGTTGCTGGTTTAACATTTGGTTTGGGCTGTGCAACAATTAAATTGCAAAAGTTTAAGCGGTTTTCTTGGTTAGAGTATTTATATTAAAATAAAGGTTAGGCTTTGTTTTTACTATTATAGGGGCATGGTTTGTTGTGTTGTACGCTAGCCAGAGAATAATAAACCGAACCAGTTTTTTATTAACTTTTTGCACCACCTAGCGTCGTTAAGCCAGCTCGCAAGGCGGAAGCATTGCTTCACTATCTTGCCTAGCTATGCAGCGCAAAAAGATAATAAAAAATCTGCGACCTAAAATCAATAATTTTTATTGCATAACAAGGCAGACGAAGAAAGCAATCGCACGATTGGTGATGAGGATAACGAAGTTAGGTGATGAAAATTATTGATTTTAGGCTGGTTCGGATTATTATTCTCTGGCTAGGTTGGTGATATCCTTGCGGACATGGCAAGCCATGTCCCTCGTTTGTGAAATTATATGAGCTTTAGTGTAGGGGCGACCACAGGTCAATCGTGTTGATTGGCGTTGTTATTAATTAAAAATCATTTTTTTCATCTCGTAGGGTTGACCCCCAATGCAAGCAACTTAAGAGGAAATAGATTAATAATTAAAAAATCGAGGTAAAAAACAAAAAAACAAAAAAACAAAAAGAAAAACAACAAACCTAAAATCCAGTACCAAGCCCAAAGAAAGCTACCGCAGTGCGAGAGGATTTTCAAGGATACTTCCTTGAATGCTTTTTTTTGTTTTTCTTTTTTTCCAGAAAAAAAGAAAATGCCATTTTTTTGGTTACTTTTTTTGGGCAAGCAAAAAAACGTAACGCCCCTGCGGCAGCAGAAACTGCACTAACCGCATCAACAAACAAAAAAACAAAGCGAAATTTATCCACAACCACAAACGCAAGAACGGCAGAAAACTCAACCAATACGCAAACGTAAAAACGATAACACAAAACCCAAACCATTACATAATCAATGAAATTGCAAAAATGGGAAACAAGAAGGAGTAGAACCCCTCCCCTCGTGGTGAGTGATAATTTTTCTCTTAACTTACTTGCGTAGGGGGTTGGGATTTATTCGTGTTTTCTTAAACATTGTGGTTTTTGTTTCGTGAAATCACGAAACCGAACAACGACACGACACAGGGGTCGTGCCCTACATTCCTTAAGTTCCCGAGTATAGGGTCGCCCCCCATGCAAGCAACTTAAGCGTTTATTTATAGTTTTTTCGTGATGGCTAAATTGCTCTGTTTTGCCTACGGCAAAATCAAGAAACCCCCGCCGAGGGTTTCTTACGCAAAAATGTCCACTGGACACTTTTGCTATCTTCCTGCGGTTCTTGACGATGGGGTGTTTCGTTCGCTGCGGCGAACGACTTAAGGCTCAGCCTTAAGAAACCGCAATTTTTTAAAAAAATTGAGTAAAATTTTACATGATTATCCCTTAAGTTGCTTGCATTGGGGTCGCCCCTACACTAATAATTATTTGTGAAAATCGTATGCAACATTGCAAAAACTCGGCTGCGGTGGTAACCTTTTTGGCGCAAAGCCGCCAAAAATTGTACTGAAAAAAGATGTTAATTTAAAAGATTAATCGCATA
Organism: Clostridia bacterium; assembly: GCA_044426265.1. GTDB lineage: Bacteria > Bacillota > Clostridia > Oscillospirales > Acutalibacteraceae > UBA6857. The sequence continues at coordinate 45,370 of JAWXUR010000002.1, forward strand.
ATTTAAAAAGCTGAAAAAACCTTGCTAAAAATCTAAAAATGTGCTATTATAAAAGTATATATGTATTTAAATGTAAATTTAATTTGATAATCAAAATTTTTAATATGAGGTGAAAATCTTTGTCAGTAAAAAAAGAAAATATTCGAAACTTTTCCATTATTGCTCATATCGACCATGGTAAATCAACCCTTGCCGATAGACTTTTGGAATTAACTAACGCTGTTGCGAGCCGTGATATGACGGCGCAACTTCTCGATGATATGGATCTCGAGCGTGAAAGAGGTATCACAATTAAGGCTCACGCTGTTAAGTTTAATTATCTCGCTGATGATGGTGAGGAATATGAGCTCAACTTAATCGACACACCTGGTCATGTCGATTTCAATTATGAGGTGTCACGTTCACTTGCCGCTTGTGAGGGGGCTGTGCTGATTATCGATGCTTCTCAAGGTATCGAAGCGCAAACGCTCGCAAACACTTATCTCGCACTCGATCATGATTTGGAACTCGTTCCAGTTATCAACAAAATCGATCTTCCAGCTGCCGACCCTGACAGAGTTGCTGCTGAGGTTGAAGAAGTTATTGGCCTTGATTGCATGGACGCACCAAGAGTTTCTGCGAAAACTGGTGAAAATGTTAAGGCAGTTTTGGAACGTGTTGTACGTGATATCCCTGCACCTGAAGCTAATGATGATGCACCGCTTAAGGCATTGATTTTTGACTCGGTGTATGATAATTACAAGGGAGTTATCGTGTATGTTAGAGTGATGCAAGGTACGCTTAAAGCTGGCGAAACAATGAAAATGATGGCAACTGATGCGCAGTTTAACGTGGTTGAAGTTGGCTACATGAGAGCGACTAACTTAGAGCCAACAGACGAACTTAGAGCTGGCGAAGTTGGATATATCGCAGCTTCAATTAAAACTGTACGTGATGCAAAAGTTGGTGACACTGTCACAAAACTCGAGCATGAATCAGATGAACCTCTTGATGGCTACCGCAAAGTTAACCCAATGGTTTTCTGTGGTGTGTACCCAGCAGATGGTGCTGATTATGAAAATCTTCGTGATGCACTTGAAAAGTTGCAACTTAATGATGCGTCTTTGTCGTACGAGCCTGAAACATCAGGCGCTCTTGGCTTCGGCTTTAGATGTGGTTTCTTAGGTCTGTTGCACCTTGAAATTATTCAAGAGCGTTTAGAAAGAGAATATAACCTCGATTTAGTTACAACTATCCCAAGCGTTGTTTATAAAATTCACATGAACGATGGGGAAGTTTTTGAAATCGATAACCCAACGCATTACCCAAACCCAGCACATATCAGCCACAGCGAAGAGCCAATGGTTAACGCTCATGTGTATTCACCAGCTGAATATGTTGGCGCAATCATGGACTTGTGTCAAGATAGACGTGGCGTGTTTAAAGACATGACTTATATCGCTCAAGATAGAGTTGACATACATTATGAACTTCCGCTCAATGAAATAATCTATGACTTTTTTGACGTTCTTAAGTCACGTACAAAGGGGTACGCTTCGTTTGACTATGAGATTTTCGAATATAGAAAGTCGAATCTTCAAAAGGTTGACGTTATGCTCAATGGCGAAGTTATCGATGCATTAAGCTTTATTATCCACACTGAAAAAGCTATGGTGAGAGCTAGAAAAATTGCTGAAAAATTAAAGATGCATATTCCTAGACAAATGTTTGAGATACCTATTCAAATTGCAATTGGTAGTAAAGTTATTGCTCGTGAAACAGTTAAGGCGATGAGAAAAGACGTTTTGGCTAAATGTTATGGTGGTGATATCACGAGAAAGAAGAAACTTCTTGAAAAGCAAAAAGAGGGTAAAAAACGTATGCGTCATTTCGGTAGCGTAGAAGTGCCACAAGAGGCATTCATGGCGGTATTGAAACTCGAGGAAAACTAGTCGAGTGCCTCGACACGCACGCCGGATTAGATTGTTCTATTTGGGAGCGGCTACACCGAGCATATAAATTGCTCGAGCCTTTGTGGTTTTGATATAAATTGATTAACTGGGTCGAAAAAGTTCACTGTCGTTCTCGTTTTCTTGGGTTCTAACCCTCCGTCAAGAACGGCGGCAAAATTACCCAACATATTAACGCATAATCGATAACGAAAAATGTAGGCAGTGGATTTATCCATTCCAAAATCGCACAAACTTAAAGATCCTTCACGTTCGTTCAGGATGACAAAGAAAAACACAAAACTAAAAATCCAGTACCAAACCCAAAGAAAGCCACCGCAGTTCGAGAGGATTTTCAAGGACACTTCCTTGAATGCTTTTTTTGTTTTTCTTTTTTTCATAAAAAAAGTAAATGCCATTTTTTTGGTTACTTTTTTTGGGCAAGCAAAAAAACGTAACGCCCCTGCGGCAGCAGAAACTGCACCAACCGCATCAACAAAAGTAAATATAAAACGGAAAATTACCCAAAACAACAAACGCAAGAACGGCAGAAAACTCACCGCTACGCAAACGCAAAATCGATAACACAAAACCAAAAAATAAAAAGAAAAACAACAAACAAAAAATCAATGCCAACCCCAAAGAAAGCCATCGCAGTGCGAGAGGATTTTCAAGGACACTTCCTTGAATGCTTTTTTTGTTTTTCTTTTTTCCAAAAAAAGAAAATGCCATTTTTTTGGTTACTTTTTTTGGGCAAGCAAAAAAACGTAACGCCCCTGCGGCAGCAGAAACTGCACCAATCGCATCAACAAACATAAAAATAAAACGAAAATGACCCAAAACCACAAACGCAAGAACGGCGGAAAAATTGTCCGCCAAGCAAACATATAATCGATAACGAAAACCCAACCCACAAAAAAAACAAAAAGAAAAGAGCAATAAAATGAAAAGAGGACTATACATACACATACCATTTTGCAAAAGTAAATGTCCTTATTGTGATTTCTATTCGTTTGTTTCAAATGAAACTCAAAAGGACAGCTACTTAAACGCTGTCCTTTCTTATTTGCAAAGTTGGGGCGAAAAACTCCAAGGTGGGTTTGATACCTTGTATTTTGGTGGCGGTACACCCTCGTGTTTTGGTGCGAATCGTTTGGGGAAAATCATTGAAACCGCTAAGCGGTGTTTTGATTTTGATGAGCCAGAAATCACAGTTGAGTGCAATCCGTCATCGGTGAGTTTGGAGTTTTTTGAGCAGCTTAAGTTGTTCGGAGTTAATCGCATTTCAATGGGAATGCAATCCGCTGTGGATGGCGAGAGGCAGCTACTAGGCAGATTATCGAGCAAAATTCAGGTGCAAAACGCTGTTAATTGGGCAAAATTAAGTGGGATAACTAATATTTCACTAGATTTAATGCTCGGCGTACCGAACCAAACTAGGGAAAGTTTGGACGAAAGCCTTGAATTTTTGATAAGCCAAGATATCACACACATAAGCGCATATATGCTCAAAATTGAAGAGGGTACGCCCTTTGAAAAAATGCAAAATTCGCTAAAGCTCGCTGACGAAGATGAAGTCTGTGAACTGTACGAATACACGATTAAAAAGCTTGCTGAAAATGGCTTTGAACAATACGAAATATCGAATTTTTCAAAAGGAAAAGCCTTTCAAAGCAGGCACAATCTAAAGTATTGGTATGGTGAGCAGTACCTCGGAATTGGAGCATCGGCACACTCATTTATCGAGGGGAAACGATTATTTTATGAGCGTAATTTTGATTCGTTTGTACACGGCTGCGAGCCAACTTTCGATTCACTCGGTGGTGATGAGGAAGAATATCTAATGTTAAGACTCAGACTAAATGAGGGAGTTAAGTTTGAGCAGTACGAAAAAAGATATGGAAAAAGCATTGATAGCAAAATATTAAAGAATGTAAATCTAATGCAAAAACAAGGACTGATGAAAGTTACAGATTTAGGCTTTAGCTTAACTCAAAAAGGTTTTTTACTTTCAAATTCGGTTATTGGCTTTGTGCTTAATTGAATTGTGGCGTTTTGAGGTACAGTTCGCTTCGCTCACGAAGAAAATGAAGATTGAAGAATAAAAATAGAAAGGCGAAAAAATGAAAAGTATATTATGCTCGCTAAATTCGAAATATATTCACTCATCACTGGGTGTGTGGTGTTTGCTCGCTGGCAGTGAAAAGTTTTGCAAAACTGACATAAAAATCAAAGTGGTTGAAGGAACAATCAACGAAACCCATGATTTGATAATAGAACGTTTGATGGCAGAAAAAGCCGACATCATTAGCTTTTCTTGCTATATTTGGAACATAACTCATGTGCTTGAAATCGCTGAACAAATCAAAAAAATCTCACCAAAGTCCACTGTAATTTTTGGCGGCCCTGAGGTGAGTTACAACACTAAAGAGCGACTTGCTCAACATGATTTTGTTGATTTTATTTTGGCTGGTGAGGGTGAAAAGTCGTTTGCACGGCTGATGGATTGCCTTGAAACTGGCGCTGATTTTAGCAGTGTTGCTGGTTTGGCGTATAGAGGAAATGGGAAAATTTTCGAAAATCCAGTGGAATTTCTCGAGCCAGAGGATTGCGTCACTCCGTACACCGAAAAATATTTTGCCGCCCTTTCTAATCGCATTGCCTATATCGAAAGCTCTCGTGGTTGCCCTTTTAGCTGCGCATTTTGCCTTTCAGGTCGCTGCGGTGGGGTTCGATTTTATCCGCTTGAGCGAACTTTTGATGAAATGCTCAAGCTTGCCACGTACGGCGTGAAAACCATCAAATTTGTTGATAGAACTTTCAACTGCAACAAAAAACGTTCGATTGAGATTTTTAACTTCATTCGTGAAAATTATGGCAAATCAATCCCAGATGATGTGTGCTTTCACTTTGAAATTGCGGCTGATATCTTAGACGATGAAACGCTTGAAATCATCTCAAAAATGCCACTTGGCAGTGTTCAATTTGAAGCTGGAATACAAACTTTAAACGCTGAAACTTTAGCGTATATCAACCGAAAAACGAACATGAAAAGGCTTGACGAAAACCTCAAAAAACTCATCAGTTTTCAAAATTGCCACGTACATATCGACCTCATTGCTGGTTTGCCGCTCGAAAATCTCGAGAGCTTCATTGACGGCTTCAACGAGGCGTACTATCTTAAATCGAGCATGCTGCAACTTGGCTTTTTGAAAATTCTTTATGGCTCGCCGATGTATGAGGATATGGAAAAATTCCCTTGTAATTACACCAAAACGCCGCCTTATGAAGTCATCGACACACCATGGATAAGTGAGAGCGAACTCGACATTTTGCGTGGCGTTGAGGACGCACTCGAAAGGCTATATAACAGCGGACGATTTAAACGCAGCCTTGAATATATTTTGGGTGAAACTGGCAAAACTCCTTTTGATGTACTGCTTGAGTTTTCTACTTTCCTCAAAGATAAATCTATGCTGAAAATTCCGCTTGATAAATACACCGAGCTTGTCTATGAGTTTTATAGCGAGGTGAAAAACGTGGAAAAAGAAAAACTTCGTGATTATTTAATTCTCGATAGAATAAGCACAAATTCATCAGCAATCATTCCAAAAGTTCTTCACGTTAAAGATGAAAGACTTCGCAAAGTTAAAGCTCAAGTTATCGCAAATTATAGCTTATCTGCAAAGAAGCACTCGATTGCGATTTTATACACACTTGAAAAAGTCGCATTTTGCGTGTACGACAAAAAGAACCCAGTTAGCGGTGAATTTGAAGTGAAGATGTTAGATTTTGGGGAGTTTGAGGAAATATTTTAAAAAATATTTTGAAAATGGCAAGTGAGTAAATGGAAGAAAACAAGAGAAAAACAAAGCATTTGCGAGCTTGTGAATTGTAAATTAAAAAAGCCCCAAAAAAGTGCAAAAAACCTATTGACAAACACCGCTTCTTATGGTAAACTATCCAAGTTAGTAAGACTGCCATGCGACTAATTTTAGTCGAAGATGAGCAGTGAAATACAAAAAAATAATCTTATGGAGGATTTGCAAATGTCAACTTATATGCCAAAAGCAGGCGACATCACTCGTGAGTGGTTCGTTATTGACGCACAAGGTCAAACACTTGGCCACGTAGCAGCAAAAGTTGCTGACTTACTTCGTGGTAAACACAAACCAACTTTCGCACCACACGCTGACTGCGGTGATCACGTTATCGTTATCAATGCAGCAGATATCGTTTTAACTGGTAAAAAATTAGAACAAAAAATTTATTACCATCACACAGGTTACATCGGTAACATGAAAAAAGTTAAATACGGTACTCTCTTAAAAGAGAAACCAGAGTTCGTTATGACTAAAGCTATCAAAGGTATGATTCCTGACACAGTTATCGGTCGTGAGGCTCTCACAAGACTCCGTGTATACGCTGGTGCTGAGCACAAACATGAAGCTCAAAAACCAACAGCTATCGAATTATAAGAAAGGGAGGAAACTTAAATGTACGAATCTACACCATTCTTTTATGGCACAGGCCGTAGAAAAAAATCAGTTGCTAGAGTACGTGTTTACGCAGGTACAGGCAAAATCACAATCAACGACAGAGATATCGACGATTATTTTGGTCTTGAAACATTAAAACTTATCGTTCGTCAACCTCTCGCTCTTACAGGCAACTTAGAAAAAGTTGACATCGTTTGCCGTGTTGCAGGTGGTGGCGTTACAGGTCAAGCTGGTGCTATCCGTCACGGTCTTTCAAGAGCTCTTCTTCAACTTGATGCTGACCTTCGTCCAGCACTCAAAAAAGCAGGTTTCTTAACAAGAGATCCAAGAATGAAAGAAAGAAAGAAATACGGTCTCAAAGGCGCACGTCGTGCTCCTCAATTCTCAAAGAGATAGTTTTTCAGAATACAAAACACCTTGTTTACTGGGTTTTCCAGTATTCAAGGTGTTTTTTTGGTCATTGTTTGGTCATTGTTGCAAATAAAAACGGCTAAAAGACTAATTTATAATTGAGTTTATAAGCTCGATTTGCTTGTTCATTCTGTATGTATACTCATTAGCCATGTTTGCTACTGTTGTAAATTTATCAAAGTTGAATATAATGCAATAGTTTTGCTCTTCCTTTGTTAATTTGCTATTGGGGTTGTTATACTCATTGAAAAATGTATTGCAAAGCTCATCTATTAGATAACTGAGGGCGTGGGCTTTATATTCAAGTGTTGTTAGTTCGATATCTAGTTTATTGTTTATTTGCGTTTGGTTCATTCTCTTTCTCCTTGTCTGTCTTGTTATCAAGCAAGATTTTTAAAAAATCTAGTAAATCGTCCATTTGTTTATCGTTAAAGCCATGAATTATATTCATTAGCTTGTTTTTATTCTCTTGTTTAATATTCTTCATACCCTTTCATTTTGATTTTTAATTGTTTCTAAAAACACTTGATTTATAATTACAAATGAATTATAATATAATTCTGCTACTCAATTGACATGGTGGTTTTTTTAGTAGCGTATACCTTGGGGAGTTTTGGAGCTCCTCAAGGTATTTTTTCTTTTTTCTCAGACTGAGGGCGTAAAGGTCAATTATTGAGCATTGCTCACGCTGAAACGTCTGCTTTCAGATATTTTGATATAATCTTCGCAGATAGTTGGGAAAATGTTTTTAAGAGCCTTTGTGTCAAGTTTACGGCTTGTTATTCTAGCCCACTTCACAATATAGTCGCCTGCTCTGAGTTCTTCCTGGTCGTTCATCTGAGCTTGAATGTCTGCTTTAAGTGCTGACATTTCTTTTTCAAGTTGTGCCTTTTGCTCCTCAAGAGCCTTTAACTTTTTGATACGATTAACAATTTGTCTTTCTGACATGGTGGTTTACCTCACTTTAAATTATTTTTGGTAAGTGGTGGGTGGCTTTAAGTCTTAGGCTTGTACTAGCTCTCGCATTCTCGCTTATCCGTTCCCACTCTTATGTAACGCTCTTGTTTTGGGCTACCATATAAAACTACACTATTCTCAAATGGCTTCGCTTACTTCCGTCCGTCTTCCCTTACCTTATGTTTATAAGTATACACTATTCACGTGAATATATCAATTGACAAAACGACCAAACATTACACGTATATTGACGTGAATATATGTGCACTTTGTATATTGACGTGAATATATATGTTGATGTATAATGATATAGTGAATAGAGGTGATGAAAGTATGGCTATATCTAAAGCACAGCAAAAAGCCGTTAGAACTTACAAAGAAAAAAATTATGATAGAGTTGAACTCTCTGTACCAAAAGGCAAAAAAGAAACTATAAAAGCTCACGCCCTCAATCAAGGCGAAAGCTTAAACGGCTTTATCAACAGAGCAATTGAAGAAACCATCACTCGTGATACCACCACAAAAGAATAAACCAAAAAACAGAGCAAGCGACTTTTTAATGGTCATTTGCTCTGTTTTGTTATATGTTAGGTTTTATTTAATAGCTCTAACGCTTTTAATTTACCTTATTTGCCTTTCTAGCGTTTGGTCATGAAATTACACTACTTTAAGCGTAACTCTTGTATTTACTTTGATTTTTGTATATAATAGAGCGTGTATAATAAATTTGTCTACTTGGGGGGGAGCGTTAAGCTCTCCTTTTTGTTTTTTCTTAACATCTGATAGAGTTCTGAAGCTCTGATGTAGAAATACAGTTTTTAAGTTATTTTGTTATTTTATGCTCTTATATTGCATACACTTTAATTTTTTCTGAATGCAATTGATTTCATCTGCTTTCAATTGTATTCAGATGTATAACTCTCTCCCTCTCCTTTTCTCTCTCAAACTCTCTCTTTTTCTTTGCCTCTGCAAAGAATTTACTTTTTTTCTTTATTTTTATTTACTTTACTTTTCTTTTCTTTACTTTAATTTACTTTACTTTACTTTGTGTACTAAATTCTGCATTTATTAGAGTTAATGTAGAAATAACCATAGTTAATGTTGATTTAACTATGGTTATTGAGTTATTAAAAAAAATCAAGTTTTTAGAGTGGTTTTAAGCGTATTCTATTCTATCATTAATGTTTTTAAATTCGGTTTCATCAATAAGTAAATAGTTAAGGTTAATTTTAATACTTTTGCGTTTCTCTGTCGCCAATAAATAACGCCTTTGTATACCTCTTGAAGTAATTATATTGAGCCGCTCAAATAGTTCTTTGTCGAATATTTTATATTTGCAACAATCATTTATGAAAGTTTCAACAAATTCACTTGTAATGTTGCAACCAACATCACACGCAATTAATATGCTTGTTTCTTCGTCCCACTCCATATAATAACCATCATCTCTGTAAATTTCACAATATAAGTATGATAATAAATATACGCCTTTAGCTCCGTGCTTAGTTTTTAAAAGTTTGATTTTTCTATCATTGAAGAAATGAACATCTATAGGGAAATAGTCTAACCCTTGTTTCAGAGGTCGTGCCATTTGCTCACAACCTCTCTATTATTGTACTTTACTTAATTCATTAAGCGTGGTTATTAGTTCGGCGTAGTTTATAAGCGCTTTAACGCCTATTTTTATATGAGGTATTTTACCTTGTTTAACTAAGGTTCTGAGGGCGTGCTCTGGCATGATTCCAGTTGTTGCAATTTCTTGAATTGACATAAATTTTTGTTCATTCATTGAGTTTACTCCTTTTACAATAAAGTTTTATTTTAAGAACCAATATGCATTAATTCTCTCTTTATGCTTATTATTATACACTGTTTTCTTTTTGTTGTCAAGAATAAGTTTTATTTTTAGAACTTTTCTTTAATTTATTGTATATTTTCGTGTATAGCCTTGCTTTTCTTGTTAAGTTGTGATAAAGTAAATTTGTTATTAAAAAAAGGGGATAATTTAAAATGAATATTGTGGCTCAAAGACTTCAAGAAGCCTTAGAAATAAGAGGGCTAAAACAAGCCGACTTAGTAAGACTTACTAGCATAAGTAAATCTTTGATAAATAACTATGTAAGGGGTAATAGTGTACCAAAAATTGATAAACTATATAAAATATCAAAAGCTCTAAATGTAAAAATTACATGGTTACTGGGTGATGATACAGATATGGAAAGTTTATTTATTGATTTAGATAATTATATCTATGAAAATGATAAAGAAGATGTTTGGTATATGTTAGAAACTTATTTGTCAGAAAAATATCCTTATTTAACAAAGTTAACTAAAGAAGAGTTTGCCCTCATTAATAATTATCGTGCTTTAACTGATAAAGAGAAAGAAATGATTGAAATGCTTGTTAAAATAGCGAAAATGAAGCAAGAAGATGAGAACTCATCACAAACTCAAGAAGAATAGGTGATAACATGGCGAACATATCAAAGCGTGGCGATACTTTCCGTATACGTGTATCTGTTGGCTATACAGTTGAGGGCAAGCAGATCCAAAAGTCAACCACATTTAAACCACCACAAAACGCAAGCGACAAAAAAGCCCTCAAACTAGCTACAGAGTACGCCATGGAGTTTGAACAACGTTGTAAGGGCATGACATCATTAAAAGAAAATATGCGTTTCTCTGATATGGTTGAGTGGTACATGGATAATTACGCAGAAAACAAGCTCAAGCCTATCACAGCATATAATTACAAAAGCCAACTTGAGAACCATGTAATAGGCGTTTTAGGCAATACTAAGCTAAAGGACTTCACGCCTGCTAAGTTGACAGCGTTTTTTAAGTCTTTAGAGGTGAACCCTGCAACGTGTCGAAAGATATACACTATTGTTCAATCTGTATTTGCTAGAGCTGTTGAACAAGGGTTCTTGAAAGAAACGCCATGCACTAGAGCCGTGATACTTCCTAAGCCCTCAGTACCAAAAGAAAAAAAGCCCTTTCTTGACGAACATCAAGCAAAAGAGCTTTTAAACATGGTTCAAGAGCCGTCACAATTTAATCGAATAATCAAAGTATTGTTATATACTGGCATGAGGGCAGGTGAGTGCCTGGCGTTGCGTTGGCAAGATATAGACTTCGATAACAAAACAATTCACATTGAAAACACTCTCACAGATGTAGCAGGCAAACACTGGCTACAGCCACCAAAGACAAAGAATAGCAACAGATATATAGGTCTAAGCTCAATTGTAGCCGATATTCTCAAAGAGCAAGAGCAATTTCAAGAGGATAAAAGAAACGCCCTCAAGGGCTTATATAAAGAGCCTTGCATGGTGTTCACGTCTGAAACTGGCAATTTTGTTGATAGGTCAAGGCTTAATACCATGTTTAGAAAGTTTGTGAAAGATACAGAGTTTGACTTCATCACACTTCACAGCCTTAGGCATTGCAACGCAACACTACTTATCAACAGTGGTATTGATTTAAAGATAGTTAGTGAGCTGTTGGGTCACTCTGATATATCCACCACAGCAAATATATACACTGATGTGCTAGAGAGTAGCAAGGCAAGGGTCGCAGATTTAATAAGCTTGAAACTAAAATAATATTGGTCATTGCTGGTCATTATTTGGTCATTAAAGTTATAAAAAGCCCTTTAATATTAAAGCATGATAATACACGATATAGCGTGTAAGCCTAGATTTTATAGGGGTTAAGCAAAAGATATTTAATGATATAAAAAGTTAGATTTATCACTCAAAGAGATAACAGACTTTGTTTATATCTTTACAAATTCAAACCACGAACTTCGGTTCGTGGTTTTTTTGCGTTATCAATTTATAAACAAAACAAAAAGCGATACAACTTCCATCAAAAAGGAAATTATATCGCTTGATTTTTTACTGCGTAATTTTTAATTTTTCACCGCACATTATCAAAAACACTGCCATCATCGCTTTGAACAGTTGCGGTTTCTTCTTCGATAATTTGCTCGATGGTTTCAATTGTTGTTTCAATTGTGGTTTCTGTTTCGGTCGTTTCTATTTCGGTGGTTTCTTCATCGTCGCTGTCCGTGTCCCAAAGACCAACGGCTTCGCAATTTTCCAAATGTTCTTCATAGGTTTCGCTGTAATAATAGTTCCATTGCTTATCGGTAACAAAGAAATAATAATCGGTTTCGGCAGGGTAAAGTGCAGCGGTTATCGCCTCAATGCCTGGGTTGCAAATCGCACCAACTTGAATGCCGGAGCATTTATATGTGTTGTAATATTCGGCGTAAATACTGGTGTCCTCGCCCTCTAGGTATGGCGAATCGGTGATGTAATCGTTGACATAGTTGATGGTCACATCGCATTGAAATTTGCCGTAAGATGGGCTCGTTAACCTATTATAAAGAATAGATGACACGTTAACCATCTCTTCGTATTCGCCAGCTTCTGACTGAATTACAGAGGCTAGGGAGATGATTTCGTCCATGGTGTAGCCAAGTTCAGTTGCTCGTTCGTACATCGCTTCGCTCACCTTAGCTGAGAAGTTATCTAAAAACTTTTTAACAACATTTTCTACATTTGCGTCAAGGTAAAATTCATATGTGTCAGGGAAGATATATCCCTCTAAATCAAAGGCTCGATATTCTAAGTTGTCTATCCCACTTAAAAAGTCATATGTGTCAATGTACGTTTCAACGTTACTCATTTCAGCCATGAAATCGACTGCGCTGCACACTCCATTTTCTTCTAATTTAAGAGCAATTTGAGTTGTTGTGTACCCCTCTGGAAAAGTGACGGTGACAGTGTTTTCTGTTGTGGTGAAAACCGCTGAGGTCGTGTTATTTGTTGTATCGTCTGTCCCTTCGTTATTGCACGCTGTTAATGCCGTGACAGCTGCAACAATAGCGCAGATAATCAAAAATCTTTTCATTTATATTTGTCCTGCCTTTTTACGCAAATTTATATTATGATTTTAACATAAATTACTTTAAAGTTATTTTAAAAAACAACAATATGAGGTAAAATTGATTAAAAGTATTGATTTTAAGAAAAAAAGTTTAAGTTGTTTTAAAAAAAGACTTGAAAAAAAATGAATTATGGTATAAAATAGTAAGGTAAATAATAATATTCGGAGGAAAAAATTAATATGGTATCAGCAGGCGATTTTAGAAATGGCGTAACTTTTGAAATGGACGGCAACGTTCTTCAAATCATCGAATTCCAACACGTTAAACCTGGTAAAGGTGCAGCGTTCGTTAGAACTAAAGTTAGAAACGTAATCACTGGCTCAGTTGTTGAGCGTACATTCAACCCTAACGACAAATATCCTTCTGCTTTCGTTGAAAGAAAAGAAATGGAATATTCTTACAATGATGGCGGACTTTACTACTTCATGGATCCAGAAAGCTATGAACTCATTCCAATCAATGAAACAGAGCTTTCAGATAACTTCAAATTTGTTAAAGAAAACATGGAGTGCCGCATCCTTTCTTATAAAGGCAAAGTTTTTGGTGTTGAACCTCCAAACTTTGTTGAACTTGAAATCACTGAAACAGATCCTGGCTTTAAAGGTGACACTGCAACTAACACAACTAAACCTGCAACTCTTGAAACAGGCGCAGAAGTTAGAGTTCCACTTTTCATAGACCAAGGCGAAGTTATTCAAATCGACACACGCACAGGCGAATACATGGGTCGTGCTTAATTAACGCAAAACAACTTTAAATATAATTTACCGAAGGGAGTTATAATTATGTCAATTTCAGAAAAAGTAGCATTTTTAAAAGGTCTTATGGAAGGTCTTGACATCGATGCAGACAAAAAAGAAGGAAAACTCTTCGCAGCAATCGTTGATGTACTCGATGAAATCGCTGATGAACTCGAAGAAGCAAATGATGATATTGTTGAATTATCAGCATACATCGAAGAGCTTGATGAGGACTTAGGAGATCTTGAAGAGTTCACATATGAAATGTATGAAGATGAAGATGATGATTGTGGCTGTGGCTGCGGTTGTGGTCATGATCATGATGACGAAGAATATGACGAAGAAATCGAAGTAACTTGCCCAGCATGTGAAGCAGAAATCTGCTTAGACCTCGATGAAATCGACGACGAAGGTCACATTGAATGCCCAAATTGTGGTGAAACTCTTGAGTTTGATATTGAAGAGATCGAAGATGAAGACTCTGAGGAAGATGCATAATCTTATCATTAAATAACAAAAGCGATTTAGCTCCCCATTACAGTGATGTGATGGGGAGCTTTTTTGTTTTGGCGAGAAAACAGAAACAAAAAAAGAAACAAACTTTCAAAATGTTTGTTTCTTTGTTATTTTTAATTACGCTTTAGATTGCTTAATCAAGTTTTTGATTTGTTTTGAGCTGAAATTATATTTTGTATTGCAAAATTGGCAAACAACTTGAGTATTTTCGTCTTGCGCCATTTCGAGCATCTCTTTTTCACCAGTTGAAATGAGTGTCTTTTCAACTCTTGCACGATCGCAGTAGCATTTGTAGCTAACCTCTGACTCGTCAAGCACGTCTAAATCAAATTTTGATAATACGTGTTTGCAAACTTGCTCAGGGGTCATGCCTTTTTCGATTAAAGTTGAGATTGGCTCAACAGTTTCTAAGCATTGTTCGATTAAATCGATAGTGTCATCAAAAGCAGTTGGAAGAAGTTGAATGATGTAGCCACCTGCCGCCTTGATGCTGAGGTCTTTGTCCACGAGTACGCCCAAAGCACACACTGTTGGAATTTGCTCGCTGACAGAAAAATATGAAGTGATATCTTCAGCAATTTCACCACTGATGATTGGCACTTGACCAATATAAGGCTCTTTCATGCCGAGGTCTTTGATAACAGTGAGAGTGCCGTTTTTGCCAACAGCAGCGCTCACGTCAAGCTTGCCTTTGCCATTGAGAGGAAGCTCGATGATGTTTTCATGGCTGTAACCACGAACATTTCCATCACTGTCTGACACGGCTAAGATTGTCCCACATGGGCCATCTCCATTGAGTCGCACAGTTACTGAATTATCTTTGCCCTTGAGGCTTGAGCCCATAAGCGAAGCTCCTGTGAGAAGTCTGCCCAGCGCCGCTGAAACGACTGCTGATGTTTCATATATTTCTTGTGCGTGGTTAACGATGTCTGTTGAATCAACTGCCATCATCACCACTGTGCCGTCTTGTGATATGCATCTTGTTAGTTTGCCCATAAAATTACCACCCTTTGTATTTTACTGTAATAAATATTATACGATACGATTTTCATTATACACTAAAAATCAAATTATTGCAACCCATGTTTCTTACAAACAAAATAAGCCCTTTGAGAAGTTTCGCAAAGATCATCATGTGTCATTTCGTCATAAACCGCCACAACCTCAAATTTATTTTCTTGCGCAATAGTTTTCAAAAGCTCAAGTTCATAACCCTTCTCGCAAAAACTTTCACTATAGCGATAATAAACGTCATCTTCCTCATCATCTTCGGCTTCTTCGCACTCAAAAATGTCAAGGTTTATCGTCGTGGTACACGTTTGCGCAGCAAACGAATTTTGCCAAGTGC
Source organism: Clostridia bacterium (assembly GCA_044426265.1). GTDB lineage: Bacteria > Bacillota > Clostridia > Oscillospirales > Acutalibacteraceae > UBA6857. The sequence goes on from JAWXUR010000002.1 coordinate 60,726, forward strand.
AAAATACACCGTCCATATCATAAACAAAGGTGTTATCACCGAGGATTTTCTCATGCTTGTACGGCGTGTTGACATCAAACAAAAAGATGCCTTCATCTTCCATGAAAAGAGAAACACGTCTAAAAACTTCTCTCAAAGTTTCTTCATCTGTGATGTGATTGAGGCTGTCAAGCGTACAAACACACACATCAATTGTGCCAAAGAGGTCAAGTTCGCTCATTTCTTGGCAAAGATATAAAATCTCGCTTTGATTATCAATCAGTTTTTCTCGAGCCACAGCGAGCATATCATCTGAGCCGTCAACACCGATTGTGTCGTAACCATGAGCTGCGAGCATTTCGGTGAGTGTGCCAGTACCGCAAGCCAAATCAAGCAAAATCCCCTTGCTTCGTCCGTTTTCAGCAAGGAGATTAACTATGTAATTAAATCGGCTTTCGTAGTCCACATTGCCAGTTAGTCTATCGTAAACATAGGCAAAATCTGTGTAACCGAGCATCAGTTTACCTCGCCTTCGTTAAACTTAACAAAAAGCTGTTCATAGCCGCCCTCGCCCATCACGATTGAGCGGTTAACCCTACTGATTGTAGCAGTGCTAGCACCAGTTTTTTGAACAATTTCGCTATAGATTTTTTTCTCCATAAGCATTTTTGCAACAACTAATCTTTGAGAAATTGATGCTAATTCTTTGAGCGTACAAAGGTCTGAAAAAAGTGCCTCACACTCTGATTTTTGGTCGATTTTCATGATTGTTTCATAAAGAAAATCAATATTGTCTTTCGTTGTTTGATCTAAACTCTTATCTCTCATAATAACTATCTCCTTGATTTTTTTCGATTTTTATTTATTTATTATTATACACTTTATTATTTTAACACGCTAAATCGAAAAAGTAAAGAGGTTTTTTGAAAATTTAAGTTAGATTTAGTTAGTTTTAGTTAACAAATACAAAATTAAGCTTAAATTTATTTTGTCATACATCGTTCGCTTCGCTCACAACGTAGGAACTTAAGGTGAAAATTACCACTCACCACGTAGGGTAGATCCTAATGCAAGCAACTTAAGAGAAAATAGATTAATAATTAAAAAAATCGAGGTGAAAAACAAAAAAGCCAAAATAAAAACAACAAACCAAAAATCCAGTACCAACCCCAAAGAAAGCCGCCGCAGTGTGAGAGGATTTTCAAGGATACTTCCTTGAATGCTTTTTTTGTTTTTCTTTTTTTCCAGAAAAAAAGAAAATGCCATTTTTTTGGTTACTTTTTTTGGGCAAGCAAAAAAACGTAACGCCCCTGCGGCAGCAGAAACGTGACTAACAACATCAACAAAACAAAACACAAAACGAAAATTCCCCACAACCACAAAACCAAGAACGGCAGAAAAAATCAACCAACACGCAAACGCAAAAACGATAACACAAAACCAAAACCAATACATAATCAATGAAATTGCAAAAATGGGAAACAAGGAGGAGTAGAACCCATGCGTGTTGATTAGGGATGTTTTTAATTGAAAATCATTTTTTTCATCTCGTAGGGTCGACCCTGTGTGGTCGACCGTTGCTGGTGTTTCGTGGTTCACGAAACAAAAAACAACGAATTAAATGAAACGAATGCAGACAACATCTGAATTTTTAAATAAAATTGCAATAACGGCAACATCGGTCGACCACATAGGGTCGCCCCTACGTGGTCGGTTAATTTGTTTTTTCGTGCTATTTCTCCCTAATCAACACGCTTGAGTAGAACCCTTCCCGTACGGTTACAAAAATATTTCTCAACATATATAGCAAGACTAAAAAATTAAATTTTATTAAATAAAAACACCACAAGCCAATAAAATATGGGCTTGTGGTGTTTTTTTGGCGGAGAGCATGGGATTCGAACCCACGAGTACTTTGTAGGCACTACACGAATTCCAATCGTGCTCCTTCGACCAACTCGGACAACTCTCCGTATTTAATTAACTATGATATTATACATTAATCTGATTTTAAAATCAAGCGTTTTTGGGATTTATTTTTCGCAAGAAATTTTAATGTTAATGAAATTTTGAATGTTCATTTGTAGGGGGACGGCATCCTTGACGTCCCAAAGTTTACCACAAACTCAAATAAAAACAGCAAATTTCGTTTAGTTTTTTTGTTATCGATGGTAAATTGATGTGATTTATGGTGTTGTTCTCGTTCTCTGGGACGTCTGGGAAGCCGTCCTACGGGTGAAAAAATTGAGATTTTTCACTAATCAATACGCAAAAAGGACACGGCAAGCCGTGCCCTATAGTTATAATTTAAACGCTAAAATGGGGGGGGAACGCATTTTGGCGAAGCCAAAATTGTACCGCCCTCAAATGACTATGCTGTTACTGTTGTGCTGTTATAATCGATAACTCCCATGTAGCTATTTCCTGAATTAACTTCAATTTCATTGCCGTCTAAGTCAAAAACTTGAATCATATCTCTTTCAGTTGACTTAACCCATGTGATTTGTTGAACATATCCGCCGCTTACGTAGTAGCCAGTGCCGCCTGTCCAATCAACTTGCATGAGATAGCCGTCTGTGTAAGTTGTTACGTCTGTTTCGAGAACGAAAACGTTTGTGTAGTTGAGTTGCTCACCAGTTGAGCTGTCGATGTGTGCTGAGCCTGAATGTTGCTTATAATAGGTGTTTGTTTCTTCGTTATAAGTGAATGTGCTATAATATGAATCTGAAAATGTGAGATTTACTTTTGAGCAAGTGCTCACATCTGTTTTAACGCCAAAGTTAACTTCGTCAACAAAGTCAAAAATATTCACGTCAAAGCCGTCGTCATAATCTGTTCTTGTGCCTTGGCTGTCTAAATAATCTTCTAAGAGTGTGCCGTCGATATAGGCGGTGTGTTCACTTGAATAAGTTAAAAGACGCTCGGCATCTCTGCCAAAAAGGCTTGAAGAAATTTGATTGCCATCAAAATAGTCTATGCCTAAGCTAATTAGTGTTGGTGTACCTAAAGTTTCATTGCTGCCGTAGCAGATGTAAATCGCATCGAAGCCGTGTGCAAAAATTGGATAGTAATAACGGCAACTTCTGATTGAGCAAACTTTTGGCACTTGGGTGTAGTCGCCATAAATTGCCATCATTCTTGTGATACCGCCCTCAACTTCAATTTCAAACATGATATCAGCTGCCGCAATTCCATATTGTGGAAGTGCGCCAGACATATTATTAATCATTATTGCAACAGGTCTTGAGCCCACCGCTTCATCTGTGAGAGTGTTTAAACCAGTGAGTCTGTTAATGTTTGTTTCTTCCACAACTATAGGCTCAGTTGTGATTTCAGTTGTGGTTGTGATTGCCATAGTTGTTAATATCATTGTGCTAGTTTCATTTGTAACAACCACTTCGTCTTCTCCACCAAAAGCAAAAAACGCACCGAGTGCAACAACGCAAGCAATACATGCTGCCGCTATAGCTATAATCTTCTTCTTTTCCATTAGTATTCTCCTAAATTAAATTTAAAACTTTTTTGATGTGACTTCCTAATTTCCCCTTAAGATTGTCACTATTTTTCTATATTATATCAAAACAGCAATATTTTTTCAACATAAATCTTAAAATTATCAAACTTTTTGATATATTGGCACAAATAAAGCCCTCATTTTTTATAAGTTTTGCATATAGTATCTTATTTTTACTTGCATGATTAGCTTTTTTGTAGTATAATAATAGGAAATTAGCTTTGTTTGTAATTAGAATTGAGAATGAAAAATTGTGGTGGCGGAAAAAGTTCGCTATCGCTCATTATCCTTAACAAAGCAAACAAAAAAATAACGGAGGGTTTATTTATGTCATACTCACGAAACGCTGGTTCGCTGCTTGCAGTGTCTAGCTTAAACGGTGAGTTTGGAATCGGAACAATGGGTAAAGCCGCAAAAAATTTCGTTGACAAACTCGCTTTAATGAATTTTTCTTATTGGCAAGTCCTGCCACTCAACCCAGTTGATGCAAGTGGTTCGCCTTACTGCTCTTTTAGCGCCTTTGCTGGAAGTGTCAGCTTAATTGATCCAGCTTCTCTTTTTGATGATGGATTTATCAATGAAGACGAACTCAAAGAAAACGTTTATGGTGGCTCAATCTACATGACAGATTATGAGTTTGCCTATGAAAAAAGAATTCAAACTTTAAGACTTGCTTTTGCAAAAATTGGCGATAGTACAAAAACAGAAATCGAAGAGTTTAAACAAAACTCACCTTGGGTTGAGCCATACGCTTTATTTATGAGCTTAAAACAAGCTAACGATCAAAAACCTTGGTGGCAGTGGAGCGAAGATCATGCTCTTTATGAAAATGCTTTAACACACAAAGAAGAGTTTCAAGCTGAAATTGATTTTTACATCTTCACTCAATACATTTTTTATAAGCAATATTACGCCCTCAAAAAATACGCTAACTATAAAGAGATTTACATCATCGGTGATATGCCTATTTATGTTAGCCGTGACAGCGTTGACGTTTGGTCAAACATTGATCAATTTCAAATCAACAAAAAGTCACTTCAACCAATTGACGTTGCTGGCGTGCCTCCAGATTATTTTTCTGCTGATGGTCAGCTTTGGGGCAATCCTCTTTATGATTGGGATAAGATGAAAAAAGATGACTACGCTTGGTGGACAAACCGCCTTGAGTTTTCTCTTGATCTTTATGATGAAGTGAGAATAGATCACTTTAGAGCTTTAGCATCTTATTGGGCTGTACCTTTTGGCAGTGCCACTGCTAAAGAAGGCACATGGAAAAAAGGCCCATCAATGGACTTTTTCAACGTAATCAATAAAAAAATCAAAGACCCTGCAATCATTGCTGAGGACTTAGGCACTTTTGGGCAAGACGTTATTGACTTACTTGATGAAAGTGGACTTGCTGGAATGCGTGTTATTCAATTTGGTTTCGACCCTAGCGGAGATAGCACTCACCTGCCTCACAATTATGATAAAAACTCAATCGCCTATGTTGGCACTCATGATAACAACACAATTCTCGGTTGGCTTTGGGACGCTCAAGAGTGGGAGAGAAAATTCGCTCTTCGCTATTGCGGCTTCAAAGATGATAACTGGGGTGAGGGCGGCTATCAAAGCCAATCATGTCGCAGCATAATCGAAGCTGTTTGGAAAAGCAGCTCACGCACCGCAATCATCGCAGTTCAAGATATGTGTGGGTACGGCAAAGATGCAAGACTCAACATTCCTGGCACTTGCGAGAAAAACTGGATTTTTAGAATCAGTGGCGATGCACTTAATCAAATCGATGTTCAATATTTCAATGAAATCAATTTCATATATAAAAGAACTACAAAACCTGAAAGGAAAACAAAAACATGATCGAAATCATCAACCATGCCGTACACCTTGTTGACGGCGAAAAATTAATTGACGTACCAGTGAGCGAGCAAAAAGCTGCTCTTGCTCAAATGAACCTCAGCGAGCAAGCAAACGCTGACGGCACTATCGCTTATCAAATTTTGAATAAGCACACAGTTAAAAGCACAGACACAAAAATGAGCATCAAATTTGACTCGCTCATCTCTCATGATATAACTTACGTTGGTATCATTCAAACAGCAAGAGCAAGCGGACTTGAGAAATTCCCAATCCCTTATGCTCTTACAAACTGCCACAACAGTCTTTGCGCAGTTGGCGGCACAATCAACGAAGATGACCACGTTTTCGGCTTAAGTGCTGCAAAAAAATATGGCGGCATCTATGTTCCAGCTAACCAAGCAGTTATTCACCAATATGCTCGTGAAATGATGAGCAAATGCGGCTCAATGCTCCTCGGCTCTGACAGTCACACACGTTATGGTGCTCTTGGCACTATGGGCGTTGGTGAGGGTGGCCCTGAACTTGTTAAGCAACTTCTTTGCAATACTTGGGACATCAACCGCCCTGAGATAGTTTGTATCTATCTTGAAAATGCTCCAAAAAGAGGTATCGGCCCTCATGACGTTGCTATCGCTCTTTGCGGTGCAGTGTTTAAAGATGGCCTTGTAACAAACAAGGTTCTCGAATTTGTTGGCCCTGGTGTTGCAAATCTTAGCGCTGAATTTAGAATCGGCATTGACGTTATGACAACTGAAACCGCTTGTATCTCATCAATTTGGCAAACAGACGATAAAATCAAAGACTATTTCACAGCTCACGCAAGACCTCAAGATTATGCTAAACTTGACCCTGCAAAAGTTGCAAAATATGACATGGCTATCAAAATCGACCTTGCAAAAATTGAAAGCATGATCGCTCTTCCTTTCCACCCATCAAATGCGTACACTATCCACGAACTTCAAGCTAACCCAGACATTTTAAGAAAAGTTGAAGCAAGCGCAAAAGCTCAATTTGGCGCACAAGTTGACTTCAAACTCATGGATAAAATCAAAGACGGCAAAATCATTGTTGATCAAGGCATCATCGCTGGTTGTGCTGGCGGTATGTTTGAAAGCATCTGCGAAGCTGCTGCAATTCTTGATGGTCAATCAACTGGTAACGATTATTTCTCACTTTCAGTTTATCCATCAAGCGTACCAGTAAATCTCGCCCTCATCAAAAATGGCGTACAAGGAAAACTCCTCGAAACTGGTGCACTTTTCAAACCATGTTTCTGCGGCCCATGCTTCGGTGCCGGTGACGTTCCAGCAAACAATGGTCTTTCAATCAGACACACAACTCGTAACTTCCCTAACCGTGAGGGCAGCAAACCAAGCGACAAGCAACTTTCATCAGTTGCATTAGTTGATGCTCGCTCAATCGCAGCAACAGCTCTCAATGGAGGTGTTCTCACTGCGGCAACGGACGTTGAGTACGCACCTGAAAGCATTGACATGGAATATAAATTCGAAAAAGGCGTTTACGATAAAAGAGTTTACCAAGGTTTCAACGCTCCTGAAGAAAATGCTGAGCTCAAATTTGGTCCTAACATCACAGACTGGCCAAGCATGTATGAGCTTTCAGATAACCTCTTAGTTAAGCTCGCTTGCGTACTTCATGATGATGTTACAACAACTGACGAACTCATTCCATCAGGCGAAACTTCATCATATAGGTCTAACCCACTTAGACTTGCTGAATACACTCTTTCAAGACGTGAGCCTGAATATGTTAACAGAAGTAAAGCAGTAGCAGCTCAAGAAGCAATCAGACGTGAATCAAATTCAAGCAGCGAAGTTATCGACGCACTTTCAAAAATTGTTGACAACGCTGAAGAAGTTGCAAAATCAACACAATTTGGCTCATGCGTTTTCGCAAACAGACCTGGTGACGGCTCTGCTCGTGAACAAGCAGCATCATGCCAAAAAGTTCTCGGCGGTTTTGCAAACATCTGCTATGATTTCGCAACAAAACGTTACCGCTCAAACTGCATCAACTGGGGTATCTTACCATTCACACTTGACAAAGACACACCATTTGATTATAACGTTAACGATTATGTTTTCATTCCAAACGTGAGAGAAAACATTGCAAATGGCGTTGAAGAAATGCCAGCAAAAGTTATCACAGCTGACGGCTCAACTGACATCACTGTTTATGTTAAGGGCTTAACTCAAGATGAAAAAGAGATTATTCTTGATGGTTGTTTGATGAATTATTATAAAAGACAAAACACTCAAAAATAATTTTTGTTTATTAGGATATTAAAAAAACGCAATCACCTACGGTTTGTAAGTGATTGCGTTTTTTGCTTTTTGGTGGTACAATTTTTGGCGGTTTTCCGCCAAAAATGCTAGTGGGTTGGTGCTATGTTTAATGATTTAATTAAGTTTTTGATTGTAATTCTACAAGCTTTTTATACATTTGTTCTGCTTCTTCATATCTTTGTATTTCATCATATAAAACAGCAAGATTATTGTAAGTATTAGCTAAATTAGATTTAAAGGCAGTAGGATTTTTTTTATTTAATCTTTCACGAATTTCTAAAGCTAATTTATACATTTGCTCAGATTCAATGTATCTTTTTGTATTATAATATAAAATAGCAAGATTATTATAACTTGTAGCTAAATTAGGTTCGAAGGCTGTCGCATTTTCTAAGGCTAATCTCTTTCTAATTTCCAAAGCAATCAGGTACAGTTCTTCTGCTTCTATATATCTTTGAGTATCACAACATAGCTTGGCTAAGCTATTATAACTGATGCTCAGATTAGGCTCAAAAGCCGCTAAATTTTGGCTAGCTAATCTTTTGAAAATTTCAATAGATTTATTGTATTTTTGTTCTGCTTGTGTATATCTTTTAGTGTTACTGTATAAGTTGGCTAGATTGTAATAATTTGTCGCTAAATTCGGTTCAAAAGCAGCTGGGTTTTCACTTGCTAATTTTTCATAAAGTGCTAAGGCTTGTTTATACATATATTCAGATTCAATGTGTCTTTGAGAATTTTTATATAAAATAGCTAAATTATTATAAGTATCAGCTAAATCAGCTTTAAAACTATTGATATTTTCATTTGCTAATATTTTTCTTGTTTCCAAGGCTTGATTATACATGTAAATAGCTTTTTCATATTTTTTAGTGTCTACATATAAAATGGCTAGACTATTATAACTCATAGCTAAATCTGATTGATAAGCAGTTGAATTTTCAATTGCTAGACTTTCGAATATTTTTATAGCTTTTTTATACATATTCTCAGATTCTATATAATTTTTAGTTTTTCTGTGTAAATTAGCAATATTATAATAATTAATAGCTAAATTAGGCGTAAAATGTGATGAATTCTCACTTGATAATCTTTTTAAAATTTCTAATGCTTGATTATACATTTGTTTAGCTTTAGCGAAACTATTTTGAATATAATAACAACGACCTAATAAATTAAAAATATCAGCTCTCTTATCATCGTTATTTTGATAATACCACAACAACCAATTAGATACTTCAATAGATTCCCTAAACTTATTTTGATCGTATAAATAACTCGCATACTCACAAATCGCTTTCGGATCAAGCTTATATTCTTTCTCAGTTTGCATAGCAGTTTCATAAAATTCTTCAATTCTTTCAAATCTATCAGCAATTTCAACGCACATTATTGTGGTTTTGATTTTGGTTAAAATAGCTTCAACATTGCTTACTTGATTTTTGCGCAGTTGGTCAACAGTTTCTTCGGCAGTTGAAAGTTGCTTGCCAGTGTGGGCAATGTTATGCTTAATTTGCTCGAAATCTAAGATTGCGTCTGCTTTTTCATATTCGCCTTGTTCTAAATATTTATAAGCTTGAATTTGCATTGGTTGCAGATTGCTTTTTGTGCTCATTTTAGCTAAATCTAACATTGCATTTAAAATGCTTGATTCGAGATTTTCAATGGTTTCTTGCATTTTTTGTGTTTCATTTTGTAGGCGCATAACTTCCAGTCGATTTTCTTGAGTACTCTTTTCAATATTTTTTACAACAGCTGCTAAATGTTGCTGCTTAAGCTCGTCTAAATCGCCTTTAAGTTTTTGAAGCAGCTTATTTTTTAAAATGCAATTCAATCCTTCGAGTGTGCCAATTTCTTCGCCTTCGAATAGAATTTTATTGTCTATGTATTCAAGTTTTGGGTTATCTTCTAATGATATTAGATTTAATAGAATTTTATTATTCAATTCTGAAATTGAGATAAATTCACTGTAATAATGTTTGTTATTTTTATCAAGGTCATTCATGAAGTCGATAACCTCTTGGGTTTTGGTTTCGCTCTTTTTGAAATAAGTTGCAATTCTTGGTGTGTCGTTAACTTGGAAACGCTCGAACGCTGAGTGGAAACATTCGAGGTCTTGAATGTTTAACTCATCGCATGAAATTAGAAACATCATTTCGCTGTTTTCGAAGTTTTCCTTTGTGAACTCGGCATCTGTGCCAGTTTTGAAAAGTTTGAGCTTTATATTTTTTGCTTTGCGTTTATAGATTTGGTTTAGGTTTTGCACTAGCCGTGTTATTTCGATACGCTCTGATTCTAAGCTTTCTTCGCCAGCTGCTAAGAATATAACTATGTTTTTCATTGAACTTCCTCCGTTTTATTTTATCTATATTCATTATTATAACATATTTAAAACAATAGTGCAATGTGTTTTTTTCTTGTGGTTTTTGTTTCGTGTGCCACGAAACCGAACATTGTCAATTGTAATGGCGACCTGATTAGTGTAGGGACATGGCTAGCCATGTCCGCAAGGATAGCACAAACCCAATTTCGGACATGGCAAGCCATGTCCCTACGTTGTGAGTGAGCTTTTTTTGTGGGAAACCGCAAAAAAATGTACCGCCGAACAATGTTGATTGCTTGGCGGTTTTTGGTTTTTTTGATATTAAGTTGATACGCTGCTAGACTATTTGAGTTTTAACACGGCATCGTAATCGTCTAAACCGTAGTTACCGATTGAGTGTTTAACTAGATAATAAAGCTCTTGTTTTTCGCCGTCTGTGTTTTTTAGCTTGATAAAATTGAAACGTTTGGCGATTTTTAACATTACGTCGCCTTTTGGTGTGCCTTGTTTCATTGTTTGGTTGCCGCTGAAAATCTCGTGTACGACTTCAACCGCTAAATCTTTAAATAGCATATCTTTTAATGATTTATCGTATTTGATGAGCAGCAAATTGCATAGCTTGCCGACTGTGATTTTGTTTAGATTTGTGCCAACAAAGTTTATTAATGGGTTAGGCTTTTTCTCGGTTTCTTCTTCGCCATACATTCCCTTTTCACTGGTGTATTCGAGTTGTTCGATTGTGCTTGCGATTGCGCTGTCGAAAAGATTGTTTAAATATTCTTCGCTGGTTTTGCCATTTGTTGGGTAAATAAAATCTGGGCATTTGATGGAATTTACTTCGATTTCTTCGCTGCTGTGAACTGTCACTAATCTCATATATGCAGGCATTGCAACGATTGCCGAGGTGCAAACGTCAAAAAATACGTTGCCTTTTTTGCTGATTTTTCGGTTGATGCTTTGATTGTGCATGTGCCCAGTGAACACGACTTGCACTCCGCCATCTGCGAGCATTTCAATGATTTGCGCACCATTTTTTTGCATTGCACTTTTTATCAAACCGAGGATTGGTTGCCCACCGATGAGCGGAATGTGGTTCATGCCAATCATGGTTTTTCCTTGCTCTTTTGCCTCTTTCATCTGCCGCTTTATCCACTTGATTTGACCCTTAGTGTAGGTGATGTTGTCACGGCTTTCGCCATCTCCGTTTAGGGCGAAAAGGCGCACATCTTCGCCAATGTCTGCGGTGTAAGACAAGCTGTCACGGTGCGTGCTGTGGGCATCGCCAAAGCCGTAGGCGCTGTACAGCTCGAAAAGTTCCTCACGAGTTGTTGGTTCGAGGTCGATTGTTTCATCGCCGAGGTACGTGGTTGGATTTTCGTTAAAATCGTGCCTTGCGGTGATAACGTAAATTCGCTTGCCGCTAAGCCTCACTTTTTCAAGGAGTTTGATGAAACTAAGGTGGCTTTGTTTATCGCCATTGAAAGATAAATCGCCACAAATTAAGATGTCATCAGCAAGGTCAGTTTTTGCCAAAAAGTCGAAAACAGCCTCGTTTATTGCCTTAGTTTCATGATAGCATTTGTTTTGCGTTTTCATGTACTGCTCGTACCGAGCGCCTTGCCGACCCTGAGTGTTTTCGAAGAAGTGTGTGTCTGTTATGACTAAAAATTTTGTTTTCATATTATCTCCTTGTTTTTTTTGATTATTGATTTTTTTGTTTATGCAATATTATTTTGCTAACACCTATACACGTAGGGTCGATTCACGAATCGAGCGAAACCACAAATTTATGATGTTTTGCAAAAATCGATAACATCAAAATTAATAATATATGTTTTCAATAAATGAGCGGTTTTTGTTTCGTGAAATCACGAAACCGAACATGGCAAGGGTAGAACCCCATAGTTGGGAACTTAAGGATTTTTTAAAATTTTTTGTTAGAGTAGGGGCGACCTGTGGTCGCCAGAAAACTTCATCAAACCTACTGGCGAGCACAGCTCGCCCCTACAATTTGCCTATTGTAGGGACATGGCTTGCCATGTCCGCAAGTTAGTACCAACCCAGCCTCGGACATGGCAAGCCATGTCCCACAGTGAAATTCTTAAGTTCCCACCTATGGGGTAAAACCCTTGCCCTACACTATTGGGGTGGTTGATTTTATTCAATTTTACCACAAATTTGTAAAATTTCAAGCATATTCACGAACTAAATTGTAAGATGTTCGTAAAAGCTTGAAGTTTTGCTTTTTATGTGCTATATTATTGATATAAACTAAATTATCAAGGGGAAAGTATATGAAATATAGTATTATTCCACAACCAAATATTTTTGAAATAGTTAACGATAAACCAGTTTTCACGCTCACCAAACTAACTAATATCGTTTGTGATGAACAGTTCAAAGCTGAAAATTTGAAGTTTACAAAGTTTTTGAAAGACCGTTTTGATTTAAGCTTGCTCGGCACTGGTAAAGAGAATGTTTTCATTAAATTTTGCGCAAGCGTGAAAAACTTCGAGGGATATTCGCTCGAGATTTTGCAAGATGTGGTTTACATTAAAGCGAGTTCATGCGCTGGTGTTTTTTATGCGCTCGAAAGTTTGAAACAACTGCTCATCGAGGGCGAACTCAAATTGCCACAGCTCAAAATCGAGGACGAGCCAGCCTTTGCATATCGTGGTTTTATGCTCGACACTAGTCGCTATTTTTATGATAAAGAAGCGGTCAAACATTTTATTGACATCATGGTGATGCATAAACTCAACGTTTTCCACTGGCACATCACAGACGATCAAGGTTGGAGAATGCAGCTGCAAAATCACATTTTGCTAACTGAAATTGGCGGATTTCGCTCACACACAAACTTCAACAACAAACCTCATGGCGGTTTTTACACCACAAACGACATGAAAGAAATTGTCGCTTATGCTCATGAAAACCACATTCGAGTTATCCCTGAAATTGACACTCCTGGTCACGTTGTTTCGGCAATTGCAGCGTATCCTGAACTTTCGTGCTTTTCTCGTACGCTTGACGTTGCCACTCACAGTGGGGTTAAACATGACGTGCTTTGCGTTGGTCGTGAATCAACCTATGATTTTATGTTTAGCGTACTCGATGAAGCTTGCGAAATTTTCACAGATGGAATGCTTCACATCGGTGCGGACGAAGTTCCAACCACACGCTGGAAAATCTGCCCACATTGCCAAAAGCGTATGAAAGATAGCGGCTTAAAAAACGAAAGCGAACTTCACACGTACTACACCAACAGAATTGGCGAATATTTGCTAAATAAGGGTGTAACTCCAATCATGTGGAACGACATGGAGCAAAAAAACCCAAGCAACACTGGCATAGTTTGGCAATATTGGCACGAACAACTCAGCCATGAAGATGTGGTTAAACACATGAAAGACGGCCGTGACTTCATCAATTCCGCCAGCGAAAGCTATTATTTTGATTTACCATATGGCAACATCAGCCTTGAAAAAACTTATAACTATAACCCATTTTTCAAAGGTGTTGGCGGCGTACTCGAGGAGAAACTCCTCGGTGTTGAGTCTGCACTGTGGAGCGAATATGTGCCAAACATGAAAAAGGCATATTACTGCTTGCTGCCACGTTTAGGCGCATACGCTGAAAATGCGTGGCTCACTCAAGACAAAAAAAGCTATGATAATTTCATGGAAAAAATGGATAATTATTACATGGTAATGGACTTTTTAGGCATTGATCATGCAAGTTTAAAACAGGCTAACCCTAACACAATTCGAAAGCTTGGCTATCTTGCTTATTTTGAAAGACGAAAACTTCATTGGCAAGGGCTGCATAATATTATTGATAATAAGAAGGTTGAGAAGTTGGCTCGAAATTCCAAGTGATAGTTAAAGGCTCACTTCGTTCGCCACCACAGCAATTTAACAACGCAAAAAAACCCACAAAGGAGGAAATTCCATGTTAAGTATAATTCCAAAACCGAACCACATAAAAATGCTCGAGGGGCATATGAAATTAAACCTCGAAGCTATCACTTACCATGTACATAAAGAATTTGAAGAAATTGGTGAGGTTATTTCTGACATCTTAAAGTTTTCCACATTTTCTTGCGATGACATGGAAAACTCTAGCATTGTTTTCAGTTTTGAAGAAAGTTTGGCAAACGAGGCTTACACGCTTTGCATTTGTGAGGACTATATCAACATTAAAGTCAGCAGTTATAGCGCAGCGGTGTACGCAATTGCGACACTTAGGCAGATTATCAACTCTAGTGAAATGAGTGACAACTGTGTTTTAATTCCTCGATTGGAAATTGTTAACGATTGTCCGCTTCATTCGTGGAGAGGAATGCTGCTTGATGAAAGTCGCCACTTTTTTGGCAAAGACACAGTTAAAAAAATGCTCGATTTGATGGTACTTTATAAACTCAACATTTTTCACTGGCACTTGACAGACGATCAAGGTTGGCGAATTGAGATTGATAAATATCCACTGCTCACCGAGGTTGGCAGCATGAGAAAAGGCTCTCAGCGTGGCAATTGGAACAGCAAAGAAATCGACTTCACACCTCATGGCGGTTTTTACACTAAAGACGATATCCGAGAGATTTTGCGATATGCGAAACTTCGTGGCATTGAGATTGTGCCTGAAATCGACTTCCCTGCCCACTGTTTGAGCGCAATTGCTGCTTACAATTATCTTGCGTGCCGTGAAATTCCTTGCGAAGTGCCACATTATTTTAACGAAGTTATCGCAAAAGATTTAGGCATCAAAAACTGGAATCGTACGCTTTGCCTTTCAAAAGACAGCGTTAAAGAGTTTGTTTTTGACGTTATCGATGAAGTTTGCGAACTGTTTCCAAGCAAATATTTTCACGTTGGTGGCGACGAAGCTCCGATTGTTGAGTGGAAAGAATGCCCAAGCTGTCAACAAAAAATCAAAGATTTAGGCTTGAAAAATGAAAGAGCGCTTCAAATCAATTTTATCAACGAAGTTAATGTGCATTTAAAAGAAAAAAATAAAATTCTCATTGGCTGGAATGAAGTTTTAGCGAGCGACAATATCGATCGTGACATCGTTGCTCAATATTGGACGGCTAAAAAAGACCCTAAGGTAACGCAGCATTTAAAAGCTGGCGGTAAGGTTATTATGAGCTGTCATAAATATTTTTATTATGATATGATGTACACTTATTGCACGCTTAAAAATGCATATAATTTCGAATTCACTCGCAATGGCGTACCAGCAAATTTGATTCAAAATGTTGTTGGTGTTGAGGGTGCGAACTGGACGGAGTGGACGTATAACGAAGATAAACTTTTCTTTTCGACTTTTCCTCGTGCGTTGGCGCTTGCTGAGATTGCTTGGACTAGTACGTATAAAAGAGATTACAAAGATTTTGTTGCTCGATTGGAGCTGCAAAAGAAGCTGCTTGATCAGATGAATATTTATTATGGTTTGGATTTTATTACTACTAAAAAGTCTATACTTAAGAAGAAAAAGCTTGCTAAGAAATATGGGCTTAATACTAAGGATTATGATTATGAGTTTAAGCTTAATAAGGCTATTGAAAGTGATGTTTAAAGTTGTTAAGTTTCGCTTTTTTATGTTGAATTGTGTTTTGGGGTACAGGCTCACTGCGTTCGCCAATGAAAAATGGTAGTATCCAATATTTGGAAACTTAAAGAGAAATTATCACTCACAACGTAGGGACATGGCTTGCCATGTCAGAAACTAGGTTTGTGCTATCCTTGCGGACATGGCAAGCCATGTCCCTACAGTAGGCAAATTGTAGGGGCGACCTGTGGTCGCCAGTAGACTTGATGAAATTTTCTGGCGACCACAGGTCGCCCCTACGCAATATTTTAAAAATTTGCGTTTTTTGTTTCGTGTCACACAAAACAAAAACAGCGGCACGACACAGGGGTCGCCCCCAACGCAAGCAACTTAAGAAAAAATAGATTAATAATTAAAAAATCAAGGTAAAAAACAAAAAAACCAAAGAAAAACATCAAACCAAAATCTAATACCAACCACAAAGAAATCCACCGCAGTGCGAGAGGATTTTCAAGGACACTTCCTTGAATGCTTTTTTTGTTTTTCTTTTTTTCCAGAAAAAAAAGAAAATGCCATTTTTTTGGTTACTTTTTTTGGGCAAGCAAAAAAACGTAACGCCCCT
>JAWXUR010000131.1:0-4094 GCA_044426265.1 Clostridia bacterium
CAAGGCTAATTTATCTAAAGGGCAAATTATTGTTATCGGCTGCTCAACTAGCGAAGTTGAGGGTAGCAAAATTGGCACAAATTCAAATGTCAACACTGCAAAAGAGATTGCTCAAGCTATTTTAAACGTGGCAAACGAACAAGGCATTTTCGTGGCTGGGCAATGCTGCGAACATCTTAATCGTGCAATTATCGTTGAAAAAGAGTTTGCAATTAGCCACAACTTAGAAATTGTGAGCGTTATTCCAGCGCCTAAGGCTGGCGGTTCGTTTGCGACTAATCTTTATCAAATGCTTAGCGAGCCAGTGGCAGTTGAATTTATCAAGGCTGATGCCGGACTTGACATCGGCGCAACCATGATTGGAATGCATCTCAAGCACGTTGCTGTGCCACTTCGACTTGAAAACAATCGCATCGGTGAAGCTCAAGTTTTTGGCGCAACAACTAGACCAAAGTTTATCGGTGGCCCTCGTGCAGTTTACACTGACATGAGTGTTAGATGATTTTTGGCGGTACATTTTTGGCGGTTTACCGCCAAAAAGTCGAGTGCCTCGATACGCACGCCGTGTTAGCTTGCTGTTTTTTAGCTTTTACGCCGAGCAGTTAGTATTTCTTTAGCGTAGTTAAACTTCCTCTTTGATTGTAAAACTAGATATATAATAAAACAGCACAATGACAGTTGGTTTGTCATTGTGCTGTTTTGGTTTTTATAATATGTTTAAGTTTCGCCAGTGTAAGCGAAGCGATGTACGGCAAAACGAAGTTTTATCTTCTGCCTCCACCGCCACCACGATGTCCACCTCCGCCACGAGGTCCACTTCCTCCATGATGTCCGCCATGACCTCCGCTGTGAGGTCCGCCATTATTTTGAGGTTTGGCTACTCTTGTGACGTTGCTAAATAAAAATCTATCTCGCTGAGAATTTAGCCTAAAGCTGTTAGGTATTGTGTAATTATAGGCAGTTGGCTCGCTTTTTATGTTATCCATTTTGCTTTGCAAACTCTTCACGTACGCCCATGCAATGATCGCTGAGATAATCAAAACGGCTAAAAAACTAATTGCAATCGTTTCTAAACCTGAGCTAGCTGATGCCGGATTTGACATTTGTGCTAAAATTAAATTCATTTTTTAACCCCCTCACATAAACATTGTGAACGCTAAAACTGCTGAACCAATAAGCGAACTTGCAGCGAAAACCGCAGCAAAATATTTCGCTTTTTTGCTCTTATCAATCGGCAGTTTGCCAACAAATTTGCCAGTTTGACCATTCATGGCAAACGTGTAGTTTTCGTTCTCATATTTTGTGTTTAAAATCCACACAGGCAGCAGTGCATAGTTGATTTTTCCGCCTAAGGTTTGAATGTTTTTGTTAGCAAGATGGCAAGATGTGTAGCCTTGTACAGTGCTTGCGCACGCTTGAGCCAAACTTTCGCCAATTCTTTGGTTAATTCGTCCTTGATTTTCTTCGGCTTTAACGTCATATTTTTCAGCTAAAAAGCCTGATAAATAGGCAGTTTTGAAGTCAACTGCGTTAGCGTAGTTATATGGCTCAATTGCTTCCATCAAAGTGTCGTCCATGCGTTTCGAGCCATCAGCTGGCACTTTTGCGAAACCCATTTGCCCAGCTCTATTGATTGAATAGTGGCTGGTTTTTGTGTATATAAATCTATGATCCGACCAAGTTCTAACCTTTGTTGCCTTATAGTTCATCTCACCTTGAGCAGTGCAATCAAAAAGCCAAAATGGAACGTAAATTCCAGTTATTTCGTCGATGTGATTTTTATCTTTAAAACAGTTTGGAAGTAACTTTTTATTTTTGAGAAACTCCTCATATTTAAGCTTAGCATCTTCTTTGCTCATCTCAAAAGGAAGAACTAAATCAGGGCGAAAAACTCCGTCTAACCTATCCATAATTGCAACTGTGTTGCCACAATAAGGGCATTTAGTGGCGGCAGTTTGGGCATCTGTCATGATTTCACCTGCACAAAATTGGCAAACGTAATGTTTAACTTGCTCTTTTTCTCCCTCTTGCCAATCACCAGTTGAACTCGTTTCGGTGTATTCTTCCCACTGTGGCTCAAAATGTTTGATGTTTTCCAATCGCTCAGCTTCTTTTAAAGCCTCAACATCAAATTCAGACTCGCAAAATGGGCATTTCATCAGTTGAGCTTTAACATCAAACTCAATAACGCCAGCACAGTTGGGGCATTTAAATTCGTGTAAAATTTTATTATCGTCAATAGTAGGCATTAAAAAGCATCTCCACATTCTGGACAGAACTTAGGCGCTTTATCTCCAGCAGCTGGTGTCCATCCACATTTATCGCATTTAATATTCATAGGCTTTGGCAAACCGCACTCGCAGCAGAATTTACCTGAGTTGTTCGCTCCACAGCTGCAAATCCAGCCATCACTTGTTGGTGCTTTAGAGCCACAATCAGTGCAAAACTTGCCAACATTTGAAACACCGCATGAGCATTTCCATGTGCCTTGTTCAGCTGGTGCACCTTGAGCGTTTTGTTGATCATTCGCCATTTGGAAAAGTGCTTGCGAATTAACTCCAGTTGCTTGGTTTGCAATGTTTAAGCCAGCAAAAGCGAGCAATGCGCCTTGACCCTCATTTGATGCAGCTGCAACCATTGCATCAGCTTGAGCATCTGTGAGCCTTGCCGCTGCCATTTTAGCATTTCCATAAACAGCCGTTTTTTGAAGCTCTTTAATCATAGCTTCATCTTCTTTGCTTGCAACAGCTGAATTAATGCCGAAAGAAACGATTTCAATGCCACGCAAATCACGCCATTTTTCGCTTAAGATATCATTTAAGGCATTAGCGATTTCCATTGTGTGAGCTGCGAGAGCTGAATATCTCACGCCGAGCGCTGAAATTTGTGCAAAAGCTGGTTGTAAAGCTGTGAGAAGCTCCGTTTTGAGCATACTATCTATGCTTTCACGAGAATAAGACATTGTGATGTTGCCGCAAACATTGACATAAAAAAGCATAGGGTCGGTGATTTTATAAGAAAATTCACCGTTACAGCGGATTGAAATATCCATGTCAAGACCGATGTTATTATCAACCACTCTAAAAGGTACAGGGTTGAGAGTGCCATATTTATTGCCGAGAATTTCTTTAATATTAATATAGTATACACGTTGATCGTTACCAGTGTCGCCGCCAAAAGTGAAACGTTTAGCAAAAACTTTAAACGAATCGATAACACTATCTTTTAAATTGCCGCAAAAAATCGAAGGTTCAGTTGAGCTATCGTAGGTGTAAACTCCAGCTTCGGAGCAAATATCTGCCACCTTGCCATTTTCAACAATGAGCATGCATTGCCCTTCAGACACAGCAATAGCCGAGCCCTTTGTGATGATATCCTCACTGCCTTTGTTGTTAAAAGATTTTGCAGTTGTTCTCTTTTGCCCTTTCACAACTAAAATGCTAGGGTCAATTGAATCTTGAATGAAATATTCTTTGTATTGGTCGCTAATAACTCCAGAAGCGACAGAGATTGCTGATTTAATAAGTCCCATATTTTTTCTCCTTTGAAATTTTATTTTAAAATTAATTTGAATCTCATTTTGGTGTACATCGCTACGCTTATACTGGCGAAACTTGAAAGTTAGAAGTAAAAAAAGCAAGCAAAGCTTTACTCAATTTTTCACGAAAAATTGCGGTTTCTTAAGGCAGAGCCTTAAGTCGCTCGCCGCAGCGAACGAAATCCCCCATCGTCAAAAAAAATCAGGAGGATAGCAAAAGTGTCCAGTGGACATTTTTGCGTAAGGAACCCTATTAAGGGGTTCCTTGATTTTGCCGTAGGCAAAACAAAGCAAGTTTTCCTTTACATAAAAACTAAAAATTGAACACTAAACTTTAAAGCTATAAAAGTCAGCAGCAAATTCAACTCATGCGTGTTGATTAGAGCTGTTTTTAATTGAAAATCATTTTTTTCATCTCGTAGGGTCGACCCCAACGCAAGCAACTTAAGGGAAAATAGATTAATAATTAAAAAATCGAGGTAAAAAACAAAAAAATCCAAAGAAAAACGACAAACCCAAAATCCAGTACCAACCCCAAAGAAAGCCACCGCAGTGC
>JAWXUR010000032.1:0-21891 GCA_044426265.1 Clostridia bacterium
TTTTGCGTAAGAAACCCTCGGCGGGGGTTTCTTGATTTTGCCAAAGGCAAAACAAAGCAATTTAGCCATCACGAAAAAACTATAAATAAACGCTTAAGTTGCTTGTATTGGGGTCGACCCCAAGGTAAGCAACTTAAGGGTTTTAATTTAATAAAATTTAATTTTTTAGTCTTGCTATATATGTTGAGAAATATTTTTGTAACCGTAGGGGAGGGGTTCTACTCAAGCGTGTTGATTAGGGAAAAATCTCGATTTTTCCTGCGTAGGGGGACGGCTTCCCAGACGTCCCAGGGAACGAGAACAAAACTATAAATTACATCAATTTACAATCGATAACACAAAAAAAATCACGAACAAAGTTCGTGCACCATCTTCGTAGGGGAGTGGTTCTACCGCTCCCAAGAACGGCGGCAAACCCATAAAACACATCAACACAAAAACGATAACAAAAAACCAAACGAAATTTGCTGTTTTTATTAAAATATGCGTTAAACCCTGGGACGTCAAGGATGCACCCCCTACAAATTAACGCTCAAAAATCCCTAATCAACACGCATGGGTTCTACTCCTCCTTGTTTCCCATTTTGCAATTTCATTGATTATGTAATGGTTTAGGTTTTGTGTTATCGTTTTTGCGTTTGCGTAGCGGTTGATTTTTCTTCCGTTCTTGGTTTTGTGGTTGTTGGAAATTTTCGGTTTATATTTACTTTTGTTGATGTTTTTAGTCACGTTTCTGCTGCCGCAGGGGCGTTACGTTTTTTTGCTTGCCCAAAAAAAGTAACCAAAAAAATGGCATTTTCTTTTTTTCTAGAAAAAAAGAAAAACAAAAAAAGCATTCAAGGAAGTATCCTTGAAAATCCTCTCGAACTGCGGTAGCTTTCTTTGGGCTTGGTACTGGATTTTTGGTTTGATGTTTTTCTTTTGTTTTTTTTGTTTTTCACCTTGATTTTTTTAATTATTACTCTATTTTCTCTTAAGTTGCTTGCATTGGGGTTATCCCTACGTATTTACAACCACGTAGGGCACGGCAACAATGTTGGGATTTGGTTCTATTTTTCTTTTATAGAATTATATTTTCACAAAAACTTAAATCTACAAGCAAAAGAGCACTAAGTTCATTAACAAGTGTTGACTTTATATTTTCTTTGTGATATCATTTGATTATAAAACTACATTTTTTATGTATAGTCGATTTATATAATATGTACTATAAAGCGCAATGTCATTTTCAGTTGCAATGTTCGGTGGTACGCCAAAAAAATCATTTTTGAGCAATTGATGAAAATGCTTGCGTAGGAAAATATTTAGGTAGGATTTATATGATAATAACAACAACAATGTTTTCTAATTTTATGGAGTTAGTTCCAGATGCGGCAATAATTTTAGACGTGAAAACCGACAAAGTCACTTACGTCAACACTAGTTGCAAAAAAGATGCCTCACAAGCTGATAAAGCTATCATGACTTTTGCATCTTTCATGCGCTCATATATGTACCTCATCAACGAAGGGCAAAACATTCCATTCGAGCAAGAGTTATCATTAGTTAAAAGCTCACTTGCAATCGAAAAAATGCGTTTCCCAGATAGTTTCACATATGATTTTGATTTAGAATACACCGATTTTAAGTTGCCACCACTGTGCTTACAACCTATCGTTGAAAACGCTGTTATTCACGGCTTACGTAAAACAGGCTCACATGGTAAAATGATCATTTCCACCAAAAAAGTTGGAAATATGGCTCAAGTTCGTATTTTTGATAACGGCGTGGGCTTCGACACATCGATTTTGGAGTCAACAAACTCCATTGGAATAAAAAATTTAACCAAACGTGTGCAACTGATGTCAAATGGTAGCGTCAGTTTTGAAAGTACACAAGGACAAGGAACTGTCGTGTTAATCGAAGTTCCAATCGCATCTTAAGGAGGAGGATAGATAATGAACCAAGACACAGGAATTCGCATCATCTGCGTTGATGATGAACCAAATGCAATCATAAATTGCAAATACACAGTAAACGCATATAACAATGTGAAATCAGCAAAATTTTTCCTCGATTCGCAAGAGGCACTCGAGTTTGCCCAAAACAATGCAATCGATGTCGCACTATTGGATATAGACATGCCAAAGATGGACGGATATGAATTAGCTGGAAAGTTAAGAGAAATATTTCCAAACTTATCCATAGCATTTGTGACAGGAAACATGAGCTATTTAAACCCAAAAAACAGAAAAATGGACGTTCCATATCTTTTCAAACCATACATGAACGAAGAAGTGTTCGAAGTGCTTGATAATGTTAAATTATGCGGTTAATGCGCAATAATTGGGGCAATTATAAAGGCTAAATAAATCAACTTAACCATCTCGACTAACCTCGAGGTGGTTTCACTTTTCCGCCGTACAATCGCAAGCGATTTCGATTGACTTTGAGGTTTGTTTGTGATATTATTTTTAAAACAATGTAATAAATCAAGAAATTTGAATATAATATAATTGTAGAGTATTTAACTATTGACAAATTTTAGTTTTTATTCTATAATATTAATAGAGATAGAGTAGTCTATTTTAGTGGGCTGACACTTAAATTCGAAATTTAATGCTAGTTTAACTAGTGGTTGGCAGACAACAGAAAAATCTGTGCTTTTTGTAGGTTTATCCTATGGTTGGCGAACAACAGAAAAATCAGTCATAAAAGGCGAGTATTTAAACACTGCGGTGTACATACTCGCCTTTTGAATTTTCAGGAGATGTAAAAAAATGATGGATAAAAATCAAGCAATAAGAATAATTTCAGAGTGTGCAAAAAAATATGAGAGCAATTTATTAAATAAAAACTTGCTTATTATTTTTGATAATAATAGTAAAATTGATTATATAGAGATTTTGTTTGAAGCTCATAATTTTTTACATTTCACAGGTATAGAAAAACCAAATAAAATTTCTGCTACTGATTTTTTAAAATTAGCTTTAGATTCAAAACTTCCAACAAATGCAATTAAGTTTAAATCTAATGGTACAACGCAAATGAAATTAGATATATTAAAAGATTGTATGAATATAGATAAGAAAGCTCGCATGATTGGTGATTATGATAACTCAAAGTTGAAGTTACAAACTGATAAATTAGTTGGACATACTTCTTTAAGTATCGGAGTTATTAAAAACAAAAATACATATTATGCACCAAATACTTTATTAAAAGAAGATATTCGTAACATATCATTAAAGCCAACTAAAAGGATATTAGCAATTTATAAAAAAGATAAATTAGATAAAAGTTATAGCAGTAAACCAACTTTTATTGCAAAAAATATAGATATAAGTAATTTGCCTTATGAAATAATTGAAAAGTTAAATTAAATATCCACAAACCATCTCGACTAACCTCGAGGTGGTTTGAACTTTTCCGCCGTACAATCGCAAGCGATTTCGATTGACTTTGAGGTTTGTTTGTGATATTATTTATTTATGAGTTTGCATCTTTGATGTTATTGCTTGTATTTTTAAAAAAAAGGAGATTTGATGTGAAAAAAAGAGTTTTAAGTTTAATGATAGTTGCGGCGCTTGTTTTTCTGTGCGGCTGCTCTGCTGAAAGTGAAGTAATAGAGGTAGAAGCGCAGTACGAAGCGGCTGTTGTTGATGCAATGTTGGCGGAGGAATCAGAAGTTTACGACTTGGTTGTTTTGGACGCTGAAAGTGACATGGTGACATTCAATGATGACAATGAAGTTTTGTTAGTCACATGGAACAAATATCCTGATAGTTATCCTGAGGGCGAAGTTGTGGAGCTTGTTTATGGAAGTATTTGGGTGTTCACAGATAAGGAAATACTTGCGTGGTACGAAGAAACCGAGGGCGAAATCAGTGATTATCAACTTCGCTTGAATCAGCTTATCGGCTTGCCAGCTGACGATGATAACACGCACTTCACCGCCATGTGGGTGGATATCGATGACGTTATAAGACCAGCGTACTTCACTGATGCCGAGTCGAGCGAGATGGATATCGAAAATTATGACATGGAAAGCGACTTTGAAACTTGGTTTAATTCAAACATCATCAGTTCATATTATAGCGAGTATCAATACCCTTGGACAAGATTGGGTTATACTTATGATTGGTGTGCAGATAGCGACGAATATGGCTTAACTGAATTTTTGGTCAAAGAAAATTCGCAAGTTACTGTTGAATTTACCATGACAACCGAAGAGTTTATTGCATATATGCAAAGCGAATTGGCAAATTAATCATTAGACACAAATTAGCTTACACATATAACTTAACCCACCTCGATTAAATTTCGAGGTGGGTTTTATTTTTTTGTCGTACAATCGCAAGCGATTTCGATTGACTTTGAGGTTTGTTTTTCAAAAAGTTTCTAGTTATGTTGGTTTGTGTTGTTTTTATTATTTTTTTGAACTTTTTCATTAAATCACTCTTGACAACATGATTTTTAAGGTATATTATTATGATAGATACGCATTGTTTAAAAAGTAGGTGTTATTTTTCCACACGAGAAATAAAACTGCTTAAATTATGTGTTGAAAATTATATTTTTTTGGAGGTATAGAAAAAATGGTTAAACAAATTAAAAAAAGCCTTGCACTTGCTTTGTGCTTGGTTATGATGGTGGCAAGCGTGCCACTTGGTGGCTTTGTGGGCATTGAACTGCCAGATTTCAGCGGTGTTTTTGAAACTAAGGTTTTGGCTGCTGATGAAACTAGTGGCACTTTCGGTGATAATCTCACATGGTCACTTGACAGTGATTATGTACTCACAATCAGTGGTAATGGTGAAATGCCTGATTATTCGTATTCTACATATAGTTCAATACCATGGAACAGTTATCGTTCATCAATTACATCAGTTGTAATTGAAACAGGAGTTACTTATATAGGAAACTTTGCGTTTTATGAATGCGAAACCTTAACAAGTATAACAATTCCAGATGGCGTACAAAGTATAGGTACTTATGCGTTTTATAGTTGTGCAAAATTAATAAGTTTAGAAATTCCAGATGGTGTGACAGCTATTAATACTGCCGCATTTGCTAACTGTACAAGCTTAGAAAGCGTAGAAATTCCGGATAGCGTGCAAAGCATTGGTGTCCATGCTTTTAATTACTGTTCAAGCTTGACAAGCATTTACATTCCATATGGTGTGACGAGCATTGAAGGTAGTGTATTTTATAAGTGCACAAGCTTAACAAGCATCGATATTCCAGATAGCGTGACAAGCATTGGTAATAGTGCATTTGCCGGCTGCACTGGTTTAACAAGCATAGAAATTCCAAGCGGTGTTACTAGTATTGGAAGCAGCGCATTTCAAAGTTGTTCGAAATTAACAAGTATAACAATTCCAGATGGCGTGACAAGTATAGGTACTTATGCGTTTTCTGGTTGTGAAAAATTAATAAGTTTAAAAATTCCAGATGGCGTGACAAGTATTGGAGAATCGGCATTTTTTAATTGCACAAGCTTAACAAGCATAACAATCTCAAGCAGTGTGACAAGTATTGAAATGAGGGCATTTGAATTTTGCACAAGCTTAACAAGCTTAACAATTCCAAATTCAGTTACAAGTATAGGAGATTATGCATTTGAAGATTGCAAAAACTTAACAAGCATAACAATCTCAAGCAGTGTGACAAGTATTGAAGTGTGTACTTTTGAATATATCGCAAGCGTTCCAACAGTATATTTCCATGGCACACAAGAAGAATGGGAAGCTTCGGTAGTAAGCAGCAATTTAAACTATTCTGAAGTCGTTTTCGCAGATCACTTCTTCGGCGAATGGGTAATCACAACTCCAGCAACTTGCATTTATGACGGCGAATTAACAAGAACTTGCGATTGCTGCGGCGAAACTGAAACCGAAGTTATCGCAGCAACAGGTGTTTGCGTTGACGAAGATGGTGACGATATTTGTGACACTTGCGGCGCAGACCTTTCAACAGATTCAGGTTTGTCAGACGTAACAGGCGCATTGAGTGCGTTAAGCAGTTTTTGGCAAAAAATCGTTGATTTCTTCAATTCGATTTTAGCATTTTTCCAAGGGCTCAGCGATTTAAGCTGATTATTAGTTTAGACATATAACTTAACCACCTCGACTAAATTTCGAGGTGGTTTTCCACGTACAAAAGAGCAAAAACCGAACATTCACAAATGTATAATCAATGAATTATCTGCAAATCGATTGACAAAGTGTGGCAAATGCTATACACTGATTATAAGAAGAAAATAAAGGAGAGAATATTATGACTTTTAATCGAGTAGTAAAATTATTTATGATCAGCGTAACCATGCTATTTTTGGTGGCTTGTACAAGCGAGGACACCGAGGAAACTGTCAGCACATCAACAACTGAAGAAATCACAGAAGAAATCACCGAAACAATCACAGAAGAAATTACAGAAACAATCATAGAAGAAATCACAGACGCAACCACTGAAACAGTTACAACAACGATAGAAACAACTGCCACAACAACAACCGAGGCAGCATCAATTTATGTTCCATCAACCATTGAGGAAGTTGCGAGCACATATAACGAACTGATTAACTCACTTAAACAAGAGCAAAATTTAGTTATCACACAAAGTGACGATGTAACTTTTGAAATTACTGATTGTTCAGTTTCTGCGGTTAAATCTATTATGAACACTTTTATTGATGATTTCATTTCAGATGAAAGTGTCACATATGACTTCACAAATGGTGTCACTTCTGACGGCGCAACCGTGACTAGTGTTATTTATCCAAGCGATCGCCTTGCTTGCGTAACAGCGAGTGACCTTGTTGTCGGCACTGCAACAGCAACAGCTGACGGCGGTTACACCCTGCATTTGCAAATTGTTGAAGAATACATAAGTACAGACGGCACAAACATTCAAGAACCACCTTCACATTACACAACTTTAGACATCATTTCAAATTTACCATTATTAGATGATGCACCAATTGAAATTACAAACGTAGACGCATATTTTTCAGGTGCAATAATTGAGGTTACAGTTGGAGCAGACTCAAAGGTACAAAGCATTTATGCTTATCAACCATTAGAGGGCACTGGATCTGGTGAAATCACAATTTTCACAGTTGAAGTTTCAATGGGCGGTACTGTCGAATCAACTTTTGAAATCTCGTATAAATAAAAATAGGAGAAAATAAAAATGGAAAATTTAACTTTTAAAGATAAAATAATGAAAGCATGGCTCTCGTGTTGGCTGTATGTAATCAGTGCAATTGGTGCAAGTTTGGCAACACTTGTTGCGGTGAATTTCAAAGTTTGGGAAACAACCACAACTTTAGCAGTTTGTGTTGCGATAACATTGGTGCTTCATGTGCTTGAAGAGTGGAAATTCCCAGGTGGATTTTTTTATGCGTACAACCTAATGATGAAATCTGATGAAAAAATGTTAGATAGATATCCAATGAGCCAAGTGACAGACATGTTAACCAACTTCGGCGCATTAGTTTATTGTTTAATAATGCTCGCAATTGGCATGCCATACATTGCTGCTATTTCCGCTTTTTGGTTTAGTATTATGGAAGTTATTGTGCACACAGTAAACGGATTTTCAGTTAAAAAACATTATAAAGCAAAGGGCAAAAAAACTATATACAATCCAGGTTTAGCAACTTCACTCTTTGGATTTTTGCCACTCGCAATCCTTTATGTCGTTACATTCACATCACAAGCTCCAACATGGAAAGAGCTAGGTTTATCATTCTTACTTTGCGCCGGTGTGGGCGTACTTTGCATTCCTGTGGCAGAAGGAATATTTAAAAACAAAAACACAAAATTCCCTTACAACTGGGGCAAGGGTTATTTTGAAAAATTCGAGAAATAAAAAACAACGTTATAAGTTTTGCTTTTAAAATTGCACTGTAAAAGGTGCAATTTTTTTTGTACAAAAAAGCAACTAACAGGGCGACGTATGCTAACATTAGACGAATAAAAAAACAAACACCTTGACGATTCAAAAGTCGGCGATTAAGCTGATTATTAGTTTAGATATATAGCTTAACCACCTCGATTAAATTTGAGGTGGTTTTTTCACCCCAAAAGGAGTAAAAATGAATTAAAACAAAGCAAAATCAAACTCAATCAAAAAATCAAAAAAACTAACCCAAGCAAAAGCAAAAATTACACTTCGATTGAGGTTCAAATTTTTTTGTGTACAAAGGCAAAGTAAGACTTGATAATTGTTACAGCGCTAAGACTGGTAAGACTTATAACTGTATGGTTATGATTGATGATGGTGGCGACTTTGTTGGATTTAGGGTTGAGTTTTTGAGGAAAGGTAAGAAGTTTTGATTGGTTTAGTTGACTTTTTGGTGCGGTATGTAGTAATATAGTTATATACTAAAGGTGGTGAAGATTTTGAATGACAATAAGTACATCAAGGAAATTTTGCTTTCAACTCCAATTGAAAAAGGATCATATCTCAACAATTTGCCTGTTATTAAACATTTTATAGATAATGAAAGCTTACCTTTAAAAAGTAATGTAACTTTTTTCGTGGGTGAAAATGGCACTGGAAAATCAACCTTGCTTGAGGCGATCGCTGTTGCTTATGGCTTTAATGCCGAAGGCGGTACAAAAAACTTTTGTTTTTCAACCAAAAATTCTCACTCGGATTTATATAAGCATTTGACTCTTGTGAAATCTTCTTTTGCAAATGACGGATTTTTTCTCAGAGCTGAAAGTTTTTATAACGCAGCAAGTTATATCGATGAGCTTGAAGATATTACACCTACCCATACTTATGGAGATGTGTCACTTCACAAACAATCACATGGCGAAAGTTTTCTAACTCTTATCCAAGAGCGCTTTGGTGAAAATAGTTTGTACATTCTCGATGAACCTGAATCAGCACTTTCTCCCATGCGACAACTAACTTTAATTGCGCATATAGATAATCTAATTAAGCAAAACTCTCAATTTATTATCGCTACTCATTCACCAATTTTGATGGCTTTTCCAAATGCTGAAATATTAGAGTTTTCGCAACAAGGAATAAAAAGCGTTGATTTTAAAGAAACCGAACATTATAAAATCACAAAGTCATTTTTGAATAATCCTGAAAAAATGTTGGGTTATTTATTAGATAATTAGCTCACCTCAATCAAGACAGCCTATCACTCGGTAGGCTGTCTTTTTCCAAATCTAAGTCAATATAAATCTGGACTAGTTGAAAAATAAAATCGGTGGCGCAGTGTGTTATTCGGTGTTTTTCCTCGTGGCAATGCTCACAAGTTTAGGTGGTGCAGATATCAGCAAAGGCGAAGAAATCACAAGCAACATGATCGAGCAAATCACAGTTGGCTCACTCGGTCTTGATGGTGTAATCATGAACAGCGAGGACATTGTCGGTCAGTACGCAAAGAAGAACTTCAAAAGTCATGGGATTTATACAGCGAATCTAAGGCTTTGCACCCTATTATTAAGAAGTTTTGATAAGTTAAAAGACGATGAGGGAGAAATCTTTTATACGGCTAATTCTGAGAGTATTGAAAGGTTTTATGAGCTTGATAATTATCTTCTTGAGATTGGTTTTAAGCCTAAAGAATTTGCAGCAGAGTTTAAGGCTTGTGAGCGTGATTTAGATTTGCTTGAGTGGAAGATGAATGAGCTTAAAGTTGAGATTGATCGTGCTGAGAAGTAGAAGAAGTTGGTTGAGGAAGTTGGTAGGGTTAATAAGGTTAAGCGTAGAGATGATATGAGTTTGTAGTACTTGCAAAAAAGAGGGCTAGTGTTTCCACTAACCCTCTATCTAAAAGCTCACGTTTAACTATATTTTGAACCGCCGTATATGTAAAACCACACGAACGGTGGAGTGAGAGGGAATAAGTCTTTACGATTATCCTCTACTAGATTTTTAAATTCTTATTTTTTGTGAAATAGCCTTATATTTTTGCAAACTCAGCTTCAATTTCACTATAATAATTATCAAAACTTAAAAACTCAGTTTCGTAGTTTTTAAATTCATCAACTATCTGTTTAAATGTATCTGTTGTATTTTTAGCTTGTAGATCGCAATCTTCGATAATTCTTTGCTTTTTCTGGCTTGTTAAAATGATTGATCCAACACCACAAACTACTCCAAGAACTGTACCAACAAGTAATGCGGGTATTGAAAAGTAAATTGCAGCAATCAAAGTTATAGCAGCAACGCCAAAGCAAACAATAAACCGTTTTGAAGAAGCCTGAGCAATCAAATCCGCAGCTTTATTGCTAAAGTAACTCTTGATTTTTGGTTCTTCTTGAGCGGCGTTTCTCAAATCTGCTGTTGATTCATATTCGCCAATTTTTATATCGTTGGTTGCTTTGAATTTGCTACGATAAAGAGCAACATCTTTTTTTATAGCTTCTTCATTGAATTTTTTAGTTAAAACGAACATCATTTTAATTATTTTAGGATTTATATCATTTTCTTCTTTTGAATAAACCCAATCAATCATTTCATTTATAATTGAAAATTCAGTTACTTGATGAGCTAGCCATTTATCATATTGATCATCAGCTTTTTTCAAATCGCCTTGACATTCGATAATGAATTCGTTGTGTTTGATTTCTCTTTTTATTTCTTTTTCAGTCTCATTAGTTTTTGCAATTAAATTGTCAATAAACTCATTGAGGAAAGTGTTATTATCTTCTACAGTCACATTGACAACTTTTAAAATGAAATCAAGAATTTTAACATTAGTTTTTGCGGAATTTAATGTTGCATTTAAATTATTTGGATTTTTCAAGTATTTTTTCAATAAAGGATAATCCATCTTTTCATTGACTTTAAACTGAGTCAAATAATTGCGTGTTTTTGAGATAATATCTTCTTCGCTGAACTTTCCGCTTTTTAAATCTTGCTTAATTATATCATTTATAAAATTATTAATGTGTGACATTAAAGCAGCGCTAGTAGAGTTTAATAAAGTTTTGTTTATGATTGAAAACATAAGTAAGATGTTTTCTTGGTCTTCACCATTTCTTAAACAAGAGGTATATTGAGTAAACCATTTTAATGCAACATCATCTTTACCTAATCTAATGTGAAACGCAAAATAGAACATAGAAGCATCTTTTTTATTTAATTTACAAGCTCTTGCAAGTGTGGCATCAGCCATTTCTTTATCGTCATTTTGCCAAGCTAAAATACTTAAAAGTGCGCAAGTTAACCAATAATCAGGCAATTGTAAATGCTTGATTTCGACAGCTTTTTTTATTGTTTCATTGCTTACGAAAGTAACTTCAATGTTATTAAGAATCGCCTGAACAATCTTTCTAACAGCATTATAAGAAGCAAACTCATAATAGATTTTATCATTACATGCTCTTATTTTTTTGTTTGCAAGTTCAATATTTTTGAAAAGTTGATAAATCACCTCAATTTGATCTTGAATATCAGATGATTTATTCGTAGCGTCAATTGAATCGTTGATTCTTTGATTTCCTGTTTTTAAAGTCCCAATAATATTATTGCTAAGTTTTCCCCAGTTTGCACTAACGTTATTAACTCCGTTTGTGATTTGATTTAATTCATGATGAAGCCTAGAGTTTCTTCGTTCTTCTGCAGAAACTTTTGCTCTCATATCGTATAAATTAGCCAATTATATCACCCCTTTATTTTATGTGCTGGTACTGCTTTATCAGCACCCCACTCCCTAATTTTTTTAACTTTTTCAGGATTGCTTTTTTCTATCGGTATCACTGTGTTAAATCGCTGTTCAATCAACTCCATATTTATATACTCTTGTCCATAAATAAACAAAAGTTGAGCGATTTCCTTAATAGCGTATTCAATTTCTGAAAATGAAAATCCTTTAGATAATTGAACTAAATGATCTTGTTGTTGTTCATTAAATTTTATGTGTAAACATTTATTGCTATATTGATTAATTGCAAGTTTGCGTTCATCTTCATTAGGTAAGTCCACAAAGAAAATTTCAGAAAATCGACCTTTTCTAAAAAGCTCTGTTGGAAGTTTTGAGATGTCATTTGCAGTAGCAATAAGAAAAACTTTGTTTTTTGATTCTTGCAACCAAAATAAAAATTGACCTAAAATTCTTTGACTTGTATCATTACTACCTTGCGAAACTGCAAGGACTTTTTCTATTTCATCAATCCACAAAGTGCATGGTGAAACATTGTCGATAAAATTCAAAGCATCTTTCATTTTTCTTTCACTTTCGCCCATCCATTTATCATAAATCGAGCCGATATCAAAGTGAAACAACGGCAATTCCCATTGTTGAGCAACCATCTTAGCTGAAAAAGATTTACCACAGCCTGGAACACCTGCAAGTAAAATTCCTTTCGGACTGGTTAAGCCATATTTATCTAAATCAGCGTCTGAAGCAAAAAATATTCGTTTTTTTTCATCTAGCCACTCTTTCAAGTTGTCTAATCCAGAAACACATAAATCTCTTGGAACATACACTTGCTGAATTGAGGAAACATTTGCATATAGCTTGCTTTTTTGGTTTGTTAATTTGAAAATATTCTTTTTAAATAAGCCTCTTGAAACAATAAGCTCATTTGAAAGTATATTTTCAATTTGAATTTGTGAAAATCCACGAAGCAAGGTTGCAGCTTTTAATATATCCTCATCGTTCCAATCAATTGTAAACTTATAATTGTACGACTCAATAAATTCTTTAACTTTAACTTCTCTTTCGTCTAAATCGGGATAATCTAATTTAGAAATCATGCCAAATTGCATTATTCTTTGAAAGACATTGTCTGTTGTAATTAAAATCAATGTTGAATCTGATTCTTTTGCTAAATATAAAACGTTAACTATTTCTCTAGTGTAAAGAGTGTCATCGCTGATTTTTTTAACATCTGCAAAAACAAAAGTCGACTTCTTTTTTTTGCGAAAAACGTCACTTATATATGTAAGTGGGTCGTTTTGTGCATCAACATTTATCGATGCAAATTCGTGATTAAGCTGACTAACTTGTTTTGTGTCAGTATAGCAATACATTTCAATGCCCAACTGAGTGCTTATGCTAGTGAGCATTGCTTCAACTCGTTCTCTTTCAGAGGAATTTATAACAATCAAAGGGGTTCGAGCTACTATATAATTTTTAACTTCTTCTTCAACTTGTAAATAATTACTCACAGCTCACCCTTGTTTTAACACCAAAAAGGTGAATTCGCTTAATCATATATAATTCATCCTCCAAAATCAAGTTGTTATCTTCAATACATTGTTGATAAATTAAGTTTATCGTTTTGCACCAAAACACTTTCGCCTGTTTTTCAAACGAATCTGAAAGCTCATTGATGAATTTTTCGCCTAAAAAGCTAAATTCACTGAAAAATAGGCAAGATTCGATTTTTATAGCCAAGTCAATGAAAACATTATAAATATTTTCGTACTCACTATAATCTAAACTCATTTGCAAATTTTTCTTAAAATCTTTGATGCATCTGTTTAACATGATGTTTAGGGTTTTTATCAATTCATCTTGCAAGATTGCAACTGAAGGCTCAGGCACATGGCATTTTGAACGAGATAAAAGTTTCAACACATCTTTATTGACATTTTTAGCTTTTAAAACATCAAAGTAATTCAGCAAATCAATATATGTTTTAGGCGATTGGCTCATATCTAAACTTGTTTTTGTAATCATTTTATGAATATGAATGGTGGTTCGAGATTCCAAGCTGGAAGTTTTTTGTTCATTTCCTTCAATCTAGCGTCGTTTGCTGAAGCAGCATTTGAAGATGTTGGCTTTTTAAAATTGCTGCTCAACTTGTTTTTCATCATTTCTTCAAATTCGAGATCTGATCCTTGATTATTTTTATTGTCCATTTTTTTATCCTCCGTGTTTTTAATATTCTTTAATTTTAAATGAAGTTTAATTTAGCAAGCACTTCGTCTTTTTTGCTAATGTTTTGGCTGAAAAATCTTTGGAAGTCAATGATCTGTGCCATTGTACATTCTAAATTATACAATCCTTTTTCCACTCTTTGTTTATATTTAGTTTTGCTAACATTAATTTGCCAAACTAAAAGAACAATTGAAATGATCATAATTACAATGCCAACAATTAAAGCTGGTGTGAAACCGCTATTGATGCAAGTTACAATTGATGAAACCGTGATTAACAATGAAACAACAATTGCGATGCAAAGTGCAATATTGAAGCCTTGAAGATATATCATTGAAAATTTATTGTTTTCATAATAATTTTTCATGCTTGTTTTTTGCTCTTCTAAATCTCTAGCATTACTTGTTGAGGTCCAGCCATCAATATTAAAGTCATATTGGAGAGGGCAACTTTCCTTAAGGGCGATCGTCCAGTTTTCCAAAGCAGTTTGGAACCAATATTTAGTGTTTTGCAAACCAAATTTGCGAACGTGAGGTTTAGTTTTTTCGCTTTCTCCGTGTACAACCCAGCCAACCATTTGCTTACCGATGTTGTAATTTTCATTTTGAACCTTCATGTACTCATCGTATTGAGTTTTAGCTCCTTGTATATTACCTTTATTTTTAATAACTAATTTGAAATAAGCTTGTTCACGTTTTTTAGCCAATTCATCTTGATCAAAATCAGTGATAAGACCGGTGAGAACCGCATCAACTCTGCTTTTATAGTTTTCTTGCGTTTGAGTTGGTGTTTCCACGTTCAAATCGTCAATGAGTTTGATAAATGAATCATATTTTGAAACATTTATAAAGGCTTGTTTCAGTTGATCGTTTTGAGAGCAAAAATTATTAATAAATTCATATTCATATTCTGCTGTATTATTAAATTTATTGAAGTAATTTTCATATTGTACAATAAGCTCTTGACAAATTTGATTGTCTGCTGAAATTTTATCCATCCAATCATTAATGATTTCTGTGATTTCATGTTCGAGTTGCTTATCTTTACCGAATATGCCATTCATAAAAGCATCAATCATAACTTCAGTTTCTTTTTGAAGTTGAGTTGGATTTAATGTGTCGCAATATGCTTTAAACCAAGCTCTAGCAGTTTTGATTCTTTCAAAACGCAAGTTGAGCAAGCAGAAAAACAAAGATGATTTAACATTATCTTTCTTTGTGCTTTCAGCGATGGCATTTTGCGCAACGTCTTTATAATTAGACACCCATGCAGTCACTGCAAGTAATGCATAAGAAAGCCAATATCTTGAACTAGATATCCATAATTCTTCGGATAATTCTTCAATTGTACTGTTTCTAACTAAGTTGATGTCAAAGTCACGAACAACACCCATGATGGTTTTTCTAACTGCGTCGTAATTTTCAAATTCTTCTTTGATTGATTGTTCAATTCGCATAATATTTTCATGAGCAATTTGAACTTCTTCACCGCTAACAATATCATTTTGGAACTTTTGGATTTTGTCATATACCGTTTTTGATGTTTTATGAATGTGTGCTGTAGCATTATCAACGTTAACAACGAGTTGACCTACTTGATGATCAAAATTATTAACTGAATTATTAAGATGATTGATAGCTCCGCTAACATTTGCCATAATTTTTTACCCCCTTAAAATTTATCAATTGCGTCATTTAAGTCGCCAATTGATGAAAATTCGTTTTTAATTAACTTTTTCCATTCACGCAATTCATCTAAAGATTTACGCAATTCAATTGTTGCAAGTCTACATAGCTCTTCAATTTCGCTAACAATATCAGCACTACGTCGCCAAACCAAAAATCCACCAACGATGCCGGCTACGATGCCGAGTGTTAGCAACACTGGAAAAGCAATGGTTTCAACAGTCATAGCTGCAATGCCGAAAAGTATAAGAGAACTAAGACAGATAAGAAGGAATATCTTAAATTTTTTATCTGCCATCATAAAATTGAATTTATTTTTTCTGTAATGTTCATTTACAACTTGCGACATTGAATCAAATTGATTTTCATCACAAGTAACTGTGCAAGGTTGTATTTTTGAAGGAGGTCCAACAACAAAAGTGTATTTATCCTTGATTTTTTTGCTTTGATCTTCAAAATAATTGCGCATACCTTCTGAAACTTTGTCTTTAAGATAAGATAAGGCAAATTGTTTAACCACAATGCTAGTTTGCTTGTAATCCTCACTAAAGGCCCATTTGAGTATCAAATCGCCGAAACTTTTCTTTGCAGTCTCATCGCCATATTGGTCTTTAAACTTTTTATTAGCGATTTCTATATTGCCTCGAGCTTCAACAATAGCCTCATTCAATTTGATTGATTTTATAACTTCAAATTCTTTTTTCTCATAAGCGTTGATTAATTCATAAAGAATATTTTCAAGTTGAACGTATATATCCTGTGCTTCTTCTTCTTGCATTTGATAAATATTTTCAAAATATAGAGCAAGGGCAGTGATTTTTTCTGCATTTGAAGTTAGAGTTTTCATTTCAGAATATTGCGAGCAAGTTTTTTCCAAAGTCAAGAACTCTTTTTCTGTGAAATGAATAAAGTTTGCGGCAAAATTATATGATGTGCTAATCGTTTTTTTATTAAAATCTGCATTTGTTGCAATGGTTTTTTCAAGCATGTTGTTAAAATAAGTTGAAGTTAATTTGATAAATTCCTCATCATTATTCATTGCACCAACTAAATAAGTTTTTAACACATATTGCCATTCATCACTCATGTCGTTAACATCTGTTTTATCAAGCATTGTTAGATACCAATTTCGAGCAACATCTAATCGTTCGAAACGCAAGTTAATGAGCATGAAAAATACACAGCTTTTGTAGCAATCCATTGACATGGATTTGTTTAAAGCTCTTTCAGCTGCCTCTTTTTCATTACTAGCCCAAAGCATAACGGCAGTGATAGCGTATGCCAACCAATAATCAGTGTTCGCTAAATAAACTTTTTCAACTTTTTTTCTTAATTTTTCACTCGAAACTATGTGCGAGTCAATTCCTATAACATATCCGAGTGTGATTCGTCTTAATCCATTGTATAATCTAAACTTTGTGTAATACTCATCACTATATTGTGTTACGTTTTTAGTTGCTGTTGATAAATTTTTAAACACAAAATATTTGTTTGAAATATCAACTATAGCTTTATACAAGTTATCAATTTGACAGTCTGCATTACCAGTCCTATTAGAAAGAATTTTCATATCTTTAGTTCTTGAAGCTGCTACGGCTTGAATTGACTTACTAACTATATAGCAATTTTCAATTCCTGTTTCAACTTCAACTTCTAACATCCGATTTTCTCTGCGTAAATTGTTGTATCTCGCTACTAGTCTGTTATATTCGTCAAGTTCTTCATCAGTCACTAAAATCACTCCTTTTTTATTAATTATATTTGTTGGATAACCCCTTATCCATTTATCAATTTCTTAAATCATCATAATAATTTACAATGAATGCAAAGTTGTTTTGCTTTATCATTAAGATTGTTTTTTTGGGAATTGATATATTTTTTAATTTTGCACCTCGAACCGTTAACTTGAATCTCTTCGCCTATATCACAGCTTAAATTTTTCAACGTATCTAAAACTCCGATAGATTCTTGAGTTTGATCAGGAGAAGCAAGCATATAACCTTGGGCAAGATTGCAAGTTATGTTGCTATTGCAGCATTTTACGCTGCATCTTAAATCTTGAATTTTAGTATAGCTTTTTCTGCTCATTTGCTGTATGTTAATCGCTTTAACAGTTGAAACATCCTTGATTATTATCAAATATCTTGTTATATTCTCTGATTTTATCATTCCTGCGTCGGCTAATAAGGCACAAAAAACATGTGATTCAAAATTGTTCGCACTAACACGGCTTAAATAACTATTTGCAACATCATCAATATTAAGGCCGTTTGCTTTGAGCAATCTAAAAACATTAATTTTATCATCGCAGCTGATTTTTGCGTTGAATAATACAAATATCACTGATTCTGTATTAGCTTCTAAACCTATTGAAGTTAACTCTTGAATGATTTGATTTTTTATTGCCATATTATCATTCGATTGTTTTAAGTAATCACTTAATGTGTTGCGGAAAAACGACTTATTGATTTTCATTTTAAAAATCATTTTAACAATTGTTTGTTTTTCTTTGCCATCAATAGAGCATTTAAACAAGTATTTTTCAACACTATTAATTGAAAGGCTATCGATTAATGTCAATAAATATTTGAGCATAATCACTCTGTTTTGATATGGATCATCAACTTCATTTAAATAGCTTGAAACAAATGCTTCTTTAGTTTTCGCACCAACATTAAATTTTAAAGCAGCTTCAATAATTTGTTGCTTTTTATCAGCGCCAGACTTTCTTTTTAAGATAGTCATGAAATAATTATAAGAAAAGTCTATAAATTGATGGTTTTGGTTGAACTTATCTAAAATATATAAACAAATTTCATCGCAAGCATCTTTAATAGCGAAATCAATAATTATTTCAATTTCAACATCAAACAACTTTTTATTCAAGATAATGTCAAACACTTTTGAAACACTTTGCACGTCATTGATATTGACAATAATGGAAGATAAAACACATTCAACACTAATGCTAACGCAAGTGCTAGATAACAATTCAGTGACTAAAATCTTAGTTTCTATGCTATCTTCAGATTCACGCAAGTATTGTTCAAAATAATTTTTATCATCTTCTACTAAATAACCCTGAATATTCAATAATGCGGATATATACTCTCGCTTTTTTTCTCCATCTGGATATTTTTCAAAAACACTTAACAAAGTTTCCTTAACGTCAATATTATCAGCGTTTGAAATGATTTGATCAAGAATTTCCATATTTTCTTGCTTAAACGCATAGTTAAGCAAATAAGAATTTAAAGTCACGGAATAAATTGCACTTGCATCTAAATGCTTATATAAATAATCACGTCTAGCATGTGCATTTAGTGAATCATAAACTAATATGAGCAATGCCATGATTTCAGCTGAATCAAAAAATTCATATAAGATGATTTCTTCTTCAGTTGGAACAGGGCTGATGGAATTTAGCTCCATGTAGTTTTTTTTCAATAGCGAAAACATATTTCTTTGCTCATTTTCAGAAATTTCATCGTGCATAATCATTGTCATTTCATAAGCAATTTTTGCTATTAGTGTTCCAACATAACGAGTGTCAATTTTTTCACATTCAACGATATTGTTTTGAGCATTATCCATTCTTGAATAAGCAACATCTAAAATTGATTGACGAACAACATTTTTGATTGTAAACATTGTGTCAACTTGTTCTTGTCGCTCTATTAGTGTTCCACAATATTTGCAGCGCCATGCGTTGTGCTCTTTTTCAAATTCAAGCTTTGTGCCTGCACAAGATGTGCATTTTTGAGTAACATAATTTACTGCCATGATTTAACCGCCTATTGATTTTATTTAGATAACATTAATTTTTGTTTTCTTTCAGATAAGTAACTAGAAAGTTGATAACAGCTTTGTAACGCTTCATTTTTATTGTTGCTATTACAATGAAGTTTAAGCTCTGATATTTTTCCAACAATAATAGTATCTAAATCAGCAACAGCTGCATTTGTCATAGGGTCTGAATATCTAATTGATTCTGTAACTTTATGCAACTCGGTTTTGAGCTCTTTATCTAAACATTGCTCTTCAAGAAGTTTAACTTCAACGCTCAATAATTTGATAGATTTTGATTTTGTATCATAATCCTTAGCGACACCGGAAACAACTTCTCGGCTCATAATCGCTACGGTTGATGCAATTATGAAAATTAGCATAAAAATTGTTTGAACTGCAATAGTTAGTTGAATGCTTGCAAATGATTTAAAAATCATAAATGCTAAACTTATAAAAAGTTCGCCAAAGAAATAAAATATAGTTAGGCTCAACAATGGTATTCCCATGAAAATAGCTTCAACATCGAGTGCTTTAAACGAGTATAAACTAATGCCGACATTAACTAAAAAGGCAACGCACATGAATGCATAGCTTGTCCAAAAGATATCGTTTTTTTCTGAAAACATCATTAAAACTATGATGTTATATATTGCAAATATTGCCGCATATACAATTGAGAAGCTTAAATATTGCTTCATTTGACTATTCTTGTTCATTTTGAAATTCCTCCGTTATTTTAAATCAGGTTTTTGTTCCACAATCACTGCAAAACTTTGCGTTAGGCGAGAGTTTGCTGCCGCAATTTGAACAGTGCTTCTCAGTTGGAATAAGACTACCACATTCACTACAGAATTTTGCGGTTCCTGCCACAGGTGCATTGCAAGTTGGGCAAGTTTTAGCGATGGCTTGTTCTGGTTGTACAGCTGCTGGCGCAGCAACCGGAGTTTGCACTGCAACACCAGGTTGCGCTTGAACTGGCGAATTGCTTGGTGCTTGAGGATTGTTTAAAAAACCGTTGATATCGAAACCACTGCCTTGAGCAGTTTTAGTTGCACCATCAACAGGATTTTGAGATAAAGCAGATTTTGCAATGTCTAAAACAGAACCGCCCATAAGTCCGCCAACCATAACGCCACCCATGATTCCACCTACTGAACCCATTGTAGCTTCATTGCCAGCAAAAGTTTCAGAGATTTTCATTTGACGCTCTTCTTGCCATGTGTAGCCTTCAATACGGCGACTTGCGCTTCTATCTTTAGCTTTTGTGATAGCTTCATAATCTTCTCTAGGAACATCAATTGTTTCAATGTTAAAAAACTCGATTCTAATGCCGTACTCATCGAAAATAGAATCTAATTTGTCTTTGACACTCTCACTTATTTCAAATAAATGAGCATTGATTGTGAAGAAACTAAGAGTACCAACAATCATGATTTTTGAAACAGCATCTTTAACGTGTGAAGATAAAAGACCTTTAAAATTTTCAACTAACTCTTTAGAGCTATATCTATTTCTAAAGCCTACGAGTTTTATAAGGAATTTTCTTGAATCTTCAATTGAAAATGTCATGCTACCGTGCAACATAACGTGAAGAAAAATGTCGTGAACTGGGTCGTTTAAAGTTATAGCGCCTCTAGTGCCCCATAACATATCCATTTGATGAACTTGGTTAATATAAAATATTTTACAAGTAAATGGATTAACGCCTCCTGTTGGAATGCTAATGATTTTTTTTACAAAAGGGATATTGGGTAATGATAAAGTATGTCTACCTGGTCCAAAAAGATCTGCTGCTTGACCATTGACTACTAAGAGAGCTAGATAAGTTTCGTCAACAATTAATTGTGATGTTGAATTAAACTCCTCTCCAGGAAACTTCCAAACTAAATCATCTGGTGAACCTTCAAATTTGATTACTTGTGAAATTGCCATAATTAATTACTCCTTACTTTCTTTTTTTCTTACTGAAAAAACCTTTTTTGCTGCGCTTCGTGTCTTCTGATGGTGGTGTTATTTGCGATATATCGATAATATCAACTGGAGCACCAAACATAGAGTCAATAAATTGGTTTGATGTTTGCTCTTGTGAACTTAAATTCTGAACAGATTTTTCGTTGGAGCTTGATTGTCCATATTGCTGCACATCAGGGTCTTGATCAAGATTTCGCTGTTCGTTTGGCAGCTCTGAAAAATCGTTTGAATTAACGTTTGGCTGTTCACATGAGTGTTCATCAAAAACATCTGCATCCGATTTTTGCTCTGTGTAAGGTTGTTGCTGTTGCTCGTTGGACAAGGTTGGTTGCTCGTCGGTTTGAAATTGCTCTTGAGCAAAATTGTCTGTTCTTGCATATTCTACCTCTTCACTAATTTGATTTGAATATTGCGATTCATCAATATCGTTTTGTTGATTGTATATTTCCGCTTGAGGTTCTTCGATTTTTGGAATAGTTTCAATTATTTCTGGAGCAACATAAAAGCTCTCTTGAAGTTCTTCAACTTCTGGAGTAGTTTCAATTATTTCTGGAGCAACATAAAAGCTCTCTTGAAGTTCTTCAACTTCTGGAGTAGTTTCAA
>JAWXUR010000033.1:0-21838 GCA_044426265.1 Clostridia bacterium
TCGAAGCCTTCGACTATCATGCCAACTGCACCTGATAAAATAAACGTTGTGAAGGTGTCAAGATTTTCTTCAACGCTTGATTCGATATAGGTTATATAGCTATTGAGCAGTTCTTCCGCTGAGTGAATATCGCTCATTTGCTCTTTTGTGAATGTGCTGATAAACCTAAACATTCGCTCTAAAATATCGTCTTTTGTGAAGCCGTCAAGGCAATAAAAAGTTGCTTTTTTATCCGCAATTTTGATTTGTTTAACTAAGATATCGAAACTTTCGCCAACTCTTAGCTTTTTGTTAATCATGTTTAAATTAGTTTCGTATGTTTTACTAAATTTTTTCATTAAATCACCCTTATTAGCTTTAGATGATTTCTTCATTTTATACAAAAAAAAGATGCCCACTTAAAAAAAGTAGACATCAATCAAATTATTTTTTATCCAAGAAAAGTTCGCCGTTAATATAATAGTTCTCTTTTTTCATCTCGTCAATTCTCACTGTTACAGCTTCAGGTTTAACACCGATTTCTTCAGAAACTACTTGTGCAATTTTTTGGCAAAATGAGCGTTTTGTGTCAACATCTCTGCCTTCAAACATTTGTATTGATACGTATGGCATTTGTTAGCCCTCCTTTTAATTTTTACTATATAAATGATATCATAATTAATTATAAATGTAAAGCAAATTAGCTATTTAAATATGTTAAAATTTCTGCTGCGTTAGTGTCTGGTTTGACTTTTGGCATAACGTTTTCTATGATTCCATTTTCATCAACAATGTAGCTTGTGCGAACGACACCCATATTAACTTTACCATAAAGTTTTTTCTCATGCCAAACATCGTACGCTTTAATTGCTACGAGCTCTGGGTCTGTTACTAAAATGAAAGGCAGATTATGTTTAGCTGCAAAATTTTGATGTGCTTTTGCGCTGTCTTTGCTCACACCGATAACTACGATATCTTTTTCTTTGAACTGCTCATAACTTGCAGCAAAGGCACAA
Source organism: Clostridia bacterium (assembly GCA_044426265.1). Lineage (GTDB taxonomy): Bacteria > Bacillota > Clostridia > Oscillospirales > Acutalibacteraceae > UBA6857. The sequence goes on from JAWXUR010000033.1 coordinate 996, forward strand.
GCTTGGCGAGTACAGCCCGGTGTGTTATCTCTTGGATAAAAATATATTACTACCTTTTTGCCTAAATAATTTGACATTGAAATTGTGTTGCCATCTTTGTCTAAGAGTGAAAAATCCGGTGCTTTTGTTCCTACTTCTAACATTTTATTTATCTCCTTTTATAAAAACTAAATTATTTTCATTTGAATAACTTTCACTAAATTTATAACCCATAACGTCAAACGCTTTCACGCCATCGAGCGATTCAACATTATTTTGCGCCATGAATCGAACCATTTCGCCACGAGCCATTTTGCACATTGTGCCTTTTTCGATTAGTTTTTCATTTTTAAGCTCGGCAAAAGTGCAAGTGATAAACTTCGTGTTTTGATTTAAATATGGGGTGATTGCTTTGCTATACTCTTTTGATGCGAGGTTGATTATGGTGTCACTTTGACTTAAGAGTTCATTTGCTATTTTGTCGCCCCAAAAAGCGTATAAATCTTTGCTGCCGCCAACTTCAAGCTTAGCTTGTAGCTCTAATCGATATGGTACAACGCCGTCAAGCGGCTTTAGTATGCCGTAAAATCCGCTTAAAATCCTAAGATGGCGATCTAGGTAGGCGAACTCATCAGTTGAAAAAACGCTTGCCCCCATGTGCTTGTACTGCAGACCCTCATAGGCTAAAATTGCTGGAGTTGTTGCCGTGTCAAAATTCATGGTTTGAAGCCTTTGAATGTTGGTTTTTGCAATCGAATCACTGCATTTCCATATTTTTTGCAATTGTTCATCGCTTAAGTTTTGAAGTTTTTGCTTAATGATTTTTGTTTGCTCGAGAAATTTTGGCGAGCTTGTTTCGAATGTGTCGGTGTCGATTATCATTTTTTTTGCTGGTGAAATTATTATTTTCATTTTTTAACTCCTAACCCAAAGCGTTTTTGACTTATTAATTTATCTTTTGAGCTTTAATGCGTGGATATTGTTTTTATGCTTATGTTCTAAAATTAATGAAATATCTTTTACTTTTGCGGTATCTACATTGTCTAATGTTAGCTCGTTAGTACTTAAATCGTGGGTTTTCATTGAGAGGGCTTTGTCATCTAACTCTAAAATCAAAGTGGCTTTAGTATACTTTTTAAAGGAAAAGCGAACTAATTTTTTAAGGTTCAGCGATACTGAGTTTTTATCTAATTTTAGAAATTTATTTAGTGATTTATTTAATGTTTTTGGTTCAAAGGTTGATTTATACGTCAGCTTGGCTATCTTTGTTTTGAGCAAGTTTTCACTGCCGCAAAGAGTTTCGAAAACTTCTTTAAACATTGCAATTTGACCTGCTGGGTTTGGGTGAAGTTCATCGTTGAGCCATAGATTTTGTTTGTTGGTGTTCAGCAAATTTGGAGCTGATTTTTCTGCTGTTTTCCATGAATTTGTGTGGTCTATAAAGCAGATGTTTTCATCTTTTGCAATCTTTTTCACACGCTTTGCGTATTCGTCTAAGTGACAATTGACATCATGCCTTATTGAGTTCGCTGGTGGCACACTTCTTAAAACTGGCACAACATCAGCTTTTTTGATTATGCTTATAATTTCACGAATGTTTCTTTCATATTTATCTGCTGTCATGCCTTTTACCACAGTGTCATTAGTGCCAAGCATCACTATTGCGTGCGTTGGTTTAGTGGCTAAAATTAAATCTAAACGCTGCTTTTTATATTCTAGGTGAAGCGTACCATTATCTTGGTTTGTTGCTGTTGCGCCTGAAACTGCTGTGTTTAAAACAATAGCTTTATCATATCCAATATCAATTAAAGCTTTTTCAAACAGTTGCGCTACACTGTCGTAGCCATAGGTGTGAGCTGCTCCGTGAGTTATGCTGTCACCGATGAAAAGCAATTTGAGGTTTGAAAAATCGTTAATTAAACTAGGCTTTATTTCGTTTGTTTGCTCACTGCTAACTTCACTAGTTGAATTAGAATAGTCATAGTTTTTTTCGCCAGTGCTGATTAAAGTTTCTTTGTTAAAATCAGGAATTTTCCACTCGCAGCCTAAGAGATTACGCACTAATTCTTGAGCTAAAGCGTAATGTCCTTTGAAGTTTAATGTTTTGTTTTCGTTTAAATGTTTATTTTGAATTAAATTGAAAATATCAACCACTTCAATTTTATCTTTGAACTTCCCTTTTGATTTTTGAGTTTTTATTATTTCATTCAACTTTTTCAAGTTTTCATTATTTTGATTTTTTAAGTCGTACATTGTTATCAAAACAACAATCGCACCAATTTCAATTGATTTATTTATAAAAGTTTCGAGCTGTTTTTCGAACTCTTTTGTTGGCGTGCTGAAGTCTTTTTTATCGCACATAAAAGTTACAGCTTTAGGCTTATAACACGAAACAACTTGCTCGAAATTTTGATTGATTTGAGCTAAGCTTAAACCGTTTTCGCAAGTGTTAAACACAAAACGTTGGCGAGCTTCAACGCTGGTTTTTGCGAGCTCCCATCTGATAAATTCTTCAAAATGACCCATGAAGCTTCGAAAGCCTAAATTATCATCAAAGTTAGACTTCATTTGAGATGAGCCAGTGAAAACCCAGATATTATCGCCACTATCATCGAATAGTTTTTCAAGATTTGGCTTTATATTAAGTGAATTTTCTTTTTCGTTTTTACGTTTCATGTTTGCTCCTTGCTATCTTTAATATTTTAATTTTAGCATAGATTTGTTTTTATTGCAAGAAAGAAAATTTGCTTTTTATCTTATTAATTGTATTTTTATATGTTTTTTATCACATTATTTCACTTTTTCGCATATGATAGTTTGACAAATATATAAAGGGGCGATTATATGAACAGTTTTGATTTGATGGTTGAAAGATATAAACAAGAAATGCGTGAGTTTGACAACAAGGTTAACGCTAGTCAGATTAGACATGAGCAAAGAGAAGAAAAAGCAGCAAACGAGCTTGAAACACCACCGTTTGATGGGTTTCGTGAAGTGAGCGAAGCGAACGATGTACCGCCCAAGCAAGAAGATTTGATTGAACTTGTAGAGCTAGACAATGAGATTTTACCAGTTATGGCTATCATGCAAAATGATGATCCGATTGACTTTGATGGTGAGGGTACGCTCGTAATTCAAGCGTTTATGGCTAGTGAGGCTTATCCGATTGTTTCGGCAATGGTTAGAGTTAGCGAGTCGGGTGATGAGGCGGTGATTTTTGAGGGATTGACTGATGTCAACGGCAAAACCGAGCCAATAGTTTTGTCTGCACCGAGCGCCGATTTATCGCAGCAGCCTATGAATATTGCGCCATACGCACTATATGATGTGAGCGTGAGTCAGGCAAAATATAAGCCACGAAAATATATCGATGTGCCAGTGTTTGACGGCGTGGAATCGATTCAGCCAGTGCAATTAGTGCCAGTTGATTCGAGCAGTACAGCCGAAGATGTGGTCGTGACTCGAGCTTATGATTTGGGAGGTGAGGCTGATGGCTGATATTGTTAAAGTGCCTGAATTTATCACTGTTCATCTTGGTGCGCCCAACTCAAATGCGCCAAATGTGCGTGTGCCTTTTTCAACTTACATAAAAAATGTTGCATCAAGTGAGATTTATCCAACATGGCCAGAAAATGCAATTCGTGCAAATATTATTGCACAAACTTCATTTGCAATCAACAGAATTTACACCGAATTTTACCACTCACAAGGCTATGATTTTGACATCACAAACTCAACTCAATTTGATCAAGCTTATCAGCAAGGGCGAGATATTTTCGCAAACATTGGTGAAATCGCTGAGGGTCTTTTTAATCAGTACGTGGTGAAACAAGGCAGTGTACAGCCACTTTTCACTGAATATTGCGATGGCGATCGTGTGCAATGTGGCGGATTATCTCAATGGGGCACTGTGAGTTTAGCCAGTCAAGGAAAATCGCCTTATGAGATTTTACAAACTTATTATGGCAATGATATCGACTTAAAACGTGCGCAAACCAGCGATAACATTGAATCTTACCCTGGCACTGCGCTCAAACTCGGCTCAGTTAGTGAAGAAGTTCGTACAATTCAAAAGCAGCTCAACCGAATTTCTCGAAATTATCCGCTAATTCCGATAATACCTAATACAAATGGAATTTTCGAAGAAGAAACTCGAAACGCTGTTAAAGTTTTTCAAGGCATTTTTAATTTAACTCAAGATGGCATTGTCGGTCGCAGCACTTGGTACACAATCAAGAGAATTTACAGCGGTGTCAAGAAACTTTCAGAGCTTTATTCAGAGGGAATCACTGTCAGCGAGGCGCAGCGTCAATTCCCTCGTACGCTGCAAATTGGCTCTAATGGGCAGCCTGTGCGTGTACTTCAATATTATCTGCGTTTTATCTCATTTTTTGATAAGGCTATCCCTTTTATCCAGTTTGATGGCGTTTATGGTCAAGAAACTGCGAACGCTGTGCGAGCATTTCAAACTCAATTTGGACTTACACCAGACGGCATCACTGGCGCTCAAACGTGGAACAAGATTATCGCCGAATACGATGATATCTTAAAGTCGTTGCCTTATGAATATAGCTCGTATTCTTCCCTACTTTATCCAGGTTATGTGCTTACAACTGGCGCTACTGGCAAGGTTGTTGAGCAAATTCAAACTTATCTTCGTGTTATTTCTCAAAACAATTCTAAAGTTCCTGATGTTGTTGTTGATGGAGTTTACGGCGCTAGTACAGCTAATGCTGTTAAGGCGGTGCAAAATCTTTATGGTATTCCTGCTCAGGGCGTTGTTGGTCCGCTTACTTGGAATTCTATTGTTAATTTGTATAATGATTATCGTGATTTTTAGATTTATTCGTAGTACAGAAAAAAACCTACCACTTTGTAGCGGTAGGTTTTTGAATGTTTATTTGTTAAACTTATTTAGTTTCAACAGTTTCTGCTGCTAAAGCTAAAGCTTGTTCTGCTTGAATTTCTGCGTTGTTGTTTAACATTGGCTCAACTTTTTCACCTTTGAGGTTACGTTGAACGTAGTTTTTGGTGATTTTGAGAACTAATGGACTAAGAAGAACAACACCGATTAAGTTTGGAAGAGCCATTAAGCCGTTGAATGTGTCTGAGATATCCCATGCGAGGCTGAGGCTCATTGTTGCACCTACGAAGATGAAGAGAACGAAAACAACTTTGTAAATCATTGTTGATTTTGTACCAAAGAGATATTCCCATGCTTTTGTTCCGTAGTAGCTCCAACCAAGAACTGTTGAGAATGCGAAAAGTAAGATTGCGATTGCGATGAATGCTGAACCAGCTGAACCGAATACACCTGAGAAAGCGTTGCTTACAAGTGCTGAACCTTCGATGTCAACGAGCATTTCGCCTGATGTTAAGTCTACTGCGCCACTTGTTAAGATAACGAGAGCTGTTAAAGTACAAACTACTAATGTATCAGCAACAACTTCGAAGATGCCCCACATACCTTGACGTACAGGCTCTTTAACGTTTGATGCACTGTGAACCATAACTGATGAACCAAGACCAGCTTCGTTTGAGAAAACGCCACGTTTGAAGCCCCAAGTTACTGCAGATTTAACAGCAACACCGATTGCTGCACCGCCAAGAGCTCTAAAGCCGAAAGCGAAAGCGAAGATTGATTCGAATGATGCGATGATTGTATCATAGTTAAGAGCAACAACAACGATAGCGCCGATTAAATATAAAACAACCATTGTTGGAACAACTTTTTCTGTTACTGATGCGATACGTTTGATACCACCAACGATAACAAGACCAGCGAGAACCATGAGAAGTACACCAGTGAGGTATGGTGACATTGAGAAAGCAGATTCCATGTTAACAGCGATTGTGTTAATTTGACTTGCATTACCGATACCAAAAGAAGCAAGGATTGCAAAGCCAGCGAAAAGAACTGCTAAAACTTTACCAACTTGTTTCATGCCTTTATATCCGCCAACACCTGATGATAAGTAGTACATTGCACCACCAGCCCATTCGCCGTCAACGTTTTTACGTCTGAAATAGATACCAAGAACATTTTCAGAATAGTTTGTCATTGTGCCGAAGATTGCAGCAATCCACATCCAGAAGATAGCACCAGGGCCACCAGAAGCGATAGCAGTTGCAACACCTGCGATATTACCAACACCAACAGTTGCAGCAAGAGCTGTACAAAGTGCTTGGAATTGAGAGATTGAAGCTTTATCTGTGTTTTTACCAGAAACATCTTTTTTGAAAACGCTACCGATTGTGTTTTTAGCCCAGTGCAAAACGTGTGAGAATTGGAAACCTTTTGTGAGAATTGTCATTAATACGCCAGTTAAGATGAGCAATGAGAGTACTGGAATACCCCAAACAAAGCCATTGACGGCGCTATTAATTGATTCAATTTTTTCTAACATAAGTAAATACCTCTTTCATTTTTTCTTTTTTTGTTTAATACTATATAAAATCAGATCAACCTTTATTCTTGATAAAAATTAAAAAACCTGCGCATTTTCAGCACAGGTAAAAAAACAAATACGCACCCACGCCAATGAGCTAAGACTAAAAATCGCCATTGATTTTTAGCAGCAGTTTCATCAGTAAGGTATGCAGCTCCGTCCTTTTGCCTGAGAGATTAATGTTTTTCAACATCTTGCACCTTCGGCACTCACAATGAGTGAGATTCTCCAGAGTTAGATCAATGCACAGTTCATTTTATGTTCTGCACACATCGCATCTTAAAGATTAAATTTTTATCAAGTATAAAGCTGTCACACAACTTTATGTATAAATTATATCATAACCTGCATAGGCAAGTCAATGTATATTTAAAATTACCTTAAAGTTCCAGTAAAGTTTGTTGATTTTATCTAGTTTATTGGTTTAAAGTGAAAAAAATACAGCCTATTTGACTATGAAACAAGCTGTATAATATCAAATTTTCGACAATATCTCCTTATTTATGAATTAAATTACATAATAAAGTGATTTTTATTAGTTGTTTTTGCTAATAATTTTCATTTAAACTGGCATATCCCACAAGGATTAATGTTAAATTAAGTTATTACCTTTATCTAATCGCATCTTTCATTGATTTAACATATTCACCGATGTAAGGTGCACAGTTTTCGCCATGCTCTTTGCAAAGCTTCACGATTGCTGAGCCAACGATGACACCATCTGCGAACTGCGCCATGTGTTTTGCTTGATCAGGTGTTGAAATTCCGAAACCTATTGCACATGGAATTTCTTTTTCACCCTTAACAAGTTTCACCATAGCACCGATGTCTGTTGTGATTTCACTTCTCACACCAGTTACACCGAGCGATGAAACACAATAAACGAAGCCGTCTGCCTCTTTGGCAATCATTTTGATTCGATCGTGTGAAGTTGGAGCAATGAGTGGAACTAAGTCCACGCCGTACTTTTGACAATAAGGCAAAAACTCCTCTTTTTCTTCAAATGGAATGTCAGGGATAATTATGCCGTCAATGCCGATTTCGCTGCAAGTTTTGATGAACTTATCGCTACCATAAGAGAAAACCACGTTAGCATAAGTCATGAACACCATTGGAATAGACACTGTTTTTCTTATACGTCTTACCATGTCAAAAACTTTATCAGTTGTGACACCATTTGCGAGTGCTCTTTCGTTTGCACCTTGAATCACTGGCCCTTCTGCTGTTGGATCTGAAAAAGGAATGCCGAGCTCGATTAAGTCAACGCCATTTTTCACCATTTCATACACAACTTTTTCTGTTGTTTCAAGGTTTGGATCTCCACTTGTAACAAAGGCGATAAACGCCTTACCATTTTCGAAGGCTTTATGTATATTACTCATTGATATCCTCCCCTCTATATCTTGCGATAGCTGCGCAGTCTTTGTCGCCACGTCCTGAAACAGTGATAACCAAAATTTGGTCTTTGCTCATTGTTTTTGCAAGCTCTTTAGCGTACGCAATTGCGTGAGCGCTTTCAATTGCTGGAATAATTCCCTCAATTTTGCTCAAATATTCAAAAGCATCAACCGCTTCATCATCAGTTACAGCAACATATTCTGCTCTGCCAGTGTCGTGAAGATTTGAATGTTCAGGCCCTACACCTGGATAGTCAAGTCCTGCTGAAATTGAATAAACTGGAGCAATTTGACCGAATTCGTCTTGACAAAAATATGATTTCATGCCGTGGAAAATTCCGAGTTTACCAGTGGCAATTGTTGCTGCGGTTTCGAAGGTGTCAATGCCACGTCCAGCAGCTTCACAGCCGATGAGGCGTACATCTTTATCTTCGATAAAGTCATAAAAAGTGCCAATTGCATTTGATCCGCCACCAACACAGGCAACAACCGCATCAGGAAGTCTTCCCTCTTTTTCAAGAATTTGTGCTTTTATTTCTTTTGAGATTACCGCTTGTAAATCTCTAACTATAATAGGAAATGGGTGAGGCCCTAAGGCAGAACCGAGTACGTAATGAGTGTCGTCGATTCTGTTTGTCCACTCTCTCATGGTTGCAGAAACTGCGTCTTTGAGCGTAGCTGTACCCTCAGTGACAGCGTGAACTTTTGCGCCGAGAAGTTTCATTTTATAAACGTTGAGCGCTTGACGTTCGGTGTCTTCTTTACCCATGAAAACTTCACATTCGAGCCCCATAAGAGCTGCCGCAGTTGCAGTTGCAACGCCATGTTGACCAGCTCCGGTTTCAGCAATAACTCGAACTTTGCCCATCTTTTTAGCGAGCAGTGTTTGACCGAGTACATTGTTGATTTTGTGAGCGCCAGTGTGATTTAAGTCTTCACGTTTGAGATAAATTTTTGCACCGCCTAAGTCCTCTGTCATTCTTTTTGCATAGTAAAGTCTTGAGGGTCTTCCTGCGTATTCGTTTAGTAACTCTTCAAGTTCTGCGTTAAATTCAGGGTCGTTTTTATAAAAGTTATAAGCCTCTTCAAGCTCAATAACTGCATTCATTAAAGTTTCAGGTATAAACTGCCCACCATGAGCACCAAATCTACCTTTACTCATTTTACTCACTGCCTTTCCTATCTATTTGTCGAACTTTATTTATGAAGTTTTTTATCTTATTGTTATCTTTATTTAAATCGGTTTCAACACCGCCAGAAACGTCCACACCAAATGGTGAAAATTCAAGAGCATCACTGATATTATCACTATCAAGTCCGCCAGCGATGAAAAATGGTTTGTCAAAATCAGCTTCTTTTAATTCATTCAAAATTGACCAATCAAAAACCTTACCACTGCCACCTTTGCCGTTATCCAAAAGCAAATAATCAGCAATCGAGTTTTTATATTTTAAGATGTCAAACACTGAATTAACACTAATTGCTTTAATGACTTGCTTGCCGGTGTGAAGTTTGATCATGTTGATCATTTCTTCGCTTTCTTGACCATGCAATTGAGCAACATCAAAAACTCCATCTTTCATGAGTCTTATGATTTTATTAACGTCTTCATTAACAAACACACCAACAACTTTGATATCGCTATCGAGTTGTTTTTTGAAGTTTTTAACTTGTCGCCAGCCAACTTGTCTGGTGCTTTTTGCAAAAACAAAGCCAACAAAATCAGGTTTCATTTCATTTAAAACTTCAATAGTTTCTTGTTTTTTAACACCGCAAATTTTAATTGCAGTTTTGTGAATCACTGGGCACAGCGATTTTAAATCATCTAAAACTTCTTTTTTATTAGGTGCACGCATTAAAGTTTCACCAATAAGCACAGCATCAACATTATTATCATGCAAACTTAAGATATCTTCTTTTGTTTTGATGCCACTTTCAGAAATGAAAATCACATCTTCACCAACCATTTTTCTAAGGTCTAAGCTAGTTTGAATGCTAACTTCAAAAGTTTTGAGATTTCTGTTATTAACGCCAATCACTCTTGCACCACAATTAATCGCTCTTTCAACTTCCTCAGCTGTGTGAGCTTCAAAAATTGCAGATAAACCAAGAGTTTGCGCAATTTCAAAATATGATTTCAATTGCTTATCATCTAAAATCGCACAAATTAAAAGAATAGCACTAGCACCGAGAACTTTTGCTTCGTACACCATGTATTCGTCTACAGTGAAGTCTTTTCTTAAAACTGGAATGCTCACATTTTTAGTGATATCAGTTAAATAATCATCTTTTCCTTGGAAATAAAAAGGCTCAGTTAAGCATGAAATTGCACTTGCTCCACTTTTTTCATAGTCTTTTGCAATTTGAATGTAAGGAAAATCTGGAGCTATTAAGCCTTTTGATGGTGAGGCTTTTTTCACCTCACAAATGAAGCTTACTCCGTCTTTTTTCAATGCCTTCTCAAATGGAAAACCTGTGTTTTTTTCTTTGAAGTTTGCCATTCTGATGATTTGCTGTAATGGTATATATTCTTTTTTGTCTTCGATACGCTTTTTTGTTCGTTTTGCAATTTCTAAAAGTATATCTCGACTTTGATCTATTGTATCTCCGTTTTCGTTAAGTTTGTGCATTGGTTACTCCTTGTTTGAGAATTTAATAAAGTCATTAAGTTTTTGTTTTGCTAAGCCGTCATCTATTAACTTTTCAGCGAGTTTAACACCTTCTGCAAGTGTTGTTGCTTTTTTTGCAATATATAAACCAGCGCCAGCATTGAGGCAAACTGCGTTTCTTCTTGCACTTTTTTCGCCATCTAAAATCGCCGTTGTGATTTTAGCATTATCTTCAGGTGTACCGCCAACTAATTCTGATTTTTCACATCTTTCATATCCAAAATCTTCTGGCTTAATTGTATAAGATGAGAAAACTCCATCTTTGATTTCGCACACTGTTGTGTCGCTGCTCATTGAGATTTCGTCAAGGCTATCTTGACCATAAACCACCATTGCGTTTTTAACTCCGAGGTTTGAAAGTACACGAGCCAAAGGCTCAACCAAAGCTTCGTCATAAACGCCCATAACTTGCATTTTTGCGCCAGCTGGATTTGAGAGAGGTCCAAGCACGTTAAAGATGCTGCGAGTTCCGAGCTCACGTCTAACACCAGCAACAAATTTCATTGCTTGATGATATTTTTGAGCAAAAAGGAAGCAGATATCTATTTCTTCGAGAAGTTTCGCACTTTCTTCTTGAGAAAGCATGATGTTTACACCGAGGGCTTCAAGCACATCAGCAGCGCCACTTTTGCTAGAAGCTGCACGATTGCCATGCTTTGCCACTGGTACACCGCCTGCGGCTATAACTAAAGCCGAAGTTGTTGAAATATTAAATGAGTTTGAGCTATCTCCGCCAGTACCAACGATTTCTAAAACGTCCATCTCGTGAAGAAGTCTTGTGCAGTGTTCACGCATAACGCTTGCTGAGGCGGTGATTTCGTCTATAGTTTCACCTTTGAAAGCCATTGCGGTGAGAAAGGCGCTAATTTGCACGTCTGATGCTTGACCTGTCATGATTTCATTCATCACAGCCTTTGCTTCGTCAAAACTAAGGTTTTGTTTTTTACTTAAATTAATTATAGCTTCTTTAATCATTATATTATGTCCTCCAAAAAGTTTTTAATTATATATTTACCCTTAGGTGTCAAAATTGATTCTGGGTGAAATTGTACTCCGTAAACTGGATATTTTTCATGTGCAACGGCCATTATATCGCCTTCGTGTGTCATCGCTGTGATATTTAAGCACTCTGGCATCTCACTTTGAACTGCGGCGAGTGAATGGTATCTTGCAACTTGAATTTCTTCGTCCATGTTTTTGAAGATTTGGCAAGTGTTATCGAGTTTTGCCATCGAAGTTTTGCCATGCATCAATTTTGAGGCATAGGAAACTTTTCCGCCGTACGCTTCACAAATTGCCTGATGACCTAAGCAAACCCCAAAAATTGGAAACTTTGAGCCTAATTGCTTTATAACGTCAACGCAAACTCCAGCTTTTAGCGGATGACCAGGCCCTGGAGAAAGTAAAATCGCTTTTGGATTTAGCTTGTCAATTTCATCAATTGTCATTTCATCATTACGAATAACTTTGATGTCTGGATAAATCGAGCCTACAAGCTGATATAAATTATATGAAAAACTATCGTAATTATCAATTAAAAGAATCATTCATCTATACCTCCTTGAGCCATTTCTAGCGAAACCATAACCGCTTTTGCCTTGTTGATGCATTCCATATATTCGTTTTTAGCCACGCTGTCTGCAACAATTCCTGCACCGGAGCGCACAAACAATTTGCCATTTTTACCAAAAGCTAAGCGAATTGCTATACAAGTGTCAAGGTTTCCAGTGAAGTCAATATAGCCTATAGCGCCGCCATAAATTCCTCTTGCGTTGTCTTCAAGTTCGTTGATGATTTCGCACGCTCTAATTTTTGGAGCGCCTGAAAGTGTACCAGCTGGCAAAATTGCATCGATTGCATCAAGCGAGTCTTTGCTATCTAAAATCTCACCTTTAACAGTTGAGCCTATGTGCATAACGTGAGAAAATTTTTCGATGTTCATGTATTTTTCAACTTCAACTGAGCCAATTTTGCTGATTTTACCAATGTCGTTTCTGCCGAGATCAACTAACATATTATGCTCGCTAAGCTCTTTTTCATCACTTAGTAAGTCAGCCATTAATTCATCATCTTGCTTTTGAGTTTCACCTCTTGGGCGAGTTCCAGCAAGTGGGAATGTGTGAAGTGTTGAGTTTTCAAGTTTAACTAATGTTTCTGGTGATGCACCAGCAATTTCAACGTCATCACTTGAAAAATAAAACATATATTGTGATGGGTTGGTGGTGCGAAGCACCCTGTACATATCAAGCAAACTGCCTTCATATTTCGCTTCAAGTCTATTTGACAGCACCACTTGGAAGATATCACCCTCATAGATGTAATTTCTTGCTTTTTCAACCATTTGGCAATACTGCTCTTCATTGAAAAGCTGTTTGATGTCACTTAGGAGCTTGAGAGGTTTATTCTCAATCATTTCTCCCTCAAAAAGGATAGTTTTCATCATTTGCAAATCGAGTTTTGCTCGATAGTACGCCGACTCTAAATCATCTGTTTTGATGTTTGTGATTAAAATCAGTTTTTGTCTAAGATTGTCAAAAGCGATAACCTTGTCAAAAAGCATGAGGTCAACATCTTTGAACTCCTCTTCATCTTTTGCATCGAGCTTTAAGGTTGGCTCGCTATATTTAATATATTCATATGAAAAATAACCAACTAAACCGCCCACAAATGGTGGCATATTTTCAAGAGTTGGCGCTTTGTTTTCGCCAACGATCTTGCGAATAACTACAGCTGGATTTTCATCAATTTCAGTGAGTGTTGAGCTGTGTTTAATTTTCACTTTTGAATCTTTACACGAGATTTCAAGAGTTGGATCAAAGCCGATAAAAGTGTATCTTCCCCATTGTTTTGAGGCTTCTGCGCTTTCAAACATGAAAACGTGTTTGCTAACTTTTTTTAGCTTTTTAAGTGCAGCGATAGGAGTGAGCATATCTGAATAAAGCTCCATTTTAACTGGAAGTCTTGAAAATTCGCCGCTTTTTAAAATCTCTTTTGCCTGCTCAATGGACGGATAAATCATTTCATCTATCCCCTTTCAAATTAAATAAAATTCAAATCAATAAAAATAAAAACGCCCTCGACAATTACTAAATTGCCAAGGACGGATAAATATTCCGTGGTACCACCTTGATTCACGATTTCTCGTGCACTTTAACGAAATTCAAACAAATTTCTAGCAACTAACGTATGCCTGCACGTCATAGAATACTCGGCAATGCCTTTGACTATGCCCTCGATGGTCCATTTAATAACCTGTTTACAATTCGGCTCACAGCACCCCGAACTCTCTGTGTGTTCTCGATTATTTTTATCTCCACGTCAACGGTTTAATTTATCAATTTAATACATTAAAGCATAAAAACATAAATTTGTCAATAGAAAATATGAATTTCTTGCATTTTTATTTTATATTTTGAAGATAAATGACAATTGTAACATAAACATTTATTTCAAATAATATACTATATTTAATTGAAACGACATAAGTTTTATGATATAATGTAGCTATCTTTAGGAGGTATAATAATGGTTTTAGATTTAATAGAAATACTTAAAGTGGTTTTTCTCGGTGTCGTTGAGGGCATCACAGAATGGCTACCGATTAGCAGCACTGGACATATGCTTTTAGTTGATGAGTTTTTAAATCTCAGCATGAGCGAAGAGTTTAAAGAGATGTTTTTTGTTGTGATTCAACTTGGCGCTATCATGGCGGTTGTTGTGATTTATTGGAACAAGATGTTCCCTTTTGCAATTGGCAAGAAACAAAATGAAGGCAGTTCAAAATTGATCACGATTAAAAAAGACATTTTTTCGCTTTGGTTTAAGGTGTGTTTTGCACTTATTCCATCAGCGGTTCTCGGCTTTTTGTTTGATGATTGGCTCGAAGAAAACTTTGGTAGTGCTTTCACAATTGCCTTAATGCTCATCGTTTATGGTGTTGCGTTTATCGTGGTTGAAAAATGGAATAAATCAAGAACTGCAAAAGTTGACAGCCTTGCTGATGTGACGTACACACTCGCTATGCTCGTTGGTTTATTTCAAGTTCTTTCCATGATTCCAGGCACATCACGCTCTGGAGCAACGATTGTTGGCGCTCTTATCATTGGTTTATCACGAACAGTTGCAGCAGAATTCACTTTCTTTTTAGCTGTTCCAACAATGCTTGGAGCTAGTGCACTTAAACTTGTTAAATTTGGTTTTGACTTTTCAAGTGCAGAGCTTATAGCTTTAGCTATTGGCATGGTTGTTGCCTTTGTAACATCAATTTTTGCAATTAAATTCTTAATGAATTTCATCAAGAAAAATGATTTCACAGTTTTCGGTTGGTATAGAATTGTGCTCGGTGCTATTGTGTTAGCTTATCTTGCTTTTGCAGGATTTTAAGTTATAAATTTGTAAAACTTAAGGAGATATGACGATGGAACAAAAACAATTTATTTGCCCAAAATGTGGCAATAGAAGTTATGAAAGCGATCAATTTCAAGCAACTGGTGGAAACTTTGCAAAGATGTTTGATGTTCAAAACAAACATTTTATCACAGTAAGCTGCACTGAATGTGGCTTTACAGAGCTTTACAAGAAAACTAGCAGTAGTGGCTGGAATGTTTTGGATTTCTTGCTTAGTAACTAAAATGATAAAAAATGGAAAATTGAGAATTGAGAAGTGCTCCGTTTGTAATTTTTGCTTCGCAAAAAGGTTAAAATTCAAAAAAGATCTTCGATTTTTTAAATAATTCTCAATTCTCCATTTTCAATTTTCAATTAATTATAGGCTCAATCCTGTGTCAAAAGAAGATTGAGCCTTGTTTTTAACTTCATTGTTTGGCGTACCTTTTTTGCGGTTAACCGCAAAAAATTGTACAACACTAAACAACCCCAAATAAAAAGCACTCGTCGTTGAATTAACAATGGCGAGTGCTTAATTTTTTTATTTGCTTGCTAAATAAGCATTGATTTTTGCGATAACTTCGTCAACGTCTACTCCGTGAACTGCGCAAGCATCTTCAACGCTTTCGCCTCTTGATGCTGGACAACCAAGACAGTGCATTCCCATTTCCATGAAATATACTGCTGTGCCTCTATCAGCATCTAAAACGTCACCGATTATCATATCTTTTGTGATTTGTGTCATTTTATGATTCTCCTTTCGTGAAATTCGAAAATTTAGCCTTTTAAACCGCTTATCTTATTTCTTAAGAGCAAGTGCTGCCTTAACTTTAGAAACGATTTTTTCAGCGTTAAGTTCAAATAAATTTAAGAGTTCAACTGCTGGACCTGAACGTCCAAAAGTATCTTCAACACCAACTCTAAGAACTGGAACTGGGCAAGATTCAGCAAGTGTTTCTGCAACTGCTCCGCCAAGACCGCCGATGATGCTATGCTCTTCCGCTGTTACGATAGCGCCAGTTTCTTTTGCTGCTTTGATAACGATTTGCTCGTCAAGTGGTTTGATTGTGTGGATATTGATAACTCTTGCGCTAATGCCATCTGCTGCGAGTGTTTCAGCTGCGATGAGAGCTTCGTTAACCATTAAACCAGTTGCGATGATAGTGATGTCACTACCCTCTTTGAGCTCAACACCTTTACCGATTTCGAATTTGAAATCTTCACTGTTAACTCGTGGAGTTGCAAGGCGACCAAAACGCATGTATACAGGACCATCGTGATCAGCTGCTGCCATAACTGCTTGATATGCTTCAATGTCATCAGCTGGGTTGATGATAGTCATGTTTGGAATTGAGCGCATGAGAGCGATATCTTCGCAGCATTGGTGGCTTGCGCCATCTTCACCAACTGAAATACCAGCGTGTGTTGCGCCAATTTTTACGTTTAAGTTAGGATATGCAATTGAGTTTCTGATTTGCTCGAAAGCACGACCAGCTGCAAACATTGCAAATGAGCTTGCGAAAACTGTGAAACCTGTTGTTGCAAGTCCAGCTGCTACGCCCATCATGTTTGATTCTGCGATACCTAAATCTACGAATTTATCAGGGAATTCTTTTTTGAAAACGCCTGTTTTTGTTGCTTTTGCAAGGTCAGCATCTAAAACTAAGATGTCATCTCTATTTCCGAGGTCTTTAAGAGCGTTACCATACGCATCTCTTGTTGCTACTTTAATTACGTCTGCCATTTTCTTAGCCCTCCAAACCTTTCAAAACTTCGTTTAACTCTGCCATTGCGATGTCATATTGCTCTTTGTTTGGAGCAGTACCATGCCAGTCGCATTTGTCTTTCATGTAAGAAACGCCGTTTCCTTTGAAAGTTTTTGCAACGATGCAAGTTGGTTTGCCTTTGTACTCTTTAGCTGCGCTAAAGGCTGCGTCGATTTCATCAAAGTCATGACCATTAATTACGATAACATTCCAACCAAAAGCTGCGAATTTTTCGTCAATTGGATATGGTGAGTTAACTTCCTCAATGCTGCCATCGATTTGCATATTGTTGTTATCAACGATTGCAACTAAGTTATCAAGATCGTGGTTGCCAGCAAACATTGCAGCTTCCCAAACTTGACCTTCTTGAATTTCGCCATCTCCGAGTGGACAATAAACACGATAGTCTTGATTTTTAAGTTTTGCGCCAAGAGCCATGCCAACTGCAGCTGAAATGCCTTGACCGAGAGAGCCTGTGCTCATGTCTACGCCAGGTGTGTATTTCATGCTTGGGTGACCTTGTAATATTGAATCAGGTTTTCTAAGAGTTTTGAGAAGTTCAACGTCGAAAAAGCCTCTGTGAGCAAGAGCTGCGTAAAGAGCTGGTGCTGTGTGACCTTTTGAAAGAACGAATCTATCTCTGTCATCTTTCTTTGGATTTGCTGGATCGATGTTCATGTGATCAAAATACAAATAAGTTACGATATCTGCAATTGAAAGAGAACCACCTGGATGACCAGAAGCTGCGTTATAAACACCTTCGATAGCACCCATACGTACTTTACAAGCTAATTTTTCAAGCTCGATTTTCTTAATAGAATCCATTTGTATCCTCCTGTGCATTAATTAAAGTTTTTTATTATATATTCTATCAAATCAGCAACAGCGCCATTATTACAATGACAAGTTACTAATTTGGATATATCTTTCATTCCTTGTGGAGCTTGTCCACAGCACGCTGGCATAGCAACAGCTTTGAGCATTTCATAATCATTGAAATAATCGCCGATTGCTGCTGTGTTTTCTTGCTTGATACCGAGAGATTCGGCTAACATTAAAACTGCTTTACCTTTGTTTGTGTCTTCAGACACTAAATCAAAGCTAAATGGTGAAGTTGACATGAGATTTTCTTCGGTTGTGCATTTGCTTTGAATGAATTTATATGCCTTTGAAACGGATAACGGATTGCCTGTATGTATAACTTTGAGCCAAGGTTCTTTGATTTCATCAAGGCTTTTGATATGTTTGATTGGCATTTTTTGAGTTTTTGCATAAATCAAACATGATGGAACTGCTCTAAACACATAAATGCATTCATCTGTTACAACTTGAGCAGAAACGAGTTTGAATTTTTTTAATGCGTCTTTTGAAAGCTGAACATTTGCATCTGTTAAATGCAAACTCCATATCATTTTATCATGCTCAAAATCATATATACAAGCACCATTAAGTGCGATAACAACTGAGTTTGGAACGTTAATTCTTTCCATTTGAGCTTTCATTGCCATTGGCGATCTGCCAGAAGCAAGGGTGAAGTGTCCACCTAATTCATGCACAAATTTTTGAATTGCGTCATAGTTTCTTTTTGGTAAGTTTCTTTTTTTATCGTTAAGCGTGCCATCGATATCTGAAGCGATGAGCCAGTTTGAAAAATCCTGTTTAGTGTTACTCATTGATTTTATTTCTCCTTAAAAAATCCGTGAAATACTCTGGAAGTTCGCTTTTTATTTCGATATACTTACCAGTGCGTGGGTGTTTAAAACCTATCAAGCCAGCGTGTAAACATTGACCGTTTAGATATTCGATAACTTTTTTAGGGCCATATACTGGGTCGCCTGCCACTGGGTGGCCGATGTACGCCATGTGAACCCTAATTTGATGGGTGCGACCTGTTTCGAGTCTAACTCGAAGATGAGTGAAATCTCTAAGCTCTTGTTCGAAAAAGTAATGAGTTATAGCATTTTTCGAGTTTTTAATAGTAACACACATTTTTTTGCGCTCAGCAGCGTGTCTGCCAATTGGCGCATCAACTTTGCCTTCGTCCACTTTTATTTTGCCATAAACCACTGTTTGATATTCACGAGTGAAGCTGTGATTTTTGATTTGCTCAGCTAAATTCACATGGGCGAAATCATTTTTGGCAACAATTAAAAGTCCGCTGGTGTCTTTGTCGATTCGATGCACTATTCCTGGGCGAATAACGCCATTTATGCCAGAAAGGCTGTCTTTGCAGTGGTACATCAAAGCGTTGACTAAAGTGCCATCATAATTGCCAGGTGCTGGGTGAACAACCATGCCTTTTGGCTTATTGATAACGAGTAAGTCGTCATCTTCATACATTATTTCTAATGGTATATTTTGAGGAAGAACGTCAAGTTCTTTGGGTGGTGACATGAAAACTGAAATTCTTTCACCAAGTTTTACTTTGTAATTTTTAGAAACAACTTTATCACCAACTTTGACCTTGCCATCTTCAATGATTTTTTGCACAGCAGAGCGTGTCAAATCAGTTTGTACGCTTGAAATGACTTTGTCGATTCTTTGGTTGGCTGTTGTTTCATCTATTGATATAATAAGTGCATCAACCATTTTGTTTGTTCGCTTTCTTTAATTTGCTTTCTTGAATTATTTCGTAAATTTCATATGCTATTATTGAAAATGCTGCCACTGTGACTAAGCAATCAGCAAAATTAAATATGTAAAAATCTACGAATAAAACTTCAATGTAATCGATAACATAGCCTCTAAAAACTCGGTCTATTATATTACCTAGACCGCCCGCAGCGATGCCAGCGATACACACATATAAAACGCCAAACTTAACTTTACCGCTCATCAGTACGACAAAAACTGCAACTAAACAAATTAAAGCCGCAATGCTCATGATTTCGGTTTGTCCAGACATAAAGCCCATCATTGCACCATCATTTTCAAAATAATGAAGCTGCAAAAAATTAGGAATAACAGTTTGTGTGCCGATTGGTTGAAGATATAAATCAACAAAATACTTGATAACCTGATCTATTATCACTAAAAAAATGATAACAAATCCAGTAATTAAATTAATTTTTGAAGTTTTTTTCATATACTATCTTTCTTAAAGTAAAATTCTAATATTTCTAGTTTGAGTTTTTTTATTTATCTGTTTTACCTTGTTTTTTTGTTTTATTAGCTGTTTGCGTAGCTGGTAATGAATCCATTTGAACTGGCTCAAGAACAACTTCTTCTGGGGTGAAATCAACTTGTGGATATTGAATGTTGCCTGCAAGATTACTATCATAGCTTAAGTTTTCAACTTCAGACAAAATTTGTCTAATGCTATTAGCTAATTGATGTTGCTTATCAACTAAACCAGTATTTGATTCATCAAAATCTTTTTTCAAAGCTTCGATTGTTTGATTTGCTTTATCAATTTCAAGTTGCGCTGTGGTTTGAGCTTCTAAAACAATTTGTTTAGCTTTAGCCTGAGCTTCTTGAATGATTTCGTTTGCTTTTTCATTAGCAAGTTTTAAATGAGCTTGACCTTTTGTGCCAATTTCTTCAATTCTTGCGCTACATTGTTTTTCAACCTCTTTAGCACGATTTGCAAGTTCTCTTTCTTTTTCAACAATAAAAATTGATCTTTGATCAACTTCTAAAGATTTAGACTTTTCATCGAGCAACTCATCTTGAGCAACACGTAAATCACCAGTTAGTATTTCAATGCGTTTTTTCTTATCCTCAATTTCCATTTTAAAAGAGTGCTCACGAGATTCTAATCTTTTAACCTCATCTCTAACTCTGTTAAAATAGTTATCAACGCTTGATGATTTATAGGTTCCTCTAATTCCCGATTCAAAACTTCTGTTATCTAAAATATCCATTTTATTAATTCCCTTCTCTTAAATTTTCCTTTTTAAATTATATAAACTACTAAATTAAATTAATAATTAAATTCCCCTTGTGCTTTTGCATATGCTTTATCATTAAAATCCATGAAGTCGCCGTCCATAGCAACATTTTTTGGTGTTATCATGTAAATTTTTGAGCAGATGCATTTCACGTTTGTTTTAAGAACGTATTTAGCTCCGTCGATGAAATCGAGTGCACGTCTTTCATCAAGCTTACTAAGTTTTGTCATATCAATATAAATTGCAATGATTTGTTTTTCCATCATGCAATCAACAACTGAGCGAACATCATCAGCTGCTTTAAGTA
>JAWXUR010000132.1:0-3916 GCA_044426265.1 Clostridia bacterium
GATAGGAGATTTCGTTCGCTGCGGCGAACGACTTAAGGCTCTGCCTTAAGAAACCGCAATTTTTTAAAAAAATTGAGTAAAATTTTACATGTTTTTTCCTTAAGTTGCTTGCATTGGGGTTGTCCCTACAGCATTTCCCCATTGTTGCAATATGATGATTTTCCTTTAATGCGTTCAAAATCACCGCAAAATTTTCTGTAATCAACAGTGGCTTGGCTTAGTATTTTTTCGCTTGCGAAAAAATTGTACCGCAAAATTGCATTTGCCTATTGCAAAATAGTTTTAATGTTGCTATAATAATGAAAAGAGAATAACTTTATTTTGAAAAGGGGATTATTATGAAAATAAGTAAAAAAATATTCGCATTGATTTTTGTGCTTACTATGTTAGTTGCGAGTTTGAGCTCAATGAGCTTTGCAACTGATGTTGATGCTGCTGCTGACGAGGCTGCAACTTCAAGCACTGTTGGCGCTTACGTTGACGAAGTGACCACAACCACAACCGCTTCAATCGACGACACTATCGAAGGTGTTGTTAGCGGCCTTGAATTGCCAGACCTGTCTGGTTCTGCAAACACTTTTGTGGACATGATTAAAGGCATCATGCGGGAAATTCGGTCATTCTTCTCAGCAATTTCTGACACATTAATTGAAGCTTTCGGTGGCTCAAGTTCATTAACTTTGTTTGAATAAAATTAAAAAATAAATATGGGCTGTGACATTAATTTATCACAGCCCATCTTTTTAGCAAACGGTTTTTGCTAAAAATATATTAAAGCACAGCTTGCCACGTTCAACTCGAAAAAGAAATGAACATTGCTTAAAACAGCTCCCCAAGGGCAAAATTTGCCACTGTTTTTCAGCCAAGCCAAAATAAGAAAACTGGTTCATGTTATTTTGACTTAGCTAGCTGAGCGAAATCGAGAGCAGCGAAACTGTCCTCGTTTTTATTTTATGCCAAAACACCACCTTTGACAGCAAGGGAATGTTTGGCGATTTTTGAATTTTGCCTTATCAAGCTTCATTCGCTTGAAAAATTAAAATATAATCACGAAATAGAGGTATAATATTAATGAAAAACACTGTTGGAATTATTTTTGCAGACGGCATGGAGTATCTTCCATTTTTGAAACTCTGCGAAAAATTTGATGGTTCTCAAGGCGTACACAACAAACTCAACACTTTCACTTTTGAGCTTAATAACACTAAAGTTGTTGCAATTGAAAGTGGAATTGGTAAGATTAACGCTGGCTTTGCGGCAGCAACTCTTGCAATGGAATTTAAAGCAACTCATATTTTAAACGCTGGCCTATCTGGCGCAATCAGTGAGCTTGTGCGTGAAGACATCTTGGCTTGCACTAGCTATGTTGAATGTGATTTTGATTTAAGCGCAATTGGTTATAAACTCGGCGAAAAATCTCACCAAAAAGACTACGTTTATTATTGTGACACAAAACTGCTCAGTTATGTGCCAAAAAATCAAGACATTAAACAAGGTGCAGTTGGCACTGGCGACATCTTCCTCACCGATAAGCAAAGAAAAAAGCTTTATCATGATGTTTTCTCAATCAAAGCTTTCGACATGGAAACCGCTGCCATCGCTGCAATTTGCGAAAAATTCGACTTACCATTTTTGAGCATCAGAAAAATCAGTGACGATGCCGATGATTGCAGCGTGGACGCTTATCGTGAAATGAACGACAGAGCAGAAACCTGCCTTAGCGAAATCTTAATGGCAATTGTTGATAAAATCGATAACGAATAAAAGCGAACATAAACGAATAAAATAAAAAATCGATAACGCATTTTTGACGTTATCGATTTTTTTGGCTTTTCGGTACAATTTTTTGCGGTTTACCGCAAAAAAGGTACGCTATAAGCAGTGAGATTTTATTCAGCTTTCATTTCAACATAGCTAGTTTTATTTTTTCCAGCATCAACGCTAACCTTAATCGATTCGATGATTGCAGCATCAATATCGTCAGCTGTAACGCCTAATTCATATGTGCCTTTTGGGTCGATGAATGTTTCGTTATACATAATATCTGCAAGCATAACCATGTCTAACCCCTCGCCAAGACCTTTTTTATGGCTCATCATTTTTAAGAATTTACCATACAATTTAAATGAAGCCTTTGGCACTGGAATATATTTTCTTTTTGGTTTGCCCATGCCGATGTGAACTTGAGTGAGCATTTGCCCCCAAGTGTAATTCTCAGTTGCAACTGGGTAAAAGTTTGCCCCCACGTTTATCTGTGCCACACCAACGATTGCCTCGCCCACTTGGCGTGCTGTAAGCATCGCTGTACCGCCTGTTGGAAAACATGAAACAGGGCCCATTTTTTCGAGTTTTTCAACGAAGATTGTCCACACTGGTTTTCTGCCGGCTTGTGTGCCGAAGATATAAGGCAGTTCAAGCACACCAACGTCCATTGTTTCATCTGCGAAAGAAAAAGCCACTTTTTGCTGCTCAACTCTGCTTTTGATATATGGGTGGTGCTTGCAAAGCTGCATATCAGGGCGAACTCTGTCAAGATAAGTGAAATAAGAACCCAAAATAACACTCTTTTTGACACCGCAAGCTTTTGCAATGCTCAAAAATCTCTTAACTGGGTCGATATTGTATTTAACATAATAATCATAAATTGGGGTTGGAAATTCAACTCTTTCATCAACACCAGCCGCAAAAACGAAGCAGTCGCAGCCGCTCATCATGTCGGTGAGCTGATCATCTGTCATTTCAATGTGATTGCCAAAAACGATTTCCATTTTTTCAGGCAATTTCGCACCATTTGGCAAGCCAGCGAGCGCAAGCGTTTTCACGCTGTGACCTCGATTAATAAACTCATCTGCCGCCAAAGAACCAAGCAGCCCAGTACCGCCAACCATAAACACGTTCATAAATTTTCTCCTTAAAATTGTTTAGCCAAACTAAAATATTAACATCATTATACAAGAAAACCACAAAGTTATAATTCCATATTAGAAATATAAAACTTATTTTTTATAAACAGTTTAAACTTTGCGGTTAATTTGCGGTTAAGATTAAGAAAAAACATCAAACTAATAATCAATGTTTTGTGAATTTTTCGGTTTCTTTGAAATTTATGGAATTGTTTAACTAGCATTTAACTTCAAAAAGTATTATTGAGGCAAGAAAGGAGGTTAAAGCAAATGAAAAACAAAACAGTTCTTGTTTGCGTAACTGCACAAAAATCATCAAAATTTTTGATTAAATCAGGCAAAATGATCGCAGACGAGCACGGAGCAAAACTCGAAGTCATCTCAGTTTTGCCAATGGATAGCGTAGGAAACACCGAGATAATTGAAAAATTACATGAAATGACATTAGAGCTTGGCGCAGACATGATGGTTTATTTCAACGACGAACCAATGCTCACAGTTGCAGCGCACATCTCAACGCACAACCCAGAATTATTAGTGGCAGGTTTTCCAGCCCAAAACAGCAACGATTTTGTTTCAATGATACACTCACTCATTCCAGAATTGCCAATCAGCATGGTTGAAAAAGACGGAACAGTTTATAATATGTTACCAATGGAATTAAATCAATTTTTGCAAAAAGCATAAAAAGGAAAAACAAATCCAAGGATTTTGAATATATAAACCAATCAAAACAGCTCAGAAATGGGCTGTTTTTTTGCGTTCATGAGTTTGTGTTTTTATGTTTTTGTGTTTTTGTGTTTTGCGGTACAATTTTTTGCGGTTAACCGCAAAAAAGGAACGACCCACACACCAAAAATCGCTCAATTTCAAAAAACGCACAATTTAATTTTCGTTATCGATTTAACATTGTGGTAACGGAAAACTCACCGCCGTTCTTCGGGAGGGGAAACCCCTCCCCTACGCAAAAATTTTAAAACACCACCAAAACCCCAAAAAAACCAACGGCAAAA
>JAWXUR010000034.1:0-21027 GCA_044426265.1 Clostridia bacterium
TAATAAATACCATTAAGTTCCGAGTTTGTACTCACACCAATACAAGCGAAACTTCTTAAATCTTTGTTGTGTGTTGCTATCATTGCGACATGGCAAGCCATGTCCCTACAGTATGTAACATCATAAAGTAAAAGCCGTATACTATTTTATTAGTATACGGCTTTTTGTTTTAAAATTCAAAGTCATTTATTTCAAATTCTTTATACTTCCCTATTTCTAAATCATCATCAATAACAATGTTGCCAATTGCAATTCTTTTAAGATAAACAACTGGGCAGCCAATACTCCTAAAAGTTCGCCTTACTTGGTGCTTTTTCCCCTCGGTTATGCTGATTTGTCCGACAAAAGCACATTGTTTATCGTGAAACTTTTTGTTGTAGTGTAATTTAGCCTTTGTTGATTCATCAACTATATTGTCGAGTAGACCAGTTTTAATGATTTTTATGTCAGCGGATTTTGTTGGTTCGTCATATCCTATGTCGATTCCGCTGCTCAGTTTTTGCACTTGATCGTCACTAATTTCACCTATGCACACAAATTCATATGTCTTTTTAATGTGATTATCAGGTGACATAAGTTTATTTGAAAAGTCGCCATCATTTGTGATGATTAGCAGACCCTCGGTGTTTTTGTCAAGCCTGCCAACTGGAAAAAGTGAAGTAGTATCAACATCATTCATGCAGTCAAACACTGTTTTTTCGCTTTGGCTTTTTGACGTAATTACGCCTTCTGGTTTGTTTAATAGGTAGTATTTAAGCGTTATTTCTAACTTTTCTTCGCAGTGTCGGATATCGTCAGTAGTACCAACCAAAAAGGCTGGCACTCGGCAAATTTCGCCATTAACTGTGATTTTTCCGTCATATATTATTTTGCGTGCTGTGTTTCTTGTGCCAATTGAGCATTGTGATAAGTATTTATCTAGTCGCATATTTTCCCTCTTTTTAAACGCTAAAAAGGGCAAAGATATGAAAATCTTCACCACTAGTACTCTGTTCTATCGGTTATTTTGCTTAAACTTCAACTCTCCAACCATATTTATCTTCGCATTTGCCAAGTTGAATGCCTGTGAGTGTGTCGTATAAATCTTGAGTTACAGGACCGATTTCGTTGTTATTGATGAGCATAACATCATCAACATAACGAAGTTTGCCAACTGGAGAAATAACAGCAGCTGTACCAGTGCCGAAAACTTCTTCGAGTGTGCCGTCTTTTGCAGCATCAACAAGTTCATCAACGCTAACACGTCTTTCTTCAACCTCAAGACCCTTATCTTTGCAAAGAGTGATGATTGAATCACGAGTGATACCTGGTAAGATGCTACCATTTATCATAGGTGTAACGATTTTGCCAGCGATTTTAAAGAAGATGTTCATTGCGCCAACTTCTTCGATATATTTTCTATCAACACCGTCAAGCCATAAAACTTGAGAATATCCGCTGTCGTGTGCTTTAACTTGAGCTATCAAACTTGCTGCGTAGTTACCGCCAGTTTTTGCAAAGCCCATGCCGCCTTTAACAGCACGAACATATTCATCTTCAATCCAAATGCCAACTGGTGCAAGTCCGCTTGAATAGTAAGCACCTGATGGTGAAAGTATGATAATGAAAAGGTAAGTTTTTGATGGTGCAACGCCTAAAAATTCATCTGTACCAATTACGAATGGACGAATGTAAAGTGATTCGCCTTCGCCTGTTGGAATCCAATCTTTATCAACTTCAACAACAGCTTTAACAGCCTCAATGAAGTCATCAGTTGGAATTGATGGCATGCAAATTCTTTTATTTGAAAGAGAAATTCTATCGCCATTTTTATCAGGACGGAAAAGGAAAACATTGTCGTTTTCGTCTTTATAAGCTTTTAAGCCCTCGAAAGTTGTTTGACCATAGTGATAACACATTGCAGATGGTGCAAGTGAAATGTTTGCGTATGGTTCAACTCTTGGGTCGTGCCAACCTTTGCCCTCGGTGTAGTTCATAACAAACATGTGATCAGTTACGACTGTACCGAAACCAAGTTTGTCACCTGGAGCTGGTTTTTGTTTTGGTTGTGTGGTTTTAATGATTTTGATATCCATAAATTTGTCCTCCTCAATGTTAAATAAACATAAATATATAATATACCTTTTAATCACATTTGTCAAGACACTTCAATGCTTTAAATTATGATTTTTTTATTTACATATATCGATGAATAAGCAGTTGGATTTTCCCTTTGCGACTTTCTCCAACAATTTCATGAAGTACAGCCTTACCCTTACCACGAAGCACAATTTTATCTTTGACGCTAACTTTAAAATCATTTTTGAGTTTTTGCTCACCATTGACATACACAATGCCGCCAACAATTTTTTCGCTCGCACTATTTCTCGAAAGATTAAACACAGTGCCGATGATATTATCTAGGCGAAGTGAGGAAACACTCAAAAATAACTCCTCAATATTTACATTTGTTTGAGAAATTTCTGTGAGGTCAACTTCCATCATTTTCGCCGTACCTCTGCCGATTTTCTCGAGGTTTTGCATAATAAATTTGATTATCGACTTCATGCAAATTATGTAGCACCCCTTGTCACTAACGATAATATCGCCTATCATTTCTCGTTTGATACCTAGACCCATTAATGAGCCTAAATAATCACGATGTGTGAGGGTAGAAAATTTATCTTTTGTGATTTTTATTGCGGTGAGTGGATTTTCGTCTTTATTTTCAGCGAAAAACTCATTTAAATCGTCAAACTCAAAAAAGCTCGGCACGAAAATCACGCAAACACGCTCGGCATCGTCAAAACCGCCATAGTAATAGGTTTTAACTTCCCTATTGTTTTCTTTTTCAAGGCTTAGCACATCTTGACGCTGTTTGAGGTCGAGAAATTGTGTGTTGGTGATCATTGAATTTTCACTGCAACTTGTTTTTTTATCCCTTGCTTGGGCTGTGATTAGATCTTTCATTTTTTCTCCTGTTGGGTGATGTATAGACTGTCTAATTCCCATTTTAATATATTTGTATCTATATATTCCCATATTTTTTGATATGATTTTTCATTTCTAATTATATGATCATGAAAACTTTTTTGCCATATCGAAAATCCAATTTCTTTGGAAATTATTCTCTTTAATGAACCGATAATAGTTGAAATTGTAGGGGCGGATATTATCCGCCCGGAATTATCTTCAATTTTATTTATTACAACAATTATATGTATGTGATTTGGCATAATACAATATTTATCGATTTTAATATATTTATAGTGCATTGGTATTTCATTAATGTATTTTTCGGTTATAACTCCATATTACGAAAGGTTCATTGAATAATCAACTATCTCTCCAAAACAACATATCTTATCTTTAGTGCAAACAGTTATGAAATACATACCATTTTCACTATAATAATAGTTGTTCAATCTTATCACTTTTCTTTTTGGTAATTGCATATTATCATCTCTTTTTAATTAATTTGTAATTACGGCAAATTTCTGGCGGATAATATCCGCCCCTACAATTGAATATAGACAGCGATTTTTTCGCTGTCTATATATTTTTTATGCATCATAATTATGAGCTTTAGCAAGCATCATATCTTTAACTTTCATGAGCCTTGTGGTTGTTGAACGCTCATTTTCGCTAAGTTTCATATTGATGTATTTGATTGTGTCCTCGTATTGAGGAATCATAACGTGCTCTAATGCGTTAACTCTTCTGCGTGTTTTTTCGATTTCTGTGGCGAGAAGTTGACAAGTTTTTTCAACCTCAGCGAGCCTTAACAAATCAGGCATAACGCCAGCGAGCGAACTTACAGCCTCGTCTAAATCACATGATGTGTAAGCATAACCATAAGAATAAACATTTTGAGTGTCTGTTCTTTTAAACACTGGTTTAAATATTGGAGTTATAACGCTCATGATATTTTTTTCAGTGGTTTCAACGCTCATTTTTTGAGTTGGCATCATTAATGCAACTTCTAAACTTTCGTCAGACATAACACTGCGTGCAACTGCCATGTGAGTGTTTGCTTGTTTAATCGCTTCTTCAACTTTTAATCTAAGGTCTTTGTTTTCACGAACTAAAAGCAAAAATTGACGCATCAATTCATCACGTTTATCTTTAAGGAGCTTGTGCCCTTTTCTTGCAGTGATTAGCTTGCTCTTAAGGTTAGTAAGCTCCATTCTTGTTGGATTTACATTCATAACAGCCATAACTTATACCTGCTTTTCTTTGTAATACTTTTCAATGAGTTCTTCACTAATACGTTTGAGTTCACTCTTAGGAAGTATGCTAAGAAGTTCCCAACCGAGATCTAAAGTTTCTTCGATTGTGCGGTTTTTATCGTTTCCTTGAGAAACATATTCTTCTTCGAATCTATCAGCAAATTTTGCATAAAGCTTATCCATTTCTGTTAGCGCAGATTCACCGAGAATAACCATTAACTCTTTTGCATCTTTACCACGAGCGTAAGATGAGAAAAGTTGGTTCATTGTGTTTGAGTGATCGGCTCTAGTCTTACCTTCGCCGATACCCTTATCTTTAAGACGAGAAAGTGATGGAAGTACATCAATAGGAGGTGTTACACCTTTTCTATAAAGTTCACGACTTAAGATGATTTGACCTTCTGTGATATAGCCTGTAAGGTCAGGGATTGGGTGAGTTTTATCATCTTCTGGCATTGAAAGAATAGGTATCATTGTGATACTACCTTTTGATCCAGTTTGTTTACCAGCTCTTTCATACAGCGACGCAAGGTCAGTGTACATATAACCAGGATAACCACGGCGACCTGGAACTTCTTTACGTGCAGCTGAAACTTCACGAAGTGCGTCAGCGTAGTTTGTGATGTCAGTCATGATAACGAGAACTTGCATTCCTTTGTCAAATGCGAGGTACTCGGCAGCTGTGAGCGCCATTCTTGGAGTTGCAATTCTTTCGATAGCTGGGTCATTTGCCAAGTTTGAAAACATTACTGTTCTATCAATAGCACCAGTTTGTTTGAAAGATTCAACGAAGAAGTTTGATTCTTCGAAAGTAATACCCATAGTAGCAAAAACAACGGCAAATTGCTCTTTATCACCAAGAACTCTTGCTTGTCTTGCGATTTGAGCAGCAAGTTCAGCATGAGGAAGTCCAGAAGCTGAAAAGATTGGAAGTTTTTGACCACGTACCAAAGTATTAAGCCCATCGATAGCACTAACACCAGTTTGAATAAATTCTTCTGGGTACGTTCTAGCTGCTGGGTTCATTGGCATACCATTAACGTCCATACGCTTATCTGGAATGATAGCTGGCCCACCATCTATAGGGCGACCGATACCATCGAAAACACGACCTAACATATCTTCAGATACACCGAGTTCGAGTTGTTTGCCTAAAAATCTAACTTTACTATTTGAAAGGTTGATGCCTGCTGCAGATTCAAATAACTGAACTAAAGCATCGCTACCGTTGATTTCAAGCACACGGCAACGTCTTGTGTCGCCATTTGCAAGTGTGATTTCACCAAGCTCATTATAGCAAACACCTTCAACACCTTTAACTAGCATCAAAGGACCTGCCACTTCTTGTATGGTTTTATAATCTTTTGGCATTAGTCGTTATCTCCTTTCTCAAGCATTTTTAATTGCTCTTCAAATTCAGCCATGATTTCATCAAAGCTTGTTTGAACATCTTCATCTTTAATATACTTAAATCTACCAATTTTTTCTCTGATGCTAAGTTGTACTATTGATTCAATCTCACAGCCTTCATTGAGCTTTTCGAGTGATTTATCATAGTAAGTCATAACGAGTTTCATCATGAGATATTGTTTGTTTAAGCTTGTGTATGTGTCAACTTCGTGGAATGAAAGTTGATGCAAGAAGTCTTCACGAATTGATCTTGAAGCTTCCATTTTAAGTCTATCTGCTGGTGAAAGTGCGTCCATACCAACGAGTTTAACAAATTCTTGAAGCTCTGCTTCTTCTGAAAGCATTGCCATAAGTCTGCCACGAAGTGTTGACCACTCTTCATTAACATTTTCATTAAACCACTTACCAAGCGAATTTGCGTAAAGCGAATAACTGTTGAGCCAGTTAATTGCTGGGAAGTGACGTTTGTACGCCAAAGCAGAATCAAGACCCCAGAACACTTTAACAATTCTAAGTGTTGCTTGAGCAACTGGTTCTGAAATATCACCACCAGCTGGAGAAACTGCGCCGATAACTGAAAGTGTACCCTCACGAGGAGTTGTTCCAAGAGAGTTTACTCTACCAGCTCTTTCATAAAATTGTGCAAGTCTACTTGCAAGGTAAGCAGGATAACCCTCTTCACCTGGCATTTCTTCAAGACGACCAGACATTTCACGAAGTGCCTCTGCCCAACGAGATGTTGAGTCAGCCATGAGAGCTACTGAGTAACCCATATCACGGAAATATTCAGCAATTGTGATACCAGTATAAATTGAAGCTTCACGAGCCGCAACTGGCATATCTGATGTGTTGGCGATAAGAACTGTTCTTTCCATGAGAGATTTTCCAGTTTTAGGGTCAATAAGTTTTGGAAACTCATTGAGTACGTCTGTCATCTCATTTCCACGCTCACCGCAACCGATGTAAACCACGATATCTGCCTCAGCCCATTTAGCGAGCTGATGTTGAGTTACTGTTTTACCACTACCGAAAGGCCCTGGAATTGCAGCAACACCACCTTTTGCAATTGGGAAAAGTGTATCGATAACACGTTGACCAGTTACAAGTGGCATATCTGGTGAAAGTTTTTGTGTATATGGTCTGCTTGTTCTAACAGGCCATTTTTGCATGAGGCCTACGCTGTGAAGCTCACCTTTTTCATCTTTAACAACTGCAACAGTGTCTTCAACTTTGCAAAGACCATCTGCAATTTCAATCACTTCACCGCTAAGGTTTGGACGAAGCATAATTTTGTGGTTAACAACCGCTGTTTCTTTAACTTCGCCAATAATGTCGCCGCCCTTTACTTGGTCGCCAACTTTAACATTTGGAATAAAATTCCATTGTTTTTCACGAGAAAGAGCAGGAACTTCAACACCTCTTGTTAAGAAGTTACCAGCAACTTTTAAGATTTCTTCAAGTGGTCTTTGAATACCGTCAAAGATACTACCGATAAGACCAGGCCCAAGCTCAACGCTGAGTGGCTCACCAGTTGTTTCAACTTCTTCACCTGTACCAAGTCCTGAAGTTTCTTCATAAACTTGAATTGAAGCTTGATCGCCGTGCATTTCGATGATTTCACCGATAAGACGTTGTGAACTTACACGAACCACGTCGAACATATTTGCACTTTTCATATTAGATGCCACAACCAAAGGCCCTGACACTTTTGTAATTATTCCTTTTTCCATTTAATTAATCACCTTTTCTGCTTTCTGCGTTTTTTAGGAGTTAATCTGTATATATTAGCTTAAAATGTCTGAGCCAACAGCTTTTTCAACTGTCTTGCTCACATTTTTCATGCCTTCGCCTGTACTGCCTTTAACACCAGGTATTAAAATAATTGCAGGTGAAGGGTTGTTATAATGCTTTTGAATTTCCACGGAAATTTCACTAGCTAATTTTTCAGTGATATATATAATAGCGTAATTTTCTTTTGCGAGTTTCTTTAAAATTTTAACAGCCTCTTCGTGTTCGTACGCTGGAAAAACCTCAAGTCCGATTGATGCGAAACCATATATGCTATCTCTATCACCCATAACTGCAATTTTACTCATATAATGTACGCACCCTTTCCCTAATTTCGCTTTCGCTAATTCCTGTTGTTTTTGCCATCAAAATCATTCTTACAGTTTTGATTTCCATTTGTTTAGCATAAAAGAATGCGCAAACTGGAGCAAATCCAAAACTTGTATATTTTGAGGATTTAGCAAGGGTGATTATCTCATCGTCACACCATTTTTCAAAAGCTGTTGTGCTTTGTTCGAGCAAATTAACAGCTTGAGCGTATTTTGTGGTTTTAAGATAATCAAAGACTTCTTGAGGGCTTTGAGCAGCTGCCAAACTTAAGCGTTTAATGTTTAACGTTTCACATTTTCCAATAGCCATTTCGATAAAATCGATTGTTTTATTTGTTCTTGCGCATCTTATTGCTGTTTTAATGTTAGCAATGGCGCAAAGCAAATTTGAAATCTCTTTTGTCAATTTGCAATTTGTTTTATTAGCAGCTTCACTGATGAAATCAATAGAAGCTTTATCTATTATAACTTCTGCACTTTGACCATTTTGGGTTTTAACTGCAACATCATATGCGTTTGCAAGAGCCTCACCCATTTTTCCTTGCAAGAAATCAAACTCATGCACTTTAACTTTTTTTGTGAGAAGATCCAAATCAATTGAAGTTGGATAAACATAGAATTTAAAAGGATCAAGCTCAGTAAAAAGGCATTTTATTGCTGTTTTAAGATTAAAAAAGTCATTGCTTGCAGTGAGAATCTTTAAAGAGTCTTTATATGGAACACATTCGTGCAAAAGAGTCCACACATATTCACTTTGAGCTGAGATGATGTCTTTGACATCGGTTGACTCCGATTTAATCCAATTTTTCTTTGATAAAAAGCTAATTGCATCTTGATAAGTTTCACAAGAAATTAAACTTGGAAGCTCGCTATTAGTTACCATGTATGTTTCATTTGCTCTAATTCTTGCATTGGCATAAGCATAATCTAAATCTTTCATTTCTTTATTCTCCAATACAAAATTAATTAAACAAAATTGGACAAAGAATGTCTACTAATTGCTCTTTTGATTGATCGAAAATAGATTTAAAAGTGCAATCTATTTCATAAGTTTCATAAACTAAAATGAAACCACTTTCAATCTCTATTGCATTTTTAGAAACATAAACTCCTGAATGCTCATAAATTTTCATGTTGATTTTGTCTTCAAAATCCTTAGGTAATCTGTCGATATCCTTTTTACATAATTTCATTTCGCATTCGCCATCTTGTATGTTTTTTAAGCAAATATCTAATAAAAGAGAAAAATAATCTTCATCGCTTAATTTTTGGATTTTTTCATAAGCTGCTGCAATAACGTCGTTTAAAATTGCATTTTTAACTTCAAGAAACTTGTTTCTTGTTATTGATTCAGCATATGATTTTGCGATTGTTGTTATTAATTCAGCTTCTTTTTCAGCGTCTTGAATAATTTTTGCCGCTTGCTCATTTGCACTTATTCTTGCATCATTTATGATACCATTAGCACTTTCTTTGCCATCATTTATGATTTTAGCATAATAAAATTGTGCTTCTTCGTTGATTTTTTCAACGATTTTTTCAATACCTGTCATTAATTCATCTCCCTTTCAGTTTTATTTTTTTAGTGGGGATAAAGCGGTGATAAACAAGCTTGCTTGTTTTCACCTGTACGCCCTTTTAAGATAAAAAATTCAGATGAATTAAACTGGAATGTTTAAAACTAAAAGTACAGAAACAAGAAGAGCAAGAACAGCATAAGTTTCAACCATTGCTGCCATTGTCATTGATTTACCCAATAAGCTATCTTGTTTAGCTACTAAGCTAACGCCAGTTGCTGCTACTCTACCTTGGTAAATAGCTGAGAAATAACCAGCAATTGCGATTGGTAAACAAGCACCGAAATACATTAAACCTTGACTCCAAGTGATTTCAACTGGAGAGCCTGAAAGGAAACCGAGGTTATTAATTGTTAAAAAGGCGATAATGAATCCATAAAGACCTTGTGTAGCTGGAAGAATTTGAAGAATCAAAACTTTACCGAATTTATTTGGGTCTTCAGCTAAAAGACCAGAACCAGCCTCACCTACGATACCTACACCTTTTGCGCTACCTGCGCCTGCGAAACCTACTGCTAATGCAGCCCCTAAAATTGCTAAACCTAAACCTAAACTACTCATTGATTTTGTCCTCCTTGATAATGTAATATTTTGAATTTAATTTAAATGGGGTAAAAGTACTGCCTGCACCTTCATAAAATTTTGAGAAGAATTCAACGTACTGTAATCTATTTGTATGAACATATGTGCCTATTAAGTTGATACCAATATTAGCCAAATGTCCAACTAAGAAAATAATAATAAATACTATTGGGTTACCCATAAGAGCTGCAAGCAAGTTAACAACATTTGCGATAACGCCTGTTACTAAGCAAAGTGCCAACAGTCTTGAGTAAGATAAAATATCACCCAAATAGCCTGAAATGGTGTTGTATAATTCAAATAAGCCGCCACCGAGTTTTCCAACAATATTTTTTGCACTTCTTCCAGAAGTTAAAACGATAAATAAGCTTCCTATGCCTAAAAGTGGAACACCTGCACTTGAGATAGCAGCTGGTAAGTCTTCAACTAACATTCCTGCACCTATAATTGCAAAACCACAAACGAAAACCATTACCGGTACAACATCAAAAAATGCACCAAAATAATCTTTTTTCTTTAATAACATGAAGCATCTTAAACCTAAACCTACAAATAAATGAACTATACCTATGCCAAATGAGAATAAAAGCAAGGTCATACTATCTTCCATAGGTTCAAACCAAATCGCTAAGCTTGGGAAGTCCTCTACACCAAAGAATGTTGATGCAACTACTGAAGCTAAATCTCCAAACCAACCACCGAACATTGCACCCCAAAATGTGGTTGAAATACCACAAAACAAAGCCATGTCAGCCATTTTTTTAGTTTCGCCAATTACTTTAAATTTGTATCTTGCAAGTAAACCTACAGCTACTAATATCAAGCCATAGCCTGCATCTGAAAGCATTAAACCGAAAAATAAATAATAGAAAATCGCCATCACTGGGTTTGGATCTATATCATTATTAGATGGTGAAGAATAAAGGTTTGTGATTCCTTCAACACCGGCAGCAAAGCTGCTATTTTGAATTAACACTGGCACATCTTCTTGCTCAAAGTCTGGTTCGTGATAGTTAAACTCACATAAGAATTGACTTTCTAAATTGAATTTCACTTCTTCTGCCATTGACCACGGCAAATAACCTGTCACATAAATTGTTTTTTCGCTAATAGCGGTGTTTTCAAGTTGAGTGTATTTCTCTCGTTGAATCAATAAGTAATCACTTAAGAATTTCAAGTCTTGATAATTAACTTTATTTTCAGCAATTTGATTTTTCAACTCTGTAATCTTGTTTTCTGATTTTTGAATTTGATCTATGCAATCTTGCAAAACTTGATTAGCAAGTTTTTTTGCAGGATTTTCCGTTTTCACAAATCCAATTGAAAACAGCGCTTGATTGATTTTTTCCGCCGATGAATTATGGCACATTACTAAAGCGCAAGTGTGCATTTTTTCGCTGCTGATAATTTCAACAGCAACATCTTCAATTTCTGGTTCAATTTCTTGGATCATAGAACTTAATTTTGTTTCGCTGACTTCAAAATCGAATGTACCGATGAAAATTGTTGTTTTTGCTGTTCTTGTGCTACACATTGGAAGATCAAAACTATTCCAAGCTTCATGATAATCCATTGAGCTTTTCGCTCCAATGATTTTTTCTTCTTGCTTTTCAATTAGTTCTTGCGCTTCATTGATTTGAGCAACCTTTTGAAGTGTTTGCTCACAACGTGTTACAAGGTTTTTATATTCATTATAATCAATTTCACGGTAATCGGCAATTTTTTGCGCCAGCGATTTTTTAATTATCGCATATTTTTCAATGAGTTCAAGTGCGTCTTGACACTGCTCAAACATTGTTTGAACTTCACTTACTACATGATTGGTATTATGCTTTTTTAGATTTTCGTTTTCAACGTTTTCTAGTTGCGCAACACCAAGTTTTTGCAGATAGTCAATCACTCTTTTGCTGTCTTTTAAAACAGACACTAACTCAAAGTTAGCGAGCTTGATTTTTGCCAAACTCTTCGCCTCCTTATTTTGTTTTTTGAGCTTTATCCTATATACTCAATTATAGCTTTTATTGCATCATCATAATGTGCTTGTGTTTGAGAAATAACCTTTTTTTCTCGCAAAACAGCTAATTTTTCAGCTTGCTTTTTAATTCCATCACTTTGCACTTTAGCTTCGCTTAAAATTAAATTAGCTGCGCTTTGAGCTTGTTGTATTGTTGCTCCTGCTAATAGTCTTGCTTGAGTTTGCGCTTCTTCGGTTAAGTTTTTAACAGTTGCCTGAGCCTTATTTTGCAATTTACGACTCTCGCTTTCAGCTTTTAAAACCTCAGTGATCAACTCGTTAGCCATTGTAAAATCCCCCACCTTTCATTATTATATAATATATCGTTAAGTATAGTAAGTTGTTCGTTTTGTGCTGACATTAATGACATCGAAATCAAACACAAGGATAAAAAGAAAACAGCAATAAACACAAGCACCAAAATTTTTCTGATATCCCGTGAATCAACTTTCGCAACTCGTTTAATTTTTGGAAGTTGTGCATAAGTTGTTGGTTGGTCTTTCTTTTCTTTTTCGCCGTGATATGTGTCCGCTTTAACATTTGGAATTGAAATCTCGTCTTTTAAAGATACATATTCTTCAACTTCCACTATCTCTTCTGTCTGCTCAAGCTCAATTTCATCTTGAGTTTCTTTTTCTTCAATGCCTTGCTCAATTTGTTCATCAGTATAAATCTGTTGCATTTTTTGAGCAGTACTAACAAACTTTGTTTGAACATCATCTTCAAGTTCT
The DNA here is from genome assembly GCA_044426265.1 of Clostridia bacterium. GTDB lineage: Bacteria > Bacillota > Clostridia > Oscillospirales > Acutalibacteraceae > UBA6857. The sequence goes on from JAWXUR010000034.1 coordinate 12,640, forward strand.
TCATGAATTTCACTGTCATTATCTTCAAGTTCTTCATTAACAACTTGACTTAGATCATCTTTTAAAATCTTTTTTAAATCACTAAGCATTTGCTTTGGAGATAAATATCTTTTATTCTCTTTTGGATTGCAAGCTTTATTAATGATTTTTTCAAGCTCATCACTTGCTAGTAAAGGCTTTGGAAGAGCATTTGCTTGCATTCTGTTTTCTTTGGATTTATTAAGCGAGTTAATAGTCACATTTTGTGGGTACGGCTCAACAAATGGCAAGCGATTTCTATTAACTAGCATATAAAGAATAAGCCCTAATGAATAAGTGTCGATTGTGCAATTAACTTTGCCACTTTTGATAAATTCAGGTGCCATGTAGTACTCAGTACGTTTATAGGCAATTGCAGCTCTTGAAGGCTCAAGCAAACTAAATGTACCAAAGTCACCGAGCTTACAAACTCCATTTTTATCAAACAAAACATTTTCAGGCTTAAGGTTTGGATAAATGTAGCCAAAACTTCTGCACTTGATTAAACTTTGACAAAGAGAAATACCAAGCCTTACGACTTCATCATGAGTGAACGAAAACTCTTCAAGTAACTCACTAAGAGATTTCATTCTTTCAAATCGAATTAAAATCAGCCAGCCTTTTGAGTCGCTAGCTTTTCTTTTTTCATATTCCTCATATTTAACAAAATGACGGCCAGCATCAGTTTGCATAACAATATCTATGTTATCAGTGATGCTTTTTATCGTCTTTTGATAATAATCATCTTCATTCAAAAAATTTGTTGTGCTTTGATATACGCTTTTTCTATCGCTTTTGTTTTCGCCAATTCTTATAATTTTAAGACTAGAAATTTCACTAGTTCCATCACTATTATCTTTTTCTATTGAAAAAACTTTGCCGTCTGTCCCTGTTCCAATTTGCTTTTTTGTATACCAAGAAAAGAAAACAGGGTCTATTTTTTGAATCATGTTAACCTCCTGACATTTATTAAATATATTTTTTCAAATTACTATAAATTCGTAAAAGTTACATATACTTAGTATAAGTTAACTTAGTTAATTTAAAATAAAATAATACCAAAAATATCATAAATTGAATTAATTTATCATTGACACAAATTTGGCGTTTTATTTTATAACATTAAACTTTGCTAAATCAATACATATACTATATAATACCATATATTGTGGAAATAAGCAAGATTTTTATAAGTTTTTTAAAAAAACTTACTAGAGGTATTGACATTTAGGGCATAAAATAATAAAATAGCCTTGTAGTTTATAAAATATAGTCAAATGTAAAGCATAGATGTTGATGACTTTAATGTTGTTTTGTACGTCGCTTCGCTTACACTGGCGATATTTTAAGTTTTTGGCTATTAATAAAAAATATTAGGAGGATACCAACTATGAGTGATAAAGAATTAGAATTATCTCAAGAAGATGAAAACATTATAACTATTGTTGATGACGATGGAACTAATCATTATTTCGACGAAATTGATAGAATTATGACAGATGATGGGCGAAAATACATAGCTATTTTAGAATTGCTTGAAGATGACGAGGAAATCATCACTATTGAAGATGAAGATGAAGAAGAAGGCGTTATTATCTTAAAAGTTCTTGAGGAAAACGGCGAAAACTACCTTGTACAAATTGACAATGAAAAGGAATTCAACGAAATCGGAACAATTTTCGAAGATAGACTGATCGCAAAATTTGAAGAAGAACAAAACTAATACACATTTTTCCTGCTGTGTTCGAGGTTGTTTGGCATTATAACCCAACACTCTTATTTAAGGAGAGACGCTTCGCAAAAGGGATTGAAGACCTCCCGATTTATCGGACGAAGGGATCACGAGCGTTGCGAGCTATCACCATACTGCTTTATGCAGGTTATACATGTCATAGTCACGGCACAAGTGGGAATTTAATAAAGATACAAAGTTGCATTTTGATAATTGCAGCTTTTATTTTTTTTGCAAAAAACTCAAAATGACGTACAGCTTACAAAGCGTACGTCATTTTGATTATATTAAACAAAAACAAAAACTAGCAAAATTAATTTATGATAATGCTGCAGCTAAAGCTACAAGCTCTGCTTGAGCATCATCATCTGGAGCGTCTTGACAAATGCAAGTACCAACTAAGTCCATGTCTGCACATTCGTCAGCCCATGTTCTCATCCATTCGCCATCTCCCCAACCGTAAGAGCCGAAAAGTGCAACTTTTTTGCCACTTAAACTAGCTTTAACGTCATTCCAAAGAGGTTCAAATTCTGAATCTTCCAACTCCTCAGCGCCCATTGAAGGACAGCCAAAAGCAAAAGCGTCATAATTTGCTGCCATATCTGCTGTGAAACTATCAACTGAAAAAGCTTCTGCGCTTACTGCTTGAGCAATCACTGTTGCCATTTCCTCTGTGTTACCTGTTCCACTCCAATATACTACTGCTACTTTACTCATAATAATTATTACCTTTCAGTCATATCTTTTTTTATATTATCAAACGGCTACTACGAGTCGATTAATATCAAAACCTTGTGCAATTTTCTTGCAATATACTGCTGTACACTTATCATATTTAGCGAAAGTTTTTTTAGCTATCTTTTCATCTGAATAAGATTTCCAATGCCCACAGCAAGTACAATTCGCACCTTTATGCTTTATGAAGCCTTTAACATCATGCAAAGGATAACCTAAGAAAATTCCTATTTCGTGAGGAAAATCCTCAGTTTTCAAGTGATTTTTGAGTTTAGACAAACATCTTGTGATACTAAAATCACTATATCCCAATTTCATCAAAAACTCTTTGACTTCATTTGAATTTAAAATTTTCTCAAGTTGGCTTTTTCTATAAACATAGATTAAAGCTGAGTTTTTTCCAAGTCTTAAAATTGTTATGTAAATTCCCTTTTGATTCAAAAAGACGCTTCGTTTTGCGACTGTCTTCTTAAATTCATTTGCATCTTCAAATCGGCAATTAAAGAGGTTTCCCACTTTTAAGCCAGCTAAAGTCGGTGCACAGTGTTTAACTAAAAATTCAATTGGCATAATTTAACTCCTTAATCAAAAAATATCAAGTGATAAATTAAAAGTAACAAGTAATTTATCACTTGCATGGTTAGGAGTAGCTAACTCATGAATATATGTTAGCATAGACTAACTGATTTGTCAAGCCTTTTTTAAAACTTTTTTTATTATTAATATTTTTAGCCAATCCCAAAAACGAACCAAAGCGACATGAAATCACTTTGGTTCGTTTATAATTTTATTTTATTTCATTAAATAAACTCTTGATTCATAAGGTCTTGTCATGAAACCGTTATGTATGATTGGGTTACTATCGTAATTTGATAACACTAGTTCGGCTTTTTCCATGTCGAAATCTTTAGCTCTGAAATCGAGAGCCTTATCCGAAAACGAATTGACAACTAACATTTTTTGCCCTTGGTACTGTCTAACATAAGCAAAAATTTTGTTGGTCGTTTTCATCAATGTGAAATCGCCATATCTTACAATCTCATTTTCTTTTCTAAATTTGAGCAATTTTTGATAGTGATACCAAATTGAGTTTTCATCACTCAAAGCATCTTCAACATTGATTTTGTCATAGTCTTTATTAACAACTATCCAAGGTGTACCGGTGGTAAATCCAGCATTTTCAGTGTTTGACCATTGAACTGGAGTTCTGCCGTTATCTCTTGAGGCGTACTTACAAAGTTTCATGATGAACTTTTCACTAATGTGAAACTTGCGAACCATGTTGTAAATGTTAATCGTTGATACATCTTCATAAAGGCTGATATCTTCAATTTTTGCGCTGAGCATGCCAATTTCTTGACCTTGATAAATAAAAGGTGTTCCGCTTTGGCAGATGTACATTGTAGCGAGCATTTTTCCGCTTTCCACTCTGAATTTTTCGCTACCATAACGACTAATTACACGAGGTTGGTCATGATTTTCTAAGTAAAGCGCATTCCAGCCTTTGCCGTAAAGTTCTTTTTGCCAATGGGTGAAAACTTTTTTGAGTTTGCCTGGTCTAAATGGGGTTTTGAGGAAGTTTGTCATGAAGTTATCCGCTTCCATGTGCTGGAAGTGAAACATCATATCTAAAACTTGATCTTTGCCCTCGGTGATGAATTTGAGTGCATTTTTGGTTGTCATCATTGGAGCTTCTCCAACAGTGAAACAATCGTAATCATCTAATACGTCCCTAAACTCTCTCAGATATTGATCTAAGTTAGGTCCATTTGTGTAATGCTCTAAACCAGCTGCAATTGGAAGTGGGAAACCATTTGGCAAGCCTTCTTTTTTAGATATATAAGTGATAACATCTTCACGAAAACCATCTACCCCCATGTCGAGCCAAAAACGCATGATGTCTTTAACTTCTTCACGTACCTTTGGATTATCCATGTTGAGATCAGGTTGCTCTTTTGCGAAAATGTGCAGATAATATTTATCAATATCTTTGATATGTTCCCAAGCACTGCCTTGAAAAACTGATTTCCAGTTGTTTGGGTACTTCCCTGCTGCTCTGCCTTTTCTCCAAATATAATAATCATGATAAGGATTGTCTTCGCCTTTTTTGCTTTCTAAGAACCAATGATGTTCATTAGATGTGTGGTTGATAACTAAATCCATGATGATTTTGAGTTCACGTTTGTGAGCTTCGTCTAAAAGATGTTTGAACTCTTCGAGTGTGCCAAAATCTTTTGAAATATCACGATAATTTGCAATGTCATAACCATAATCCGCATTAGGTGATGGATAAAGCGGTGAAAACCAAATTGCATCAACACCTAAAGATTTAATATAATCTAATTTTGAGATTATGCCTTGTAAATCGCCTATGCCGTCGCCATTACTATCACAAAAGCTGCGTGGCCAAATTTGATATACTGATATATCCTTATACCATTGTTTTTTCTCCATAATAGTTTCCTCCTTAATCGATTTAAAGGCGAACTATAAAAAGTCCACCTTTAAATATACTTTTTTTAAAAAATCACTTACTATTTCATTTAATAAAGCAAGCAAAGCTTTACTCAATTTTTCACGAAAAATTGCGGATTCCAAAGGCAGCGCCTTTGGTGTACCGACAGAAAAAGCTAATTATTCAGCAATTTTTTCTTTACGAGCTTCGATATCAGCAATCATTTCTCTTTGTCTGTTTTCAGTTATCTTATAAAAGAACATCGGAACAGCGCAAAGGAACATACTAATTACACCTGAGAAAATGAGAAGATTCCAAAGTGTTTGCTCGCCAGCTGCTGTGATGTACACACCATCAGCTGCGGTTGGATTGATGCCAGCGAGTGAATATGAAACAACGCCGATGAATGCGCCAACTGCCATACCAATTTTGTTGATAAGTGTTTGCATTGCAAAGCAGATTCCCTCTGCTCTTTCGCCAGTTTTCCATTCGAGATAGTCAACAGTGTCACCAATCATTGCATAAGTGATGATGTTGTTTACGCCTTGAGGAATACCGAGAAGCACTAAGCCTATTGCTGCAACAACAAGTTTCCAAGTTGCGTCATAGCCCACGAAATACATTACTGCCATAACAACGCCACCTAAAATGTGCACGAAGATATATGTCTTTTTCTTTGTGAATTTTCTTGCTAAATAAGGAACTAAAAGCGATGCCACAAGACCGCCTGGAACAACTAGCAAAGTGATTATGCTATACATACTTTCGTTTTTAAGTACGTATTTTGCAAAGTATAAGCCGCCGGTGTATGTGTAAACCATTCTAGCACCGCCGAGAACACCTGAAATAACGATAAGCATGAGCTCTTTATTTTTGAGAAGTAATTTAAGGTTATGTCCAAGAGATGGAACATCTCCTGTTGCTGTGTAGCGTTCTTTTGTGTTTTTGAAACCATAAAAGAACATTGGCATAGCAAGAACAACAAACACAACTGCAACAATAAAATATGTCCACTTGAGAGTTTCGGCATTTTGTGTGATAAACTCTGGGAGAAGATTGCCAGCATCGTCTTTATATTGAGCAGTAACTGCTGAAGTTATGATTGGCACACCGATAGTTACGATACCAGCGCCGCCAGTACAAGCAAGACGAGCTATAGTAAGGATATTCGCTCTTGTTTCTGTGTTGTTTGTTAGGCAAGTTGAAAGACCCCAATAAGGAACATCAGCAATGGTATATATTACGCTCCAAATGACATAGACAACAGACATGGTAATAAAAGTTTGAGTTGTTCCTGCTTCATAAATTGGCAAGAAGCAAGCAATTGTGCTAATGCCGATTGGAAGAGCCATCCATTTGAGGTACGGTCTACATTTACCCCATTTTGTTCTTGTTCTATCAACGATACTGCCCATGATTGGATCATTGAATGCATCGAAAACTCTTGTTAATAGCATTAAATATGCAACAGCCATTGCACCTGAAATTGTGCCGACTTTAACGTCGCTTGAACCGAATAAAAGAGCATCTGTCATAAATACTGTTAGGTATGAGCCGATAATTGTGCAAATAAAGTTTTGACCTATACCTGTTACACTGTAAGCCAGTGCCTCCTTAGGCTGAACACCCTCGCCAGGTGTTGTGCCAAAAAGCTTATGTAATAATGTGTTTACTTTCCCCATGTTTTATGTTTCCTTCCAAAATTTAATTGATAGCACGATTTATACATAATAGTACAAATTTTACATACCACTTCTTAAATATTCTAACATAAAGCATAGAAAAATGCAACTAAATTTTATTAATTTGTGGAAGTTTACATAAAGTATATAATTAGAGCTTTCTATACATAAATATAAAATAACAAGTCTATATAATCAGCGCTAAAAAAGTCAAGCTCATATAAAAAACCAACCTCGTTCAAAAGGTTGGTTTTTAACTATTAAATTAGTTATATAACTTAAACTCAATTAATCTACTCCTGTACCGCCACAGTAAATACAGTTGACGAGCCCATCACCTCCACAAGTTGTACAAGTTCTGTTGTAAGTATATGTGTTATTTCCAGTACCTCCATAATCTGGAGCATAGCCAGTGTACACTGTTTCTCCTGTGCCATTACAGAATGTGCAGATTTTATCGCCAGTACCACTACAGCTGACACAAGCTGTTTTACCATTTGTCGGAAGTATTGAATTAGTTGTAACGATTAATGAACCGCCGCTGGATGAACTGCCTTCAAGAGCACTAATTTCAGCTTCAATATCATCAATATACGCATTCAAAATTCCTAACTGATCTATGTATTCAGTGTAATCTGGATTATCAAATGTGTTATAGCCATCTTCACAATCCTCACAATCTTGATAGCCTGGAGTATGCATACAGCCATAACAAGCACTGTAATATATACTATTTCCAATTGGTACTGGTAAAGACCGTGTTCCGTTACAATATTCACATAATTCTAGGTCTTCTCCACCATTGCAAGTTGTACATTTTACTGCATACGTTGAATCTGGTTTATTAGCCTTTAATTCAGATAACTGAGTTTCGTAATCTTCTAATTCAGCATTGAGCCGTTCTAGCTGAGCTGCTGTTGTGTCACCACAGGAAACCAAAGAAAACATCAAGATTGCAGATAATACTACCGCTAAAAACTTTTTAAACATTTTACTAACCCCTCTTTTTAAAATCTTATATTTTCAACATCATTAACGTTAATAATACTGTATCACTTTAAAATAAATTTGTCAAGAGTTTTTGTAATAATAAATCAATTAAAAGTATTTATTAAAAATTAAAAGAAAAAGAACGTTTTGATCGTATATAATTCGTATTATAAATAAAAATAATCGGCTGATAAAAACCTGCCGACTAAAATGAATTTTGTTGAATGAAAAATTTTAAATGAAATTGCTTCGCAATGAAATAATGCTTCGCATAATGAAATGTTGCTTTGCAACATGAAATTAAATCCTTATGTGCCGCAGCACATTTCATTCACGCAGTGAATTTCATGCCGTAGGCATTTCACCCACGCAGTGGATTTAATTAAAAAAACCTAGACACAAAGTGTCTAGGTTTTTTTAATGGAGGTACCACCCGGATTTGAACCGGGGGATAAAGGTTTTGCAGACCTCTGCCTTACCACTTGGCTATGGTACCATATGGAGCGGATGACGAGGCTCGAACTCGCTACCTCCACCTTGGCAAGGTGGCGCTCTACCAGATGAGCTACATCCGCACAGCGTAGACTATTGTCTATCTGTATGTTTTGTAAAAAACTTGAGTTTCCTCAAAAAAATAATGGCGACCCGGAACGGACTCGAACCGTCGACCTCTAGCGTGACAGGCTAGCGTTCTAACCAACTGAACTACCGGGCCATGTGGTGGGAACAACAGGGCTCGAACCTGTGACCCTCTGCTTGTAAGGCAGATGCTCTCC
>JAWXUR010000133.1:0-3832 GCA_044426265.1 Clostridia bacterium
TTTTGTGCATGTTTTTCTTTTCTATTATATATATAGGGATTTTTTGCTGTTTTGTTGTTGGTTTTTCACTGTTTTTTGCTTTGGTTGGGGTGTAGTGTTTTTTTTGTGGCTTGCCACAAAAAATGTACCGCAAAAAAATCGACAAAAAAACCTAACCACTTTCATGACTAGGTTTTTTATAGTGTATTTAATTCATGTGGAAATTCTCGTGATGAAATTGCTTCGCAATGAAATAATGCTTCGCATTATGAAATGTTACTGCGTAACATGAAATTAAATCTTACGTGCTGCTGCACATTTCATTCACGCAGTGAATTTCATGCCGAAGGCGTTTCACCCGAACGCAGTGAGGATTTAATTGAAAAAAAGCCAAGCAAAGCTTGACTTTTTTTCTGGTGGAGATGATCAGACTCGAACTGACTACCTTTTGAATGCCATTCAAACGCTCTCCCAGGTGAGCTACACCCCCGATTAAATTACTCGATTATTCTATCATATAATGAAAATAAAATCAAGGTTTTGTGGTGATTTTTTTCGTTTCTATTTCAAATGTTTTGAGCTGGTGCAGTTTTTTGTGCATCAGCTCAATTTTTCTGATTTAATCTTCTAATAGAAAATGTTTTAATGCTGAATATCTGCGTGTTTTTTTGTCGTTGTCTACCATTGTTTCAATTTCATATTTTGAACCAACTAAAATCAGCCTATTTTTTGCCCTTGTTACGGCTGTGTATAGCAAATTTCTATAGCTTAGTTGTGGAATCATGTTGCAAATTGGCATGATTACGGCTTCGAACTCTGAACCTTGGCTTTTGTGCACGGTTATTGCATAGGCAAGCTCTAATTGTTGAATGTTTTCTAGTGGATATAAGGCAGTTCTTGAGTCGAAATCGATTTTCATCATTTTTGCTCTCATGTTGATTTGCAAAATTTTGCCGATGTCGCCGTTGAAAATGCCGCTTGAGGTTTCTTTTCCTCTAGTCCAAACAATGTCGTAATTATTTTTGGTTTGCATGACTTTGTCGCCAACAATAAATCTTCTTCCACCGCTTAGATATGAATCTTTGTCATCATCAAGAGGGTTGATTTGCTCTTGAATTTGTGCGTTGAGATTCACTGTGCCGAGTTCCCCTTTTCTTGATGGGCAAATTATTTGAATGTCTTTCATGGGTTTATAATCATACGCCTTGGGTAGCCTTTTGGTGTATAGTTCTAGGATAGTACTCAGCGCTTGCGATGAGTTTGTACGGCTCATGAAGAAAAAATCTTTGTCTACTTTTTTAAGTTCTGGGTGCTCACCCTTAACGATTTTGTGGGCATTTGAAACGATTAGACTTTGCAGCGATTGCCTAAAAACTTGAGTTAGAGCAACAACTGGCAAAAGATTGGAGTCGATGATGTCGTGAAGTACGTTTCCAGCTCCTACTGGCGGCAGTTGGTCGTGGTCGCCAACCATTACTAAGCGGCAGTTCATCGGTATGGCTTCGATTAAGCCGTTAAAAAGATGAATATCGACCATTGACATTTCATCAACGATTACTGCGTCAGCTTCGAGTGGATTTTCGATACTTTTTGCGAAAAATTGGCGATCATTTTCACCCCATGTCACTTCTAAAAGTCGGTGAATGGTTTTAGCTTCCCTACCTGTTATTTCACTCATTCTCATTGCTGCTCTGCCAGTTGGTGCGGCGAGCAAGATGCGAAGTTTTTGTGCTTCAAACACTTCTAAAATTCCGTTGAGTGTGGTGGTTTTACCAGTACCAGGACCGCCAGTGAGAACGAGCAAACCTTTTTCGACGGCTGTTTTGATTGCTTCACGCTGTTTTTCTTCAAACTCGATTCCATTTTTCTTTTCTATATTATCTATTTGTTTATCTGTGCTTTTGCCTTTTGCTGGTGGAAATTGGAGCATGACTTTCATTCTGTCAGCTATTCCACGCTCTGCAAAAAATTCTCGTGGCAAAAACAAGAAACTTTGATTATTGATAAATTCTTCGATGATGTCTTTATCTTCAATTAAATCATCGATTACTTCTTGGGTGGTTTGGCTGTCGCAACCTAATAACTCATTGGCTGGCTCGATAATTCTTGCACGAGGTAGGCAGGTGTGACCATTTTTTAAGTTGTGGCGAATGATGTGAGTTATGCCGGCACGTTTTCGGTGAATAGTGTTATTGCTTTTGAAAAACTCTTGGGCAACTTCGTCAGCTCTATCAAAGCTTATGCCGATTTTTTCACCGCATAATATATATGGATTATCATTGATTTTTTCAACAACTTCAGCGCCGTACGCCTTATAAGCACAGATGGCTTCGGTTGGTGTCATGCCGTATTTTGAAAGGTGGATCATGATTTCATGTACAAAAATTTGCTTGTTGAAACTTTCGCTCATTTTCATTGCTTTGTCACTTGTAATACCTTTGATTGTTGCGAGTTTTTCTGGTTCTTTTTCAATAATGTCAAAGGTGTCCTCACCGAAAACTTCAACAATTTTGCGTGCAGTTGATGGACCTATCCCCTTAATCACTCCAGAAGATAAGTAGCGTAGCATATCGGCTGAACTTTTTGGCATTTGTCGCTCAAAAGCAGTCGCTTTAAATTGTTTGCCAAAAGATGGGTGAGTTATCCAATTGCCTGTCATCAAAAGCTTTTCGCCAGCACTGACCGCTGGAAAAATTCCCACAGCGGTGATAAGCGTGTCGTCAACATCTAAATCAAGCACGCAATAGCCATTATCCGTGTTTTGAAACACAATGGCTTGCACAACTCCAGTTAAATTGATTTCGTCTAAATTATTATACATCACGATTTCCTTTTTTCAAAATTGCATATTATATTTTATTATACTACAAAAGCACAGCAATTTGCAAGTAACAAAACTTGATTTTTAACATAAAATGGGCATAAAGAGGTGTTTTTATGATATATAATTTTATTTTAGCGATTGGTTTAGCACTTACAATTTGTGGTTTATTTTTCACGTTTTATTTGCTGATTAACAAAGTGATTTTGAAAAATCAGCGCAATGATTTTGTCACAGTGGTTATTGGAAAAGATTGTGAGGAGTTGCCGGAAACTGTTTATCAAGCGTTTGTGCAAACGAATTTGCTCAATTTCGGAGAAAAATCGTCAGTTATTGTTTTGGATTTTGGTCTTAGTGAAGACACAAAGTGCAAATGTTTTGATGCTTTACAGCGGTATGATAATCTGAAATTTTGCACCATTGAAGATTTCGAGTCGATTGTTTGCAAGGATAGTTTAAGGTGAGTTTTTGTTTGGTGGTACAATTTTTGGCTTTGCCAAAAATGCGTGGGAGTTAGTCTGTTGTTTTATTATGTTAGGGAAAATTGTGGTTTTTGTTTCGTGAAATCATGAAACCGAACATGGCAAGCAACTTAAGTAGATTTCACCACTCACCACGAGGGGAGGGCTTCCACGCATGCGTGTTGATTAGAGATTTTTGAGCGTTAATTTGTAGGGGACGGCATCCTTGACGTCCCAGGGTTTAACGCATATTTTAATAAAAACAGCAAATTTCGTTTGTTTTTTTGTTATCGCTTTTGTGTTGATGTGATGGGGAGTTTCGCCGCCGTTCTAGGGTCGATGTAGGCATCGACCCCTACGCAAGTAACTTAAGGGAAAATAGATTAATAATTAAAAAATCGAGGTAAAAAACAAAAAAGCCAAAGAAAAACATCAAACCAAAAATCCAGTACCAACCCCAAAGAAAGCCACCGCAGTGCGAGAGGATTTTCAAGGACACCTCCTTGAATGCTTTTTTTGTTTTTCTTTTTTTCCAGAAAAAAAGAAAATGCCATTTTTTTGGTTACTTTTT
>JAWXUR010000134.1:0-3816 GCA_044426265.1 Clostridia bacterium
TAAGTTTGATGTAATTTTCTGGCGAGCACAGCTCGCCCCTACACTATAATAAATAACATGAAAAATCCTTAAGTTCCCAGCTATGGGGGTTTCCCCTCCCTAGAACGGCGGCGATTTTTCCACAACAACAATGTAAAATCGATAACAAAAAAACGCAAATTGTAGGGGCGGATATTATCCGCCAGAAAAACGGCAAAAAAATTTATATCACATCAAATTTACAATCGATAACAAAAAACCACAGCGAACATAAGCAAAGATAACAGCAATAACCCCATATTTCCCCTTTTTTATTCTCAAACTATACAGAGTGCATAAAAAATAGTGCATAAAATTAGATAATAATGCATTGAATTTTTGTTTAAAACGTGGTACAATTATGCAAAGAACATTAAAACAGTTAAAAGCACGTTTTTAGTTTGCAAAATCAAAAATAAACGATGAACCCAGTGTTGAATGTTCTTATTAAAATTAAACGAAGCTACACGAGAGTTTCAGCGAAAACACAAAACTTAAAAATGGTAGGTAGTGTCAGCTGTACTCAAAAAAATCACATTCAATGGTTTGGACTTGTGAAAACAAGTTTTGCGTGTAAGTTAAAGAAGGAGGTCTTGGGATTGAAATCCTACAGTGCAAAAAACATAAGAAACATCGCAATAGCAGGTCATACAGGTAAAGGTAAAACAACATTAGCAGAGGCTATGCTATATATTTCAGGCGCAACCGATAGACTCGGTCGTGTTAAGGAAGCAACCACAGTTATGGACTTTGACGCAGAAGAGAAAAAGCGCCACTGCTCATTATCAACATCACTCGCTTCATTAGAGTGGAGAGATACAAAAATCAATCTTTTAGACGCACCTGGTAAATTCGATTTCGAGGGTGAAGTTTGGCAAGCAACACGAGCTGTTGGTTGCGTACTCATCGTCACTTCTGCTGGCTCAGGTCTTGATGTTGGTGCTGAAAAAGCATTCAAAATTGCAGACACTCGCCACGTTGCTAAATTTTTCGCTATCACTAAAGTTGATGCAGAAAATCGTGATTTTTATAAAACTTTCGCCGCACTCAAAGAAGAATACGAGCAAAAAATTTGCCCAGTTGTTGTGCCATACATGGTCGACGGCAAGGTGAGCTGCTACGTTAATCTTTGCAGTAACAAGGCTTTTAAATACACAAATGGTAAAGAAGAAGAAGTTTATCTTCCTCATGATGAAAAACTTCAAGAAATGCGTGATGCCCTCGTTGAATCTGTTGCAACAGTTGACGATGCACTCATGGAAAAATTCTTCGAAGGTGAAGAACTCACCAAACAAGAAATTATCGACGGACTCACAAAAGGCGTTGAAACTTGCGAAATTTATCCAGTTTACGCTTGTTCAGGCTACACAACAGATGGCGTTGACATGCTCCTTGATGCGATTATGTATTCCGCACCAAACCCAGAGCACGCACCACCAGAAGTTGCAGTGAACGAAATTAGCGGTGAAGTTGGTCTTAAATGCGATCCTAAAGCTCCTCTTGGTGCAATTTGCTTCAAAACAGTTGCTGACCCATTCGTAGGCAAAATGTCATTCGTTAAAGTTTATTCAGGTGTTATCAACCATGACACAGTTGCATATAACTCACGCACTGGCGAAACTGAAAGAATCGGCAAACTCCTCAGAATTAACGGCGCAAAACAAGAAGACATCTTCACAATCCCAGCTGGCGACATCGGCGTTATCACAAAGATGAACTCGCTCAACACTGGTGACACTCTTTATTCAAGCGCAACAAAACTCGAACTCAAAGGAATTCCATTCCCATCACCATCACTTTCAATGGCAGTTGTTGCCAAAAACAAAGGTGAAGATGACAAGGTGACAGCTGGTCTTCGCAGACTCATGATGGAAGATCCAACAATGAGCTTTGTTAACAATGAAGAAACCCATGAAATGGTGCTTTCTGGCTTAGGCGAGCAACATTTAGAAATCATTATCGCTAAATTAAAAGCTAAATTTGGTGTTGAAGTATCTCTTCATCTTCCAAAAGTTGCATATAGAGAAACAATTCGCTCAACTTGCTCCGTACAAGGTAAACACAAAAAGCAATCAGGCGGTTCTGGTCAATATGGTGACGTACATATCCGCTTCGAGCCACACGATGGCACTGGTCTTGAGTTTGCAAGCGAAGTTGTTGGCGGCAGCGTACCTAAAAACTACTTCCCAGCCGTTGAAAAAGGCTTACAAGAAGCAATGGTCAAAGGTCCACTCGCTGGCTATCCAATCGTTGGTTTAAGAGCCGTACTCTTCGATGGTTCATACCACGCAGTTGACTCAAATGATATGGCATTCAAAATGGCTGCAAAGCTTGCATATAAAAATGGTATCGAAAAAGCAAATCCAGTTATCCTAGAGCCAATCGGACATTTAGAAGTTACAATCCCAGATGCAAACCTAGGTGACATCATGGGCGACGTAACAAAACGTCGTGGCAGAGTTTTAGGCATGGACGCAGCAGAAGACGGCAAAATGCAACAACTCATCGCCGACGTACCAATGGCTGAAATGGGTGATTTCTCAACAACACTTCGCAGCGTGACAGCAGGCAGAGGCTATTTCACTCTAGTATTCGACAGATACGAAGACGCACCAGCAATGGTAGCACAAAAAGTTATCGAGCAATCAAAAGCAGCCGAATAACAAAAAAACCAAACCCACTTCCGTGGTGGATTCTACCATTTCCGCCACTATGCATTATTTTTATTTATTTGTTGCAGGAAAACGACCCAAAAAAGGGTCGTTTTTTTGCGTGTCGGGTCGGCAACGCCGACATGACCGCCGGATTAGATTGTTCTATTTGCTCGGTGTAGGGAATGGTCTTGACCATTCCAAAGGTTAGCACTAACTGGCTTGGAACGGTCAAGACCGTTCCCTACAGTTTTGTGGTTATGAGATAGGTTTGATGAACTGGGTCGAAAAAGTTCACTGTAGTTCTCGTTTTCTGTCGAGCTGCCTCGACACGCACGCCGTGTTAGGTTGTTCTATTTGGGGACGGCTACACCGAGCAGTTAAATTGCTCGGACTTGGGTGGCTTTGAGATAGGTTTGATGAACTGGTTCGAAAAAGTTCACTGTCGTTCTCGTTTTCTGTCGAGCTGCCTCGACACGCACGCCGTGTTAGATTGTTCTATTTGGCAGCGGCTACACCGAGCAGTTAAATTGCTCGGACTTGGGTGGTTTTGAGATAGGCTTGATGAACCGAGCCGAAAAAGTTCACTGTCGTTCTCGTTTTCTACTTGGCTTTTTGGTTTGATGTATTTTGGAAAATGTTTTTGTAACTATAGGGGCGATTCATGAATCGCCCGCAAGTTTGTATAAATTTTCAGTTTCGGTCGATTCGTGAATCGACCCTACAATTTCATGTAGGGACAACCCTTGCGGTTGTCCGAAAATTTCCACCTAATTCCCCAAAAACGTAGGGGCGGATATTATCCGCCCGAGAAACGGCGAATAAACCGCCAAAAACATCAAATTATAATCGATAACAAAAAAATCAAATATGGAAATTCTCAATATCGATTATAAATTGATATAACAAAAAATCACCGCCGTTTCTGGGAGGGGAAACCCCTCCCCTACGCAATATTTTTTAAATTTGCGGTTTTTTGTTTCGTGTGCCACGAAACACCAACATCGGCACGACACAGGGGTCGTGCCCAATGCAAGCAACTTAAGGGAAAATGCACCCTAAACCCAACTAACCAATGGTTCATCAGTTGGGGAAAAGCGCTAAGGTTCGACGTATAAGGCTAATAGTAAACTTGTTTACTATTAGA
>JAWXUR010000135.1:0-3803 GCA_044426265.1 Clostridia bacterium
AAAAGTAAATGCCATTTTTTTGGTTACTTTTTTTGGGCAAGCAAAAAAACGTAACGCCCCTGCGGCAGCAGAAACGTGACTAAAAACATCAACAAAAGTAAACACAAACCGAAAATTACCAACAGCCACAAAACCAAGAACGGCAGAAAAATCAACCGCTACACAAACGCAAAACGATAACACAAAACCAAAAAAACTCGGCGTAAACCGAGCTTTTCGTTTTAATATTAAATTCAATCACAACTTACATAAAAAACTTATCCGCTTTTGCTTTTTCATCATATGCATTATGATGAATATAAGTCATGTCCGCTTTTTCTTTTTCGCCTTTTGGTTGATACTTATCTTGATAATAAGTCTGCGGTGTAATCACGAACTCACCAACTTGTGGCAATTCTAAGGAAGTACAGCCCCTGTGGTCGCCCTTTTTCCAAATGCCAATGTATGCTAAATAGTCGATAGTTTTTCCATAGGTAAGGCGAATGCCTTTGTACTCCAAACTGAAATTATTTAGGTGGTCATGCCCAACAAAAACACCTTTTGTGCTGCCAAGTTCGAGCATTGTGTCAAAGAGGTTGTCCGTCTTTTTGCCTGGATATGATTTCTCATTTGGCTCGCCAGCTCTGCCATAAATATGCTTGACATCTGCTGTGTCGTTATATCCGTTTTGCGCAAACTCATTCCATGCTTTTGCATATTCTTGAAGTGGAATGTGGAAATAAGCGAAAGATTCAAACATAGGGTAGCTGCTATCAACCGCCTTGTTTTTTGCATCGATTTTTTGAATGTTTTGTTTGTACCACGCAACTTGATTTTCATGGATATTGTCATACTTCCACTGAATACCGAGGAAGTCGCCGTCAATATATGAATGTGAATCAAAGAGGAAAAATGCCTTTGTTGTGATGCCTTGTGAGTTTTCAATTCTGATGATTTGATTGCCCACTCCGTCAATATTTTCATCACCCTCTTCAAAGATTGAATGTTTCAAGCTCTTATCTGCATAAAGTTTAGCCACTTGCTCTCTAGTGTACGCACTATAAAGCTCTGAATCGTGGTTGCCGAAAACAACTGTCCACGGTACGCCTAAACTTTCTAAAGTGTCGATAACCATTTGTGCTGATAAGCCGTTATTAAGTGTCATCGATTGCACTGGAACTGGATAAGACATATCACCAGTCACGATAACTAAATCTGGAGCTTCCGCAGTTACCATTGATGCAACCGCATTAAGTGCCATCTTGTCTTTTTTCGCCGTACACCAGCCAGCACCTAAATGTATATCAGAAATTTGCAAGACTTTGAAGTCTTTATCGGTGTGAAACACCCAGTTTCCATCTTCGTCTTTTTTTGGCTCAACCCTGTTTGGGATTTCCACAGCTTCAAATGATTTTGCAAGCTTGATGTTTGATTTTGCTATCAACTTTGAAATTGGTCGCAAAATTAAAGCAAACAATTTCAAAAACCATAAAAAGAATTTCACGATTGGCATGATAAATTTAATCATTTTCTTAATTTTCTCCTTTTTTAATTTTATTGTTGCTATTTTTTCGATTTTGTATTAGAATAAAGTTATATATAAGTATCACTATACAAATTATAAAGTATAATATAGTTATAGTCAAGAAAAACCCCGTTAAATTTACTTAATATTTATATATATACTTGAATTATAATATACGCTTGTTGTGTTAGTCAAATAATGTTTATATTTTTACACATTGTGACGGCGATATATTTCTAAAAAGGAAGATTAAAACATGAATGATAATAAAAAAGCAATTTTTTTAGACCTAGACGGCACAGTTGTTGACCATGGTGACGTACTTTATGACAGCGCAATCACTGCCATTCAAACAGCAATCAAAAATGGGCACAGAGTTTTCATTTGTACAGGGAGAGAAAGAAGTTTCATTGCACAAAAGATTTTTGACATTGGTGCAACAGACGGAGTTTTCGGTGCTGGCTCAAGCGTTGTTTGCGATGGAAAATTTATTTTTAAATCCTCATTCACTGCCGAGCAGTACGAAAAAATCATTGAAGTTCTTTTCAAACATAAGGCTTGTTTTGCGCTCGAAAATGACGAGGGCGAACTCATTCCAGAGGGTATGTTTGAAAGAGATTTAACGGCTCAAAATGCACTGCTCGCAATCGGTGCAAAGATGATTCCAAGCGTACCAAAAACCGCAAATGACATTGATAAAATCATTTATATATTAGCAGATAGCGACCGCCCAGTGCTTCAAGCACAGCTCGAGGGTGTGTGCGAGATTATCGCTTCGAGCTATCTTGAAGATGATCGTGGTGGTGAAGTTATGCAAGTGGGAATCACAAAAGAGCACGGCATTCGCCAAATCATGGAGTATTACGGCATCGAGCAAGCTGACACAATTTGCGTTGGTGATAGTAACAACGATTTTGAAATGGTTCAGTTTTGTAATTTAGGCATTGCTATGGGAAATTCTTGTGAAAGACTTAAGGCTGTGGCTGATTTTATTTCGACTGATATTAAAGAAGATGGACTTTTTAATGCGCTTAAATTTGCTGGGGTAATATAGGGCTCACTTTGTTCGCCAATTGAGAATTGAGAATGGAGAATTGAGAATTGTGGAAAAAATCATGTAAAATTTTACTCAATTTTTTTAAAAAATTGCGGTTTCTTAAGGCAGAGCCTTAAGTCGTTCGCCGCAGCGAACGAAACACCCCATCGTCAGAAAAATCAGGAGGATAGTCAAAAAAGCTGTCCTTCGGACAGCTTTTTTGACGTAAGGAACCCTATTAAGGGGTTCCTTGATTTTGCCGAAGGCAAAACAAAACAATTTAACCATTACGAAAAACTATAAAACAAAAGGATAAATTATCCAACAAAAACAAAACCCCTAAGGAGAAATTTTATGAAAAAAGAAAAAATAATCGAAATGCTTGAAACTTCTTCGCAAAAACGTATGGAGTTAATCAACCAACATCTTGAAAATGGGGTTATTATTCCAATTTTAGACGGCGTTTTTATCGGTGAAAACGTAAAAATTGCCGCTGGGGTTGTGATTATGCCGTCAACACTTTTGCTCGGTGAAACTTCAATCGGTGCTGGCAGTGTTGTCGGTGCAAACTCAGTTTTGCACGACACAATCGTGGGCGAAAACTGCTCGCTAAACAATGTTCAAGCTTATAGCAGTGAAATTGGCAACGGCGCTGACCTCGGTCCATTTGTGCATATCAGACCAAACACTGTTTTGGGCGAAAATGTACATCTCGGCAACTTCGTTGAAGCGAAAAACTCAAACATTGATGACGGAACTAAGGTTTCGCACCTAACCTATGTTGGCGATAGTGACGTGGGCAAAAACGTAAACTTCGGCTGCGGCTGCGTGACAGTGAATTACGATGGCAAAAACAAGCATCGAACAACGATTGGCGATAACTGCTTCATCGGTTGCAACACAAATTTAGTCGCACCAGTGACAGTTGCAGATTTTTCATACACCGCCGCTGGCTCAACTATAACCGACAATGTGCCTGAAATGTCACTTGCGGTTGCTCGAGCTAAGCAAGTTAATAAGGTGGATTGGGTGGCTGAGAAGAAGCCTTATAAAAATATGTAGGGAATGGTCTTGACCATTCCATGTTGGGATTTTGTTCATTTTCTTTTAAATTAGCGGTTTTTGTTTCGTGAAATCACGAAACCTAACATGGCAAGGGTAGAACCCCATAGCTGGGAACTTAAGGATTTTTCATGTTATTTATTATAGTGTAGGGGCGAGCTGTGCTCGCCAGAAAATTACATCAAACTTACTGGCGAGCAC
>JAWXUR010000136.1:0-3765 GCA_044426265.1 Clostridia bacterium
GCTCTCAACATCTCTTGTATACGCTTTAACCTTAAAGCTATATTCTGTGTCTGGGTCGAGGTCTGAAATTGTGTATGAGTATGTAGATGCACTTACTGTTTCGAGTGAAGTGTATGTGCCGTTGATTTGCATATAAACTCTGTATCCGTCAGCTCCATCTGTTTTGCTCCAGTTGATTGTGATTGATGTTGCTGTGCTTGAGTTTGAGCTGAATTTTGCTTTGAATGGGTTTGTTGTGAATGTGTAAGTGTCGCTATATGTGCCCCAAACAGTGCTGCCTGTTGCTTTTGAGAATGAGCGAAGTGAGAACTCGTAATCTGTTGCGCCGTCGAGGTCAGTTACTGTGTATGTGGTTTCGCTGTCATAAAGAGTGTCAATTTTGACGCCGTTCATGTAAACTTGATAACCTGTTGCGCCCTCGTCTGCTTCCCAGTCAAGAGTGAGCCATGTGCTGCCGTTTGTGACTGTGATTTCTTCAACATAAGATGGAAGCAAGATTTTTTCAGTTGTGCTAATTGTTGCAACTTCACTCATTGTGAGGAAGTAAGCAACACCATCAAAATTTCTAACATATGCATTAACTGCATAGCTATATTCTGTTTCATAGTCAAGACCTTCTACTGTGTAAGTGAGTGTTGAAGCTGAAATTGTTTCCATTGAAGAGTAAACACCATCAACAACTTTATACACTCTATATCCGTCAGCGCCGTCAACTGCTTTCCATGAGAAAGTTGCAGTTGTGTCAGTGCTTGATGTGCTTGAAATGACAGGTTGAGCAGTTGCAGTTGAAACCACGTATGCCTCGCTGTAATCGCCGAAAATAGCTACGCTGTCTGCATCTCTATCATAAGCTCTAACTGCGAATGTATATTCTGTGTTTGGATTAAGATCAGTTATTGTGTAAGTTGAAGATGTTGAACCGCTAACAGTTTTGATGTTTGCGTATGTACCATCGATTAATCCATAAACTCTATAGCCCTCAGCGTAGCCAACTAAATCCCAATTGATTGTGATAGTTTCATAATCAACCACAACAACTGAAGTGATCACTGGAGCGTCAACATAATATCCATATGTGAAACTTGCACTACCTAAAGCTGAGTTTCCGTTTGAATGAACGCTAACTTTTGCCCAAGCGTCTGAGTTAACAGCATAATTAACAGTTTTTAAGCTATCACAAGAATAAAAAGCATTTTCACCGATTAAAGTTGTTGATGCTGGAATTGTGATTGTTGTGAGTGCCGAGCACCAAGAAAAAGCACCTGCATCGATAACTTCAACGCTATCGCCAAGAGTTACAGTTGTTAAAGCAGTACAAACAGCAAAAGCATCTGTGCCAATTGTTGTTACTCCATCACCAATGGTGAGAGTTTTAAGGCTTGTACAATTGTAAAAAGCTTGATCGCCGATTGATTCAACTGAATCAGCCATTGTAACACTTGTTAAGCTAGTGAACCAGTAAAAAGCGTAATCGCCGATACTTGTTACACCGTCTTGGATAACAACAGTTTTGATCACTGCGCTGCTTGAGCTCCAAGGAGCTTTACTGCTTGCAGAATAATCCTCCATTGCACCAGTGCCGCTGATTGTGAGTGTTGTGCTGCTTACTTCCCAAGTGAGAGAGTCAGCCGCTTCAGCTTCGATAGCTGTCGCAAAATCGAAACCAACCATTTGGCTAAGTGGAGCTGCGCAAATCATTAAAACTGCGATTAAAGCGGTGATTATGATTTTATTGCTTGTTTTCTTTAGATTCATTTCTTCGTTCCTCCAAAAATTCTTATATGTTTTTTTGCAAATTAACAGTTCTTTTAGTGTGGGGGCGTACTTTTTTTCGCAAAGCGAAAAAACTGTACTGCGCAACACGCTAAAATGCTAAT
Source organism: Clostridia bacterium (assembly GCA_044426265.1). Taxonomy (GTDB): domain Bacteria; phylum Bacillota; class Clostridia; order Oscillospirales; family Acutalibacteraceae; genus UBA6857. The sequence goes on from JAWXUR010000136.1 coordinate 1,878, forward strand.
TTTATACCAAGTTAAGTTTAACATAAATATATAACAATGTCAATATATACCGCAGCAGTTTTACATAGTTAACAATACGTATAAATTTAAAAAGCTTGCGCAGACGATGTCATCTCGTTTACGCAAGCTTTTTGACTTGTTTATCTAACTTCAGGGATTTCATATCCCCAAGATTTTCTGAAAGAATCCATCAATTCCATCATGAAAATAATTTCACTATGTGGCATTTGCTCACACTCGATTTTTCCATCGTCAATGGCTTTCATGCAAGCTTCAAGCTCATATTCAAAGCCGTTAATTTGCTTTGGAATTTCATAAACTTTTTCATAGTTTTCACGAGGACGGCAAACCAAAATACTTTCAGGGTTAGTTGCGCCAACAAATTGAATGAAACCTTTTGTGCCGCTGATTGTTGCGCCAGATCTCATCATTGAGCGAGTTGTGCACACCAAATTCACCATTTTTCGTTCTTCTAATCTAAGGCAAAGACTTTCAAGTTTATCAACTCCATCTGCCTCTTGATCAACCATTGAAGAAGTTTCAACGATGTTTTCAGGGAAGAACATACGCATCAAAGTCAGCACATAAACACCCATATCCAAAAGCGCACCACCAGCGAGCTCTTTTTTCTCGATTCTATCTCGACCAGTCAAATTTCCGCCAAGGTTCGCCATCATGCTAACTCTTTCGCCAATTTCACCAGCATCAATAAGATCGTTTATCATCTTGCGAGCAGGCAAATATCTAGTCCAAATTGCCTCAGCAACTAAGAGATTTTTTTCTTTAGCCATCGCCAAAATTTCCTTAGCCTCATCAGCATTAACTGTGAAAGCTTTTTCGCAAAGCACCTTTTTGCCAGCTTCAAGGCACATTTTCATGCATTTATAATGGTGAGAATGTGGAGTTGCAACATAAACGAGGTCAATTTTTGGGTCAGCAACTAATTCTTCATACGAGCCGTACGCCACATCAAAATTATGTTTCGCTGCAAATTCTTCAGCTTTTTCCAAACTTCTTGAAGCGATAGCGTACGCATTTGCGCCATCAACTGCATTGATTGTGTCTGCCATTTTGCCAGCAATTCCGCCAGCACCAATTATTGCTATATTTTTCATTGTTTCACCTTTTCTTTTTTGTTTATGTGCTTTATTATACACCTTTTTTTGGTTGGTTTCAATGATTTTTTTGGTTTTGATTGGGTTTGTTTTGTGGTGGTACAATTTTTGGCGGTTTTGCCGCCAAAAATGCTGGTGGGTTAGTTTATTAAAACTCAGCTTATGTTTTATCTAGAAATTCTAATACCTTCATGAGTATCAAATTTAATTTTATTTTTCTTATATCTGATTTGTATGTTCTTTTATTTTTTGATTTCAACTTTTTATATATTTCTATAGCTTGTTTATATCTTTCTTTTGATTCCAAATATCTATCTGCTATAAAATATAAAATAGCAAGGTTGTTATAACTCGTAGCCAAATCAGGTTCAAAAGCTGTTGGGTTTTCTTTTGCTAATCTTTCTTGTATTTCTATAGCTTGTTTATACATTTGCTCTGCTTCTGTGTTTCTTTGCGAGTCACTATATAAAAGTGCAAGGTTGTTATAACTATCAGCCAATTTAGGCTCAAAAGCTGCTGGGCTTTCTTTTGCTAATCTTTCTAATATTTCTATAGCTTGTTTATACATTTGCTCTGCTTCTGTGTTTCTTTGAGTGGCTCTATATAAACTAGCAAGGTTGTTATAACTCTGAGCCAAATCAGGTTCAAAAGCTGCTGGGCTTTCTTTTGCTAATCTTTCAAATATTTCTATAGCTTGTTTATACATTTTCTCTGCTTGTGTGTATCTTTGAGTGTTGCTATATAAAAGAGCAAGGTTGTTATAACTAAGAGAC
>JAWXUR010000137.1:0-3765 GCA_044426265.1 Clostridia bacterium
CATTTAAATCGATAACGCAAACCACACCCATGCTGTTTGCATTAAATTGGGTGGAATTGGGAACAGGGAGGGGTAGAACCCACTCCCCTACGGAGATAGTGCACGAACTGCGTTCGTGGTTTCTATTTTTTCCTTAAGTTGCTTGTATTGGGCACGACCCCTGTGTCGTGCCGACGTTGGGATTTATTCATTTTCCCTTAAACATGGTGGTTTTTGTTTCGTGAAATCACGAAACCGAACAACGGCACGACACAGGGGTCGTGCCCTACGTTTTTTCATCGAATTTTTTGAAATCACGTAGGGGCGGATATTATCCGCCCGAGAACGGCGTAAAAACAAAAAAATTATATCAATCTTATTCGATAACAAAAATTTTTGTTTTCATTTAAATTCATCAACCAGTCCGTAAAAATCGCTTCGCTCTTTTACTGCTAACGCAAATGCGATATCGTTTTCCTTTAGATTGCTCTTTTGGGAAACGATATCGCATTTTGTTAATTTGTTTTATTTTTTGAATCGCATTTGCTTTGCTTTAATTTTCCATTCTCAATTCTCAATTCTCAATTCTCAATTTACTTGGGGTGTTTCGCTCTTGCGACAAGCGACTTAAGGCTCTGCCTTAAGAATCCGCAATTTTTTTAAAAAAATTGAGTAAAATTTTACATGATTTTTATCCAAAAACAAACTCAATTATTCTCTTCGCATTTTGATCATCATCAAAATCAAAATTAAACCTCTTAAATCTATCATTTTTAACTTCACAAAAATCTTTTTTGACACACTCAATAACCTCTGCTGTATCTCGTGCAACTTCACCACTAACAAAACTTTCATAATCAAAATAAAAATCACGGTCTTTTATGTAATCACTCAAATCAAACGCAAAATAAATCGCCTTTTTATTCACAAGTGAAAAATCCATTGCAATCGAAGAATAATCAGTGATAAGCATATCACAGCTGAGAACTAACTCACGCACATCATCATAGTCACTAACATTGATAGCGCCATGCAGCTCTATGAGTTTTGCTGGCACTTGTGGGTGCAATTTTACTAATAAAACATGAGTTTTTCCAAGTTCATTTTGAAACTTTTCAAAATCAAAATTGCTCAATAACTCTTCGTTTTTGCTAGGGTCGTCACGAAAAGTTGGTGCATATAAAACCACAGTTTTTCCCTTAGTCTGCGGATATAATTCACTTAGTTTTTGTTTGGCTTTAACTGCATTTTTTTCATCATAAAAATAATCAACTCTTGCTGAGCCGAGAACATGAACTTTTTCTTCTGCCACGCCAAAAGCCTCAGCGTAAATCTTTGCAGCACTTGTTGAGGTGCAAATCACACTTGTTAATTTTGCATTTGCCTTTATTTCCATTTCTCGAGTGAAGCTATCTTGTTTAATGCTAAGTCCGAATTTTTTAAACGCTCCCTCGCCATGCCAAAGCTGACAAACTTGCACTTTTTCATCGAAGTTTAGATTTCCCATTGGTAAGAAGTTGTCGTTTAAAAAAACGTAGTTTGATGTTGCGAGCTGCTTTGATTTTATTAGGAAAAAGCCTATGAGTTTAGGCAAATTTTTGATTGAAACTTGCAAATCTTCACGATTGATGAAAACAAATTCATGTTTGCCGAGTTTTTTTAACTCTTTGTACACTCCACCAAGGCAGTCGTTGAAGTTTTCATTATGCATTGAAACGAAGCACACTCTATCTTCTTTTACCTTGAAAATCAATCTATAAAAATTAAAAATCACAGCGTACACACTGTATATAATTTTTTTCACTATTGCGACCCCTTCGTTTAAAATTTAATGCCCCACTTGAGGAAATATTTGATAATTGAAGTGACATGAATTTTCAACAGTTTATAGTTTCTCTTGCTTTCACGCTCCCAAAGATGAATGACATACGTTGTTGGAAAATGCAAGACTTTTGAAATCTCACTCGCACGTCTTGCGATGTCGCAATCTTCTAAATACATGAAAAATCTTTCATCAAAACCGCCGAGTTGTTTAAATGTGCTTGTACGGAAAAACATGAAACAGCCTGTTGCATTTGTTATTTCAAATGGTCCATCTTGTGGTTTATCATTCATGCAATATTCGTTGATGATTTCGCTATCTTCTTCATCGCCACTGTGCAAAAAGTGAGCGCCGAGGTAGCGCACTGTTGGATTTTTCTTGCCGAGCTGCTGAATATCGCCATTTTTAAAGCGTATTTGCGGCGAAAGCATTCCAACTTCTGGGTTTTGGTCTGAAAATTCGCAAAGGGTGGTGATAACGTCGCTATCAAAAATGATATCTGGGTTTATCACAACGTGATATTTTGAATCGAGCAAAGGCAAAATTTTGTTATGCCCTGCACCAAAACCATCGTTTGATTTATTTTCAATAACCACAACTTGCGGATATTTTTCTTTAATGTACTCGGCAGTTGAGTCCGCTGAGTTGTTGTCGCTGATGTACAAAGTGAAATCAACTCCCTTTGTCATTTCAAGAATTGAGTCAATTGTGGCATCGATTTTCCCTTTATGATTGTATGTTACGATACAACCGGAAACTTTGCATTTATTCATGGATATCCTCCTTTTTTTGATTGCTGGAGTGTTTGAGAAAATTGCATTGGTTCAGTGCCTGCGAAGCAGTGTACGAAAAGAAACTATTTTCGAATAAAAACACGCTTGAACAAACGTCTGATTAAATAATTGCGCCAGCTAAGCTTTTGAGAAAAGCTAATTTGTCTTTCAGCTGTGGCGTTATCGCCGTGCATTCGATGATAAATAAGCTGTGCATCTATCAGCTCAACCTTGCCATAAATGTTGCAAATGATGCCAATCCATTGGTCATGCATTGCAATTGCACGAGGAATAGGCATGATGTGTTTGAGCATTTTTCTTTTGAAAGCCATGCAGCAACCCATGTATGAGTTTTTGAAAATGTTGCTTAAAAACCCAGATTTGCTTCCACGCTGCTCGAAAAACGAATAGTTAGTAATGTTTAATTTCTCATCGGTGACATAGGCGTTATGAAGCACTAAGTCAGCGCCCGAGTTGAGTTTTTCCATCACACGAGTCACTTTGTCTGGAAGCCACACATCGTCTTGGTCGCAAAGAAAAATGATGTCACCATGGCAGTGACGAATGGCGTTGGTGAAATTCATAACAATGCCTTGAGATGGGCCAGTGACATAAACAATGCGTTGGTCTTGCTCCGCCATTTTTTTGAACAATTCGCCCAGTTGCGCCGTTTGGTTTATCGTCCGAAACGATAATCTCATCATTAGCGCCAAGTTGAGGCAAAATCGATTCAATTTGCTCTGAAATATATCTTTCGCCTTTATAGGCTGCAATAGCTACTGAAATCATAAAAACATCTCCTTAGTTAGTTAGTTTTATTATAACACTTTGTCAAAAAAAATTCAAGTTTATTTTTTTAGTACAGTTTTTTGGCGGTTAACCGCCAAAAAAAAGCACGCCCCAAAAAAGAGGAAAACAAAAAAAGCATTCAAGGAGGTATCCTTGAAAATCCTCTCGCACTGCGGTGGCTTTCTTTGGGTTTGGTACTGGATTTTGGGTTTGTTGTTTTTCTTTTTATTTTTTTGGTTTTGTGTTATCGTTTTTTCGTTTGCGTGTTGGTTGATTTTTCTGCCGTTCTTGGTTTTGTGGTTGTTGGAAATTTTCGGTTTGTGTTTACTTTTGTTGATGTTTTTAGTCACGTTTCTGCTGCCGCAGGGGCGTTACGTTTTTTTGCTTGCCCAAAAAAAGTAA